>JAZNLL010000033.1:0-9489 GCA_045579045.1 Candidatus Avilachnospira sp.
GGTCAGAGTTCTGGAAACGGCACGGTCTATCAGCGCCGTAATGGAGATGGGAGCGGGTGTGCCGTACTTGTTGCCCATGATCTCCTTGGTATTGAAGAAATAAACTCTCTGATCCTTGGCAGGCTCACCGCCGAAGGTGAAGCGCTTGCCCATGGCGGCAAAAGACTGTTTGACACTCTCACCGAAATTTCCGCTGAAGATGGTAGGTTCGGTAGAAGCATCGTATGTATACTCGCCGGGCTCGGCGGCAAATTCTACGATCTGACCTTGATCGACGATCATCATGCACTGGCCTTCCTGCACCACGACCACAGAGCCGGAAGTGATGATGTTGTCGGTACCCTTGGTATTGGAGGAACGACCACCCGCCTTTTTCATGCCCTTTCTTACAAGAACATCGGCAGGCAAAGCATCTGCCACAAAATAATCCTTCCACTGGTCAGCCAGCACACCGCCGGCTGCACCGAATGCAGCTTTCAAAAGACCCATAATGTAAATCTCCTTTCAAGTTTTCATGCATATTGCATGACCGGTTCACCTTTTTCCTGCAGCTTTGTGGCGCAGGACACGCAAAGATCCAGATCATCACAGATCAGGAAACAGTAATCGCATACCAGCCGCTTGCAAATGGGGCATTGGTTGAAGACATTGGATGCTTCTTCCAGCGCCTTTTCCATCGCGGCCTCTTTTTCCCGTTGATACAAGGTTTCAAAAATGATCTTCTTGCCTTCTGTCGCCGGTTCTACGCCGGCCTTGGAGAAGGTCACGGGGGTGCTGTTCCACTCCTTTCCGCATTCACTGCAGCTCATGGAGAAGTGCAATGAATCAGGTGTGGAACGATCCGTCAAGAATTCCTTTTTGATATGACGCATCCCATCACCGCCTTTTTGAGGTTCTGTCAAGCCCACGGGTCGGCAGCTACAGGCGGACGAATATCCGACAGGAGGAACTGTTCCAAAAGGAACCACTGACCTGTGGAGGGTTTCTTCCGCAGCTTGATCTGCCTGGGAGAGTCAGCACCGCCGGAGCGGATGTGCAGCGTCAGATACCCGTCTGCCAGCTGGTCGCGGCTGTAGGGATTTTCAAACACTGTCACAGTATATGGTTCTGATGGCTCATAATTGTTCTGGGGGGTCGCGCCTGCAAGATAGGATCTGGGAACATAGTCCTTATCCCGGAAGCGGTCTTGCAAAAATTGCTTGTCGTATGTGGAAAGTCCCTTGGGGCCTTGCAGATACTCCAGCATTTGCAGGGCGGCTTCTTTATGAAGGGGATACAGGCAGAGCACCGCAACGGTCAGCGCCGCTGTATGCTCCGGTTTGAGAAGCGCCCCCTCCGGCATGGCCTGCAGTTGCTGCAGCGAAACAGGCATCTGGCTGAGGGTCACGGTGTAGGAGCCCTTGGCACCAGCATCCGCACCTTGCGCCATCTGCTGTTTCAAATGGTCAAATAGTGCCATGTTACATCTCCTTTCCTTTACAGGCTATCCATGATATCAGCCAGATACGATGCTGAGATAGAACCGTAAATAAACTGATCGATCAACCCATCTTTTTTTGCTTGCTTTACTTGCTTCGCAATGTCTTTTTCCGCGTTCTCGTCTACAACGAGGACGATCTTGCAATCCGGATGTTTCCCCTTTACCGCATCGCGGATCTTCATCCGCTCTTCCAGCTTCCACGGGGTATATCCGGTCACCTCCATCAAAAGCGCATAGGGTGTGAGCCATTTGCAGTCATCTGCCACCTTATCGGGAAGCTCCACCGTATAAGTATCAAATTCATTTCCCGATCTTCGCAGGGTCTCCGAAATGGCATTGCAAAACAATGTATTTTGCATATTGATCACGATACGCCTCATGGCATCACCATCTTTCTTTGGGAATACAAGCTTGCAGCTTACACTTATATTTTACTTTTTTTGAGCCGCAGGTCACTATCACAAGTAATAGTCTTTTGCTCCCTTGAAAAAAAATTTTGACCCTCCGGTATTCCGAAGGGTCAAAAGCTATGTGGTTTTATTCACTTTCTGTCAGGGCTTTGTCGGGCGATACGATGATCAGGTTTTTGGAGGCTACGGCGATCAGCAGTTCCATGCGGGTGCGATAGCCGGTCTTATCCAGAATCTTCCCCAGATGCCAGCGGATATTGGCTTTGGTGCAGCCCAGCATATTGGCGGCATCTTCATCACTGGTGCTTTGCATGAGCGCCCGCAGCACATCCAGCTCCGGCTGAGTCAGCTCATAGCTGGTGGTCAAGCCCAGTCTGACCTCCGGCGTTTTATCCGGGAAAATGTGCTCACCTGCCATGGTTCTGTCCATGACCGACAGCAGCTCACCGTGGCTGGCATCCTTATACCAGAAGCTGTCCGCCTGTGCCGCTTTCGCCCGCTCAAGGAAGGTGTGCTCCGCCATGGAGGTGACGATGATCACTTTGATCTGTGGAAATTTCTTCTTGATCACAGCACAGGCATCGATTCCGTTTTCGTCACGGACGGTACATACATCCATTAAGATCAGATCCACTCCGGCACGCATACAGAACAATTCCGCGTCGGCAGCATTGGCGATCACGCCTGCAAGAGTATAGTTTTCACTGGAGCCGATAATGGCTTCCATATTCTCCTGTGCCATTTTCTGATCTTCCACGATCAGGACTTGTTTCATAGCATGCCCTCCTTTCCTTTGGGTATGGATACAGTCAGTTTAAAACTCGGCTGTGACTGCACTGTCATCCTGCCGCCTGCCCGCTCCACGCGTCGACGCAGGGTGGACAGTCCGCCGCCTTCCGCGATCTCTCCTTCCGGGATCTTTCCGTTGTTGGAAACTGTGACCGTGGCCTCGGTCGAGGACTCGGAAAAGTCCGCATACAGCTCTGTGGCCTCGGCATAGCGGACGGCATTGGTCACGCATTCACGCACAGCGCAGGTCAGCAGATATGCCACTCGATCCTCTTTGGGCAGGTCTCCCGTCTGGACAAAGTTCAACTTTACAAATTCGCAGGTCTTTTTGATCTGCAGCAGCATATCATCATCCGGCGTATCGTTGTTGTATTTCAGCATGGACACAGCCTTTTGCCATGCCGCCGCCACGCTGTCCGGGATGGCCTCATCACAGTCCTTACGCAGATACTGCTGCGCCGCCATCAGGCATCTGCCCATCTCATCATGGACTCGCATCTTGGTGTTGAGGATCTCCTCTTCCCGGGTCACCGCCACCACATTGGAAGAAAGCTTTTTCAGTTCCTCCTGCACATTGCGAAGCTGTGCGTTTTCTGCCATGAGCTTCTCTCTGGTCTCATAAAGATCTGTCACATCCGCGGCAATGTACTGGGTATAGGCTGTCTCGTTTTCGTAACTGAAGGCCCTTTTTTCCAGATGCCATGCTTTCCCGCCCGGCAGAACAAATACTTTTCTGATCTTTTGAACTCCGGCGGCAGGAACAAAATCATCAGCAAGGCAGGCTTCCAGATCCCCGATGACCTGTACATCCTTTCCGCAGACAGCGAAACCAAACCGATGCATGGATGCATTGCACAAAACCGGCAAACCGGCTTCGTTGAAGAAGCAAACACCTGTCGGCAGATTGTCAAAGGCTTCTTTGATGGAAGCGTTGCTGATGGTCTTTCGGTTTCTTGTCTCGCTGAGCAGCGCCCAGATGTTAAACGCAGAGGACAGCAGCGTCACCAACAGCAGCACACCGTAAGGGATATGCAGGTGTAAGCTCTGCTCGGCACCCGTAATGCGGCTGTCAAGCTGCATCAGCACATACAGGGTGATATTCAGCAGCAGTACCGAGATCACACCCAGCTGCTTTGCCGGTTTACATCTGCGTTTGAACAGCAAAATGACATTGCCGATCAACATGATTACGGTAAGCTGACTGAAAACCAGTAAAATGATCTGATAGACCGAAGGTGACAAATAAAAACAGGTCATCATTTGCCGTCACCTCCTTCTATCCGGAAAGAGAGCGTATAGCATCCTTCGTCGGAAATGCTCACGCTGATGTCCGGTGACCGGAGCACAGTCAGATCCAGACTGCATACCGCATCCACGCAGGCATAATAGCATCCGTCGCGGCAGAAGAACCGTGCCAGCAAGGACTGCAACCCATCAAAGGCATGCTCCACCACAAATTCATAAAAATCAAACAGCTGCATGGCAATCTCTGTAGGAAGCTCCTTCTCAAACTCCACCGCACAGGCACTTGTGACCCCTGCCAGCTGCAGGTTTTTCACCATTTCCTGCAAGCTCAGTTTCAGCTCTTCCTCTTTGATCATGCCATCTTGCTCATTGATGAGGATCAGATTGTTGCGGCGCTTCAGATAGGCGCCTACGACCACGATGCGGCGGAGCAGCTCCCGCTTCGTCTGTCTGTCTGATGTGTCCAGCAGTTCTTTCAGCCAGCCGTTCAGAAGATCGATCTGGCGGGCAGTCTGCCGATGCAGCTCATCGTGGAGACGGTTCTTCTCCGCAAGGGTGCGGATCTGCTTATCCATCCGATAGTTCTGCATGGACACGGCATTGGAGCCTTCCAGTTCTTTGCGCAGTTCTTCCAATTCCTCCAGAATATCCAGCTGCTCGGACAGATCCTCCTGCCACAGAGTGTGACCGCCCCTGATCTTGGAATTCGATACACGAATGCCGCCATCGAGCATCACAGGTGCAGGCTCCGCAGCCTTCATTTGCTCCTTGGAAAGGGGCAGTGCGTCATCCGAACGGTAATGCACCGTGTATTTGTGATCCACCACCGCCACACCAAGTCCGGAGTATTTCAGCAGTTCATCATAGTTGGAGTTGGACTGGATCAGTCCCGTTTTGATGCAGCTTTCCCAGATGGCGACTACGGTGAAGCAAAGCGCCGCCGTCATTTCAATAAAGCTAAACACCT
The DNA here is from genome assembly GCA_045579045.1 of Candidatus Avilachnospira sp. Taxonomy (GTDB): domain Bacteria; phylum Bacillota; class Clostridia; order Oscillospirales; family Oscillospiraceae; genus Avoscillospira. Next base: position 4,892 of record JAZNLL010000033.1, read on the forward strand.
GTGTATCGACCACATACAAAATACTGTACAAAACACCAACGCCCAACATGGTGATAGGCAGCCAGATCATTTTCTTTGTTCCGGGAATACGGCAGCGTCTGACAATGGTGAAGATCATCCACGCAATACAGGCAAAGATCCAGATGACCGCCGCATAATAAAGAACCGAACGCTGATAAATGTCCCATCCTGCTTCGTAGCCCTGGTGGAACCGGAATGCCCACTCATGCAGATCGTTTGTCAGAATTCCGATGATCAGCACCAGAGAGGGCAAATACATCCAATACCACCTTTTCGGAAGATGATACTCTTCCGGCTTGCCGATATATTTGACCAAAAAGAAGCACAACTGAGGGATCAGGATCATTGGGATGTAGTAGGCATACCAACACCATTGTCCGATGGGGAAACTGTAAAGAAACACCGTATGGCGCAGCGTCCGCATCAGCATCCAGAACATCATCAAAATCACAAGGGTAACAAGATACCGGCGGATCGGCTTTTGCATGATTCTGTCATACACGGAGATCCCCCAGGAGACCAGAAGTCCCAGATAGATCATCAGCACGACCATATGGGAAATGACATACATCAGCGGTGTCGTTCCCTTCGTTATAACACGAACAAAGTTGGCAAACAAAAGCAAAAAGATCGTCAGGAGCACATTGATGGTATAGGACTGAACTTTTTCGTGTTTGTTCATCAGACCCTGCCGCTGCATAGAGCGATAGATGGCAAGAATCAGACATTCCGTGAGGATGTAAGAAACAGAGAGCCATTCAAAACCGCGGGGCAAAAACTGCTCGATCAGCCATATGACAATGTTGCAGAAAACCGCACACAGAAGGAGAACGGTATGCTTGCGGGAGCTGATCTTCTTTTTTGCAATGGCAAAAAAGGCAACACAGATCATCGCCAGCATATAGCCGATCAGATAAACATAGTACAGCTTATGAAGGGGACCGTATTCACGGACAAGCCTGGCTGCACCGTCTGCAAATGCAATGTCTACGGAGCTGTAGTAGATCGGCAGGATGCCAGGGCTGGTCGTAATGCCCAGCATCACGATCCCAATGGCGACCAGCGTGATCATCAAAGGCTTGCTCCGCTTCATTCCGCAGAAACGCAGTACCATCATCAGCAGAAAAAACGGCAGAAACACGCTGCCAAGATATGCCAGTCTGTTTGAGTTCAGCGCCGAGCCGAGATCCTTGGACACGGAGATCATAAAGTAACCAAGATTGCACACCGAGACCGACACAAACACCAATATCAGCCATGCATCCCGCTTTTTATCCGCGGCAACACAGAGACCGACCATGCACAGCGACACAAGGGCAGTCAAGCCGTATGCCAAAGACATCAAAACGCCTCCTTCCCATTTCTTCCTTGAGAAATTGTCCTTATATGGCACATTATAGTATAGAAACGAAAACATTTCAACTTGCTTTGAAACTGACCGCAGTCAAAAACGCCGATATGGAAATAGATTCGATAATATGATATAATTATTTTATCATAGCTCGGCTCTTTTTTAAGCAAGGAGTCGGTAACACCCGAAGTAATGATAAGGAAGAAAAACGATGATTAGAATCTTGTTCATTTGCCACGGCAATATCTGCCGCAGTCCCATGGCGGAATTTGTGATGAAAGACCTGGTAAAAAAAGCCGGTGTGGCTGATCGGTTTGAGATCGCCTCCGCCGGTGTCAGCCGTGAGGAATACGGCAATCCCGTTTATCCTCCGGTCAGAAGAATTCTGGCGCAGAACGGCATCCCCTGCGAAACCAGATATGCCCGACAGATCACGAAATCCGATTACGAACACTACGATCATATCGTATGCATGGACAGTTCCAATCTGCGCTATCTGGATCGGATCATTGGCGGCGACCCGGACGGCAAGGTCTCTTTGCTGCTGGAGCATGCCGGCAGCAGCCGCAGTGTGACTGACCCCTACTATTCCGGGGATTTCGATGCCACCTGGAACGATGTGACCGCAGGCTGCATTGCCCTGCTCAATGAATTGATTTAAGGAGTGTTTATCATGTATGAGCTTTTGATTAAAAACGCCTCTGTCATTGACGGTTCTGGTGAGCCGGCTTATTCTGCCGATATTGCGGTCAAAAATGGCAAGATTTGTCTTAAGCCCAATCTGACATTGGGGTCTGAGCAGGTGATTGATGCCACTGGTTTGATTCTTTCTCCCGGTTTTATTGACGCCCACAGCCACGGCGATATGCTTCTCGGCGACGAAGACTGTGCATTGTCCAGAGTTTCTCAGGGCATTACCACGGAGTGCACCGGTCAGTGCGGTGAGTCTATGTTCCCTGTTTCGGAAGATCCCGAAAAGCGAAACATGTTCGCTTCCTGTACCGCTTCCTATCTGAAAGCATCTCCCTTCTATAAAGATGCCTTTTCCTCCTTTACCTCCATGGAGCATTTTGTGAAGCACATTCAGACAGTGCCTCAGGCAACAAACTACACCCTTATGACAGGACACCGCTCCTTGCGTATTGCAGCCATGGGATTTGATGCACGCAAACCCACCACTAAAGAGATGGATCACATGAAAGCCATGCTCCGTGAATCAATGGAACACGGTTCCAAGGGTCTCAGCACCGGCCTGATCTACTCTCCCAGCTGTTATGCAGATGAGGAAGAACTGACAGAACTGTGCAAGGTTGTTGCCGAGTACGATGGCATCTATACCACCCATCTGCGTAATGAAGCGGCAGGATTGGAGGATTCTGTACGGGAAGCCATCCGAATTGCGGAAAATTCCGGCTGCCGTCTGGATCTGTCTCACCACAAGGTCTGCGGCAGAGACAACTGGGGTGCTTCGGAGCGCACCCTCAAAATGATTGATGAGGCCCATGCCAGAGGTGTCCAAATCGCCTTGGATGTATATCCCTATACAGCCACCGGTACTTATCTGAACATCTGCCTGCCCAAGGAATTCTTTGCCAACGGGCCGGAAAAAATGCAGGAACTGCTGAAAGACCCCACTGTCCGCACCCAATTAACCGCACAAGTCAAGGAAATAGACGGCCGGTACCGTCATTGCGGCGGCTTTGAAAACATCATCATTATCAATGCTCCCCAAAATCCAGAAGCAAAAGGTATGAGTGTTTCAGATTACGCACGATCCCTTGGTCGTGATGAATTTGATGTCTATTATGATCTGCTCTGTGCCAACGGCTATGGCGCCATGGCAGCCTATTTTTCCATGTGTGAAGAGGATCTGAAGCGGATCCTGCTCCACCCCAAGTCTTTCCTCGGTACCGACATTTGCGGTATTATCAAGGATACACCCTGTCACCCCAGAGCCTTCGGTTCCTTTACCACCTGTCTGGGCAAATTCGTACGGGAAGAAAAACTCATGCCTTTGGAGACTATGATTCATAAGATGACCCAGGCTCCTGCAGAGTTTTTGCAGATCAAAAACAAGGGGCTCATTGCCGAAGGCTACGATGCCGACCTGGTTCTGTTTGATCCTGCCACCGTCAATGCCCAATCCTCCTTCACAAACTCCCATGCGTTGTCCGAAGGCATCAGGCATGTCATCGTTTCCGGCGAGATCGTCTACCAAAACAAGCAGCTCACCGGCAAATTCCCGGGGAAATTCCTCCCCCATCAGCGATAATCACACAATTTCTGTCGGAGTCAGTCCAAAGGTAGAAAAGACTTGTCTTGCTTCTGTCCAAGCAGACTCCCCTGCCTCTTCCGGGAAGCTGCATACCACAGCATAGCAAGTCATACCATCCATGACCAAATCAGCCCGATACAGTCTGCCGCCTTCTTCCGTCTGGCTGTACCACGCAAACTGATATTCCGGTAAATCAAAGCGGCTGGTCTGCAAAATTGTCAGTTTTTCTGCCTCAAATCCACTGAGATTCCGAACCGCACTGTTCAGATTCCATGCCTGAAAGGTATGGGTATCGACCTGAATTTCCTGCACTTCATAATGTTTGCATTGGTCGGTCTGATCTGTCAAAGCACTTTCCGATATTCCAACTGTAATATCGTAAACAATCGGCTGCTGTTGAGACAAACTGTCTGTGACGGTTTCCCATGCAGCAGTCTGCATATTACAGCCACTTAATACCAGAACCAACGAAATCAATGCCAAAAATCGCATGTTCCCACCTCCGAAAGGATCATTTATGCTCTACCTTATTTTAATCAATGCAGCAGCTTGCCTTCTTATGCTGATTGACAAAAGAAAAGCCCAAAAGCATCAATTCCGCATCCCGGAAAAGGTGCTTTTAGGCATCGGTATTCTCGGCGGCAGTCTCGGTGTCATTTGCGGCATGGTATTTTTTCGCCATAAGACCAGAAAACCGCTTTTTTCCATCGGTCTGCCGGTGATTCTGCTGCTTCAGATTGGTGTTTTCCTTTACAGCTGGACATGAAACGCCACAGACCGAGAGCCTTTTCTGGGATCCCGGAAAGAAAGTACAGATGCACGGCAGACGGCTTCCTCACCGAACTTATCCCGAATGGCATCGATGGCCGTATCCAGCTTTTCCAGCTTATCAAACCGTCTGGTATCAAACATGCTATACTGCCGATAAGGCTCATGAGACACCCTGCTCAG
>JAZNLL010000034.1:0-25134 GCA_045579045.1 Candidatus Avilachnospira sp.
AGCCATGTCGTTCTGTGAGCCAAGGAGTTGCAAAGCTGTATTGTCTTCCTAAGACCGCTTGGCCTCCGACTTCATGGCAGGTATCACCGTCGACGAGGGCAGAAGCTACATTAAGGCAAAGGTCCGTGTTTACAACCGCACCTCTCTTCCCCAATTGTTTATGTGGTGGGCAAACCTTGCCGTTCCCGTAAACGACGATTACAGAACCGTATTCCCCCCCGACTGCGAATGGGTAAACGACCACGACCGCAGAGCCGTATTGGAGTGGCCTATCGCAAAGGGTGTCTACAAGACCGCCCGTCCCTATAACTTTGGCGAAGGTACGGATCTCTCCCACTATTCTGCCGTAAAGGTTCCCTCCTCCTATCTGATCTCTCAGGGTCAGACGGATATGGACTTCATCGCCGGCTACGATGTGGGCATCGGCAAGGGTATCGCCACCGTTGCCAACCATCACATCTCTCCCGGCAAGAAGATGTGGCACTGGGGCATCGGCGATTTCGGCGATATGTGGTGCTCCAACCTGACCGATGAAAACGGTCCCTATATCGAACTGATGACCGGTGTCTACACCGATAACCAGCCCGACTTCACCTGGATCGCTCCCTATGAGACCAAGGAGTTCGAGCAGTACTGGTATCCCATCCGTGATATCGGCGAGGTGAAGAATGCCTCCATCGATGCCGCTGTCAATCTGGAACAGCGGGAGAACGGTCTGTTCCTGGGCCTCGTCACCACCGGTGTGTTCCCCAATGCCAAGGTGATCCTCACCGAGAACGGCAAGGAACTGTTTACCGAAACCGTGAATTTTGCTCCTGATATGACCTACTGCAAGACCTTGGATGTCAAGGTGGCAGATGTCCATAATCTGAAGGCAGTCCTGCTGGATGAAAACGGCAAGGAACTGATCTCCTATGCTCCCTACCGCCGCGGTCAGAAGCAGCCCATCGAGCCCCGTATGCCCGTCAAGCGCCCCTGCGAGTACGAAACTGTGGAAGAACTGTACATCAACGGCTTCCATCTGGAACAGTACAAGCAGCACAACTACAAGCCCGAGGACTACTATCTGGAAGGTCTCCGCCGTGATGCAGGGGATATCCGCTGCAACACCTCCATGGGTCGTCTGGCACTGCGCAACGGCAAGTTTGCCGAATGTGTCTCCTACTGCGATAAGGCTTTGGAGCGTCTCACCAGCCGTAACCAGCACCCTGCCGATACGGAGGCCTATTACCTGAAGGGTCTGGCACTGCAGTATCTGGGCGAGGACAAGGAAGCCTACGATACCCTCTACCGTGCCGCCTGGAGCTACGGTTACAGAAGTGCCGCTCTGTATCAGCTGGCTTGCCTGGATTGCAAGAACGGCGACTATATGGCCGCTCTGGAAAAGCTGGATGAGTCCATCGGTCTCAACAAGGGTCACACCAAGGCCCAGAACCTGAAGATCGCCATTGCCAGAAAGCTGGGCTGTGACTGCGCCAAGGCTCTGGCAGAAGCCGCCGTCAAGGACGATGTGCTGGACCTGTTCGCCATGGTGGAATATTCCCACTTTGCCGAGTGCAAGGCCATCAAGGAATTTGCAAAGAAGCCCGAGAACCTGCTGGATGTGGCCCGTGACTACATGACCGCCGGTCTCATGGAGGATGCTGCCTATGTGCTGAACCTGTTTGAGGGTGAACATCCTCTGGTCAACTATTATCTGGCAGTGGTCACCGGCGATGACAGCTATATCGCCAAGGCTGAAAATGCCCCCTTCGGCTATTGCTTCCCCAACTCTCTGGAAGATATCGCCGTTCTGCAGGCTGCTGCCGACAAGGGCGCTGTCAACGCCAACTATTATCTTGGCTGCCTGTACTATGACCGCTTCCGCTATGAGGATGCCAAGGATTGCTTTGAGATCTGCGTCCGTCTGAACCCTGCCCACGGCAGAGCATGGCGCAACCTGTCCTTCTATTACTTCGATAAGGCAGGCGAGCCGGAGAAGGCACTGTATGCCATGGAAAAGGCTCTGGAGCACAAGGGCGACGATCCCAGACTGCTTCTGGAGTATGAGCAACTGCTGAAGAACACCAATGCCTCCATTGAGACCCGTCTGGCAGTCTATGACCGCTATCCCGAGCTGCTGGCAGAGCGTGATGACTGCTATCTGGATAAGCTGACGCTGCTGTCTCAGCAGGGCAAGTTTGCAGAAGCCATCTCCATGGCAGCAGGCAAGCGCTTCCATATCTACGAAGGCGGCGAAGGCAAGCTGACCGCCCTCCATGCATGGATGCATGTGCTCTATGGCAAGGAACTGGCAGAGGCAGGCAAGCTCAGTGACGCCGAGCAGATCTTCATGAACGGCATCAATATGCCCAAGTCCTATGGCGAGGCCAAAACCTTCTTCAACCAGGAGGCTCATATCTACTACTACCTGGCCAAGGTCTACGAGGCACAGGGCAATGCTGAGAAGGCAAAGGCTGCTTATGAAAATGCCGCTGTCTATAAGGCTGCTGTTTCCGAGATTTCTCTGTTCCGTGCCTACGCACTGGAAGAACTGGGCGATAAGGAGACTGCTCAGGCTGTTCTGGATGAAATGCTGGAGAAGGCTGATGGTCTGTTGGAGAACTGCGATATGCGTACCTACTACGGTGTCGGTTCTCCCAGCCCCATGCCCTTCGAGCTGGATGTGGTGAAGCAGAATCTGCTTGCCGGTTACACCCTCAAGGCCTTTGCCCTCTATGGCATGAAGAAGTTTATGGATGCCGAGCTGTGCATCCGCAAGGCCATGGCCATCGATCCTAACGATTACAGAATCTTTACTTATAAGATGATTACGAAGTAAGGGGAAATAGACGGATTGCCACGCACCAACGGTGCGTGGCAATTTGTTGCTTATAATTATTTATACAGAGCGTTTTCGTCAACAGGAATGGTACCGTATTTTGCTTCGTATTCCTCGACACATTGTAGTGCTAAAAACTCTATTTGCCCATTCATTGAACGGGAACTCTTCTTTGCTACATAAGAGAGTTTATATAGCAGTTCCGGTTCAAGCCGAATACCTGTCTGTACTCTATCCTTGCTCATAGTAACACCTCGTTATTGTTATGATAACATTATACGCAAGTATATCTTGATTTTATACAAACAAAATGTTATCATAATGATAACATACAGGAGGTGATTGTGTGAAATCAAAGCGTTTTTCTATCAGGATGGAAGAAACCATGTTAAATGAGATTCGCGAGATTGCGAAAAGAGAACGACGGTCTGTCAATAAACAGATCATATTTTTAGTACGAAGTTACATGGAAAAGTACGAAGAAAAAAGGCTCCCTTGTGTAAAGGGAGCTGGCATTTGCGAAGCAAATGACGGAGGGATTGCGTGACCCGTACGGGTATACTCCGCAGCTGCGCTGCTCCGTGAGTCTGCGGATTTTCTTTTGCTGAAAGCAAAAGTGGCTGCATATATGCAGCCAGCTGCTTTACAGCAGCAAAATCCTTGCCTTCGAACCCGATGGGTTCGCCCGACGGGGCGCAAAAAAATATCAGCCATCCAAAAGGATGACTGATATTTTTTGGTGACCCGTACGGGAATCGAACCCATGTTACCGCCGTGAAAGGGCGGTGTCTTAACCGCTTGACCAACGGGCCTGGTAGCGGCAATCTGATTTGAACAGATGACACACCGGGTATGAACCGGACGCTCTACCAGCTGAGCTATGCCGCCATTTATGCGCCCAGTTCCATAGGGCGAATATCATTATAGCGGGAAGATGGCAGATTGTCAACAATTATTTTCAAAAAATCTCAGGAAATTTCACCCAGCACGCCGTCCCGGTAAGGACCGGTGATCGTCACCTGTTTTACCACATTCTGCAGTTCCTCGCCTTTGGCGTAGACCTTCACATAGTTGGGTGCGTGACCGGTGAAAAGCCCATGCTCCACCTGTTCAAAAAGTACCGGGTATAGCTTGCCCACCGTAGCCTCATGATATTCCGTCTCCAGTTCGGCAGCTACCTGAGCAGCAGCGGCGGAGCGGGCTTCCTTGACCAAATTGGGATGCTGACCGGGCATTTTGGCAGCAGGTGTGCCTTCTCTGCGGGAGTAGGGGAACACATGGACCATGGCAAAACCGCAGGCTTTCATAAAGGCAAGGCTCTGGGCAAATTCTTCCTCCGTTTCACCGGGGAACGCCACGATCAAATCGGTGGTAATGGCGCAGCCGGGGAAATATTCCTTCAACAGCCGTACGCTTTCCAGATACCGGGCAGTATCGTATTTCCGCTTCATCCGCTTCAAAACGGTATCACTGCCGCTTTGCAGGCTCAGATGGAACTGGGGGCAGAGGTTGGGATATTTGGAAAGAACTTGGCAGAAATCTTCATCCACAGTTCTCGGTTCCAGAGAACCGAGACGGATGCGGCACTGGGGCACTGCCTCACACAAAGCGGAAAGCAGATCCTGCAGCTTGCTGCCGTCCTTGAAGTCCACGCCCCAGGAGGAAATCTCAATGCCGGTGATGACCAGTTCTTTGTAGCCGGCCTCGGCACATTGGGTCGCCTGTTCCAGGGCAGTTTTCAAAGGCAGAGAACGGATGGGGCCTCTGGCATAGGGGATGATGCAGTAGGTGCAGAAGTTGCAACAGCCGTCCTGTACCTTGATGAGGGCACGGGTGCGGGCAGCCATGCCGCCGGCAGGCAGCACTTCAAATTCTCTGCGCCGCAATGCGTCATCCACGCAGGTGTAGCGGGTCTTTTGTTCCACTGCCTGTTCCAGTTGCCGCAGAAATTCCTCTCTGCCGCTGGTGCCCACTACCACATCTACATCCAGAGCCTCCACGGCCTCTGGGTCTACTTGTGCATAGCAGCCGCAGACGCCGATGACAGCCTGTTCGTTCAGTTTTCGCACCCGGCGGATGATATTCCGGGATTTCTTGTCGGAAACCGCCGTGACGGTGCAGGTATTAATGATATAGCAGTCGCATTTCTGGTCAAATTCACCCTGTTCATGACCGTGGCTGCTTAAAATCTGTTCCATGGCCTGGGTCTCATACTGATTGACCTTGCAGCCCAAAGTATAAATGGCATATTTCATCGTATCACCTTTTTCATTATAACGCAGAACTGCCGGAAAGTACAGGGGAGGAATTTTGGGAGGACGACCTTCATACCCTTGTACAAAGCAATGGAGAGGTGAAAGCTATGTGGAAACGGATGCTTTGTGTGATTTTGGTGCTGTGTGCCCTTGCTGTGCCGCTGCAGGCGGCGGAGCTGGAGGTGGCGGCACCTTCGGCGGTTCTGATGGAAACGGCAACGGGAACGGTGCTCTATGAGAAAAATGCCCATGAACGGTTGGCACCTGCCTCGGTGACCAAGGTCATGACCCTTCTGCTGGTCATGGAGGCCCTGGAAAACGGACGCATCAGCTGGGACGACACGGTGACGGCTTCGGAATTTGCAGCCAACAAGGGCGGCAGTCAGGTCTATCTGGAGGCAGGGGAGCAGATGACCATGGATGAAATGCTGAAATCCGTGGTGGTGTCCTCTGCCAACGACTGCGCCACGGCACTGGCAGAACACATTGCAGGCTCAGAGGATGCCTTTGTGACCATGATGAACAGCAAGGCGGAGGAACTGGGCATGGCGGATACCCACTTCGTCAACTGCACCGGACTGGATGACGATGAAGATGCGTCGGAGCATCTGACTTCTGCCTATGATATTGCGGTCATGTCCAGGGAACTGCTGAAGCATGAACCCATCCGTAAATATACGACGATTTGGATGGATACCGTGCGAAACGGCGAGTTCGGTCTTTCCAATACCAACAAACTGGTGCGGTTCTATCAGGGCACAACGGGTCTGAAAACGGGCTATACTTCCTCTGCCGGACACTGCCTCTCTGCTTCCGCCATGCGTGACGGTGTGGAGTATGTGGCGGTGGTGCTCCATTGCAATAGCTCTGCCGACCGCTTCCAGTCGGCAAAGCAGCTGCTGGACTATGGCTTTGCCAATTATACCTTGGTGCAGCCGGAGGCAGGGGAGATCCCCACTGTGCCTGTGACCCTTGGAACGGTGGAGGAGATCGTGCCGGTGCCGGGGGATTTGGCACCTCTGCTCATAGAAAAAAGCAAAAAAAGCGGAATCACCACCCATGTGGAGGTGGCGGAGTCCGTGACCGCCCCCGTGGAGGCGGGGCAGCGACTGGGCACCCTGACGGTGAAGAGTAATGGAGAACCTCTGGCATCCATTTCCTTGGTTGCGCCGGAAGAAATACCCCGCCTCACCTGGTGGCAGATCACCAAATCCCTGCTGCAAAAAATCTGTTATCGCTGAGAAAGAACCCGGAGCATTGCCGCTCCGGGTTCTTTGTGTTATAATTGGGAAGAACCGACAGGAAAATTTTTCGTCTTGACTCATAGAAGGAGTGAGAGACCTTGGATGATAACGGAATCATCGCCCTGTACTGGGCAAGAGATGAAAAGGCTTTGGAAGAGAGCAACACCAAATACGGCGGCTACTGCCGCTCCATCGCCTACCATATTCTCCAGAACAACGAGGATACGGAAGAATGTGTCAACGATACATGGCTCCGGGCGTGGAATGCTATGCCGCCCCAGAGACCGAATATTCTGTCGGCCTTTCTGGGAAAAATCACAAGAAATCTGTCCCTGGACCGCTATAAGCTGAGCCATGCCGCCAAGCGTGGCGGCGGTCAGCTGCCCATGGCATTGGAGGAACTGAACCAGTGTATCCCCTCCGACGAGGATGTGGAAGACGAATTGGCGATGAAAGAGCTGAGCCGGCTTCTGGATCGGTTCCTCCGCGACCTGCCGGAGAAGGACTGCTGCGTCTTTCTGCGCCGGTATTGGTTCGTGGACAGTACGGCTGAGATCGCCCAGCGGTATAAAATGGCGGAAGGCAGCGTGAAATCCAGCCTCTACCGCACCCGGCAGAAGCTGAAAGTCTATCTGGAAAAGGCAGGTGTGGCAGTATGAAAAAAGAAGATCTGCTCCGTGCCTTGGGCGATGTGGGCGAAGACCTGCTCCACATGGCGGAGCATAAGAAATTCTACAATCAATGGAAACGGTGGGCGTCTCTCGCAGCCTGCCTTGCACTGGTGGTGAGCCTCAGTGTGCTGGCATTGCCCTATTTCCCCATAGGCTGCGGTGCCTCTATGGAAAAGAGTGAAGCCGAAGCACCCATGGAGTCTCCGACGATGGATTGCATGGTAGAAGAATCCATCGTGGAGGATTATGAATTCAAAACCAAGGAAGAACCCATGGAGGAAGAAGCGGCTGCTGAGTCGGTCACGCAGGAAGAGGGCTGCTGCATCCATGTGGGAGATTATACGGCACAGGATGTACAGGATGCCTTTGACAGAGGTGACCACCAGTGGATTTTGGAGACCTTTGTTGCGCCCCATGAAGACATCGAAGGTCTGTATGTGAAGCGGGTTTCTGTGGAAGATGACATCGCTTGGATCTGGGTCGGTTATCCGGAACCCTACGGCCCCCACGGTTATGATGAAAAACAGTATAAAATCCGTTTTTACGAACCGGGTTGGGGTTATTTGGAGATTTCTGAACCGGGATAAAGAAAAGCTCCCCATTGGGGAGCTTTTTTATCCTGTGATCGTACCGCCGCCGAGGAGCAAGTCACCGTCATAGAACACGGCAGCCTGTCCGGGTGTCACGGCTCTCTGAGGCTGGTCGAATTCCAGCACCACGCCGGTTTCCGTGGGGAAGATGGTGCAGCTTGCGGTATTGGGGGTGTAGCGGAGCTTGGCCTGTGCCCGGATCGGTGTATCCAACCGGTCAAAGGGGATGAAGTTTACATCCGTTACCTCCACCCGACCGGAAAACAGCTGCTCATTTTCCCCCAGCAGCACATCGGTGCCATCCTTACCCACCACATAAATGCGGCTGCCGTAGGCCACATCCAGCCCTCGCCGCTGCCCCATGGTGTAGGCTTCCAGACCCTTGTGAGGACCTAAATTCTCACCCTTGGGGCCGATGAAATTGCCCTTCTGGGGCACAATGCCGTCCTCCAGAAGAAACTTCAGATAGTCTCCATCGGGGATAAAGCAGATATCCTGACTGTCATGCTTGGAGGCCACGGGAAGTCCTGCCTCCAAGGCCTTGGCTCTGGCCTGCTCCTTGGTGAATTCCCCCATGGGAAACTGCACTCTGGAAAGCTGCTCTTGGCTCAAGTGGTAAAGCATATAGGTCTGGTCTTTGGTCTTGTCTTGCGCTGTGTAGAGCAAAAACCGCCCGTTTTCTTCCCGAATCCGGGCATAATGTCCCGTGGCGATGGCATCATAACCCAAAGCCATGGCCTCGTCCAGAAACTTTCCAAACTTCAAGGTCTTGTTGCAGAAAATGCAGGGGTTAGGCGTGCCGCCTTGCTGATAGACCCGTTCAAAAGGCTCGATGACATCCCGGCGGAAGTCTGCCTGCCAGTCAAATAAGTGAAAATCAATGCCAAGCCTGTCGGCACTGGCAGCAGCGTCTTCCGCCTCCTGCTTGCCGCAGGGCTGCAGGAGCATGTGACCGCCGCCAACCGTATAGCCAAGGGATCGGAGCAGCAGGACAGAAACGGCACTGTCCACACCGCCGGACATCCCCACAAGAATTTTTTTCATAGTTCCACATCCTTTTGTCCAGTTTATCACACAGGCTCTGTGCTTGCAAGATTTTTGGGCTTCCAATTTCTGCGGAGTGTGCTATGATAAAGGGGAAAAAGAAACAAGGAGAACGACTATGCAGCATCGTTTTTTTGCCCTCATTTCCAGAATGAGATATATCGGCCGCTGGGGTCTCATGCGCAACAGCTTTCAGGAGAATGTCCAGGAGCACAGCCACATGGTTGCAGTTCTGGCCCACGGTCTTGCCATGATTCAGAGAGATATTTTAGGTCAGCCGGCCGACCCGGACCGCTGTGCAGCGGCGGCATTGTTCCATGACGCTTCGGAAATCCTCACCGGCGATCTGCCCACCCCCATCAAATATTACAACCCCGATATCAAACGGGCCTATAAGGAAATTGAAGCCGTTTCCTGCAAGAAACTGCTTTCCATGCTGCCTGAGAAATTGCAGGCAGGCTATGCACCCCTCTTGGAGGAATCCGACAAAGAAGTAAACAAGATCGTCAAGGCTGCCGACAAGCTCTCTGCCTATATCAAATGTGTGGAAGAACTGAAGGCCGGCAACACGGAGTTTGAAAGTGCCGCTAAGCAGACGGAGCAGGCCATGAAGGATATGCACTTGCCTTGCCTGGACTGGTTCATGGAACACTGTCTGGACAGCTTCCGCCTCAATCTGGACGAACTGGAATAAAGGAGAAACCCTATGGAACGCGTCATTTATGAAAAAAATCAGCTGGCAGAGGTCATTTGCCAGCTTCGTTTCCCCACGATTTTGTCTGTGGGAGCCAGAGAACCGGTGGACTTTCAGGAGGCCGTCCGGCAGGTTTTTCCCCGCTATGAACTGCGGCAGGATATGCTGCCGCCCAAGATGGTGCAGGTGCCCGGTCAGCCGCCTAAAATGGAGCAGCAGAAGCCTGTTGCCAACCATCAGTTTATGACCGCCGACGGCAGATACCGTATCAATCTGACTCAGAATTTCATCTCCCTCACCTGCAGCAAGTATACCTGCTGGGAGGACTTCGCCCGAATGATGGATCTGCCCCTTGCCAGCTTTATCAAAATCTACGCACCTGCCTATTTTGAGCGGGTGGGACTGCGATATCTCAATACCATTTCCCGCCGGGATCTGGGTCTGGAGGATACCCTCTGGCGTGATCTGCTGGAGCCTGCCTATCTGGGGCTCATGGCTCTGGAGGAGATGCCGGAGCGGGCCTTTACCCGCTGCACGCAGGATGTGGAGACCGCCATTGGCGGCGGCTGCCGTATGAAGCTCCATGTGGGTCCCGGTATGGTCAAGAGAGGACCCCAGCAGGATCAGGAAGTGAAGCTGATTTTTGACTTGGATGTGTCCATGGGCGGCAATATCCCTGTGAATATGGCCGCCGGTGCCATGCAGACCGTCCATACCCAGGCCGGTGATATTTTCCGCAATGCCATTACCGATACCCTCCATGACGCCATGGAGGCAAGCAATTAAGGAGGTACTGTAATGAAACGAATGTTAGCTGTTTTGTTGATCTTGGTACTGCTTCTGACAGGCTGTGTCGTGATTTCCGAGCCGGAAACAGTGCCCGATCCCAAGGAAGAAGAAACACAGGAAGAACTGTTCGTCTTTACCAGAGACAATATGCCCCGATTGGACGGCTCCACTTCCATGGTGCCCTTGGGGCAGGCAGTGGCTTCTGTGCTGCTGAGTGAAACTGCCGAGCAAGTGGCAGATCTGCTGGATTTCCATCGTACCACGGAATCGTTCCGTTACCTTATGCGGGGCGAAAGCGACCTGCTTCTGGTGGCAGAGCCCAATGCCGTGGTCTTTGAGGAAATGGAGCAGCAGAGTTTTGAATACGAAATGCAGCCCATCGCCAAGGAGGCTCTGGTGTTCATCGTCAATTCCGAGAACCCGGTGGAATCTCTCACGGTGGAGCAGCTGCAGAAAATCTATACCGGTGAGATCACCAACTGGTCTGAGGTTGGCGGCGAGGATCTGGAGATCGTCGCTTTCCAGAGAAATGCCACCTCCGGCTCTCAGGTGCTCATGGATAAGCTGGTCATGGGTGATCTCACCATGATGGATGCCCCTGCCGAGTGGATTCCCGGCGAGATGGATACCCTCATGGAAGGCGTCCGTGGCTATGAGGATTCTGCCTCTGCCATCGGCTATTCCGTCTATTATTATGCTGAGGATATGCGCATGGCGGAAGGTATGAAAATCATCTCCATCGAGGGCATAGAACCTACCGATGAGACCATCGGCAGTGACGAGTATCCTCTCATCAACCCCTATTTTGCGGTCATTTCCGCAGAAGCCAACGAGCCTACCCGTGTGCTCTATGACTGGCTGGTCAGCAAGGACGGTCAGATGGTTCTGGAGCAGCAGGGCTATGTGCCTGTGAACAAGGAGGGATGACCATGAAGCGGCTGATTGCGAGCCTGCTTTTGGTCTTGCTTCTGGCAGGCTGTGGAACAACACCGGTGGTGGAAGTGCCGGAAGAACCGGAATTTCAGCCCACCTCCGGGGTACAGATGGATCTTTCTAAACTGGAAAAATTCAAGCCGGTAGAGGAAGTTTTTACCCGCCGCACGGAAGAAAAAGTCGGGGATCTGGTTCCCGGTGACTATGGTATGCTGCGGCCTTTTGTGGGTTCCCGTGCTGCCTTCGATATGACCATCTACGGCTCTTCCGGTATCTATAACGGCAACATGGGACTGGTGGATGAAACTGGTGCCATCGTGGTGGATGCGGTCTATACGGATGTGAGCCTGCTGACCCAGTGGGGCAATGACGATGCCCCCAAATTCTGGCAGCTGAGCAAGGAAATTGTCAAAAACGGATTTACAGAGCAGATTCGCGGTTTTTGTACCTTGGATGGCTCTGTGGTCGAGCCCTGTATCTATGAGAGCATCAGCTATCAGAACGGCTATCTGGTCGCCGTGGAAAATGCTGAGGAAGGTCTGTTCCGTATCTTTGATGGAGAAGGCAAGCTCCTCCTCAACTCTGCCGATTGGGCAGAGCGTCCCCATATCTACATGGAAATGGGCTGGGGAACTGTCGATGTGTCCGAACACCTGCTGTTTATCGGTGTCGATGCCCCGGAAACGGACTACGGCATGGAGCGGTGGCTCTTTGACTGGGACGGCAACCTCATCACCAAAGAATATGACTTCGTTACCATCACCGGGGAAGCCCCCTATCCCTGCGGCGACTGGGGTGAAGACGGCAACGGCTATATGGACGAATATGGCAATCTTTTGACCTTGGGCTATGAGTCCGTTACCGAATACCATAACGGGCAAGCCATTGTTAAACGCAACGGTCAGACCCAGGTTATCGATGTGGAGGGTAATGTCCTCTGGCAGCCCGATGTGAGTTATATGTATACCTGCCTGTCCGATACGGCGGTCTACTATCAGCTTGAATCGGACGAAGGCTTGGAGACCATCAGCTATCGGTACTATGACAGCAATTTTGAACCGCTGTACCCGGAAGCCGATCATGTGAGCTGGATGTTCGATGACTGGTTTGCGGTCTGGGAGGACGGAATCGGACGCATCGATAACGGCGAAAAATCTGCGGTGCTGGAAGGTGCTTCGGCGGAAACTATGGATTACTTCTACGGAAGCGGCACCGGGACAGATGATCTGCTGTTCGTCACCACATGGATCGATTCGGAACAGTATTGGTGGCTCTTTGATGAAAATCTGATGCTTTTGAAAAAGTCTGCCGGGGAAAGTACGCTGGCAGAAATTGTGGAAGACCGTCTGGGCAGCAGCTCTGTGGCTGTGACCTATGAGCAGATGCAATATCCTGCCAAATACACGGCTTTGGACTATGAAGGCGCACCCAAACTGGAAAATGTGAACCTCATCGCTGTCTACGGCGGCTGGTACATGGTGGAAGACCAATTCTCCACCGGCTACATGGACGCCGACGGCAACTGGCTCTTCCGGATCAGTTTGATGGAAGATATGACGGATTAAAGAAAGACACCACGCACGGAATGTGCGTGGTGTTTTTTTATTTGGTTTTACCCTGTTCAGTCAGCCATTTTTTTGGAGAAAGTCCGTATTTCCGTTTGAAACACTTGGAAAAATAAAAGGGATCGGAATAGCCGCACAGCTCTGCCAGATCGCCCACATTGGTGATACCACTCCGGATCAGGGTCACGGCATGTCCCACCCGGAGATCCCGGAGATAATCGGAAAAACCAATCTGAACGGTGCGTTTGAACGCAGAGGAAAAATACTTGGGATCGTAGGAAAAACGCTTACTCACCGATTGCAGATCCAACTTCGGATCGGTATAGGAGGCATCCACATACTGCTTGGCAAGGAGTATGCCGGATGGTCTGGAGGTATGGGCTTTCGCCGAATCATCTTTGCAGAGATGCGCCAGCGTGTAAAGCAGCAAGCCTTCGCAGACCAGATCGGCATTTGATTCCTTGCAGATATCAAAGGCATCCGACCAGAGCTTGATGAAATGTCCCGTGTCATAGACAACAGGAATGGCATAGGAGACCGGCAGTCGTTCCAGCAGGTCCATGGCACGCAGACCGGTGAAACGGATGCAGATATACTGCAGATCATGGATATTCTCAATATAATAGGGCATTGCGGAATAGGTAAAAAATATGGTTCCAGATTCCAGACCGAAAGAACCGCAGGAGGTATGCAGCCGTCCTTCCCCCTGTATGACCAGAGCTACAGTATAGGCAGAAGGGGTGATGAACTCCGCGTTAAAAACGACTTCTTTTTCGTAGACGAAATGGAGAATGCTGAGAGGTTCGCCCATACGAGCAGAATTGGAAAATTTATAAATACTGTTGTCTATGGAGACCACCTCCGACTATAACAATGTAGTTGCACTATAACTATAAAATTATAATATATTATAACAGAAACTGTCAAGCTAAACTATAACCAAACGAGGTGATAGCATGGCAGAAGAGATCCGTATTAAGAAGAAGCTTCCCAACAAAGGAGATGACGGGCATAAAATCGTATCTGTCCGCATGAAAGATGAACTTTTGGCGCAGCTGGAAGCGCTGTCTGCCAAGACCAACCGCTCCAGAAATGAGCTCATCAATCTGCTTCTGGAAGCTGCTTTGGATATTGTAAAGGTGGAAGATTGAGGAATAGTTGCTATTATAGGGGAAGCTGTGATATAATCTCATATCATGGCTTCTTTTAATGTAGCATAGTTTTTGTGCGAATGGCATTGTGAAAAGGAGCAAAAATTTGGTAAAATGGAAAAAATCTGCAAATAAGGCGAGAAAAATATGAGTCTGCGAATTCTGTATAACAGCAAGGATGAACAGTATAAAACACCCTTCGGTGTTCTGACACCGGGTCAGGTCTGCGCCATGACCGTAGCCATTCCGCTCCATTGCAAAACCACCGCCGTGACATTGGTCGTGGAGGGGGAGGATGGAGTTCTCTGGCGGGAGGAATCTCTCTGTCTGGAACGGACAGAAGCTCTCTATGAATACTACCGGGTGGAGTTTGCTCTGGAAGAACCGGGACTGTTTTTCTATTTCTTCCGCATTGAAACGGAGGGCAGCACCTTCCGTCTGTTCAAATATGGCGACGATACCAACATGGAAGACGGCAGCAAGTGGCAGCTGAGCTGTGTCAGTACAGACTATCCCGTGCCTGAGGATTTTCAGGGACGGGTGTTTTATCAGATCTTCCCCGACCGTTTTCATCAGGCAGGGGCGTGCGACTGCTCGGACAAGCTGCAGCCCTACTGGGTGCATGAGGATAAATCCGATATGCCGGTGTTCCGTCCCAACGAAAAGGGCGAAATGCTCAACAATGATTTCTACGGCGGTAATCTCAAGGGTATTCAGGAAAAACTGCCTTATCTGCACGATCTGGGTGTTCGGGCCCTGTATCTGAATCCGATTTTCATGGCATTTTCCTCCCATCGCTACGATACGGCGGATTACCGCAGAATCGACCCCATGCTGGGTACAGATGCGGATTTTGCGGCTTTGTGTGAGGCCGCCCATAAATTGGATCTGAAGATCGTGCTGGACGGTGTCTTTTCTCACACCGGCAGCAACAGCCGATATTTTGACAGCGAAGGGATTTTTGGAAACGGCGCCGTGTCCGATCCCAAGTCCCCCTATCGCAGCTGGTTCCAGTTCCAGAAATATCCCACCAAATACACCAGCTGGTGGGGCTTCAAGACGCTGCCTTGTCTGGATAAGACTTCGGAAGATTTGCAGAAGTTTATTTTCGGCGATGATGACAGCGTTATTGCCAAGTGGCTTCGTCTGGGTGCTGACGGACTGCGTCTGGATGTGGCGGATGAACTGCCCGATGAATTTTTGATGGCACTCCGTGTGCGCCTGCGTGAAATGAAACCCGATGCGTTTTTGGTGGGAGAAGTCTGGGAGGATGCTTCCAACAAGATCGCCTATGATCGGCGCAGAAGGTATTTTACTGCTGCCCAGCTGGATAGTGTTATGAACTATCCGTGGCGCAAGGCTATTTTGGAGTTTGCCCGTGGCAGCGATGGCGGTCAGCGTCTGGCCGATGCCGTCATGACTATGGCGGAGAATTATCCTGCAGAGGTTTTGAATGCCGGGCTGAATTTGCTGTCCAGCCATGATGTGTCCAGAGCGATCACGGCTATTCTCGATCCTTCCGATGCGGAGCGGGAAGAACTGGCTCGACGTCTGGAGGCGGTGACACCGGAACAGCTCAATTGGGCAAAGGAACGATTCCGCCTGGCAAGCTTCCTGCAGTTTATGCTGCCGGGCTGCCCTTGTGTGTACTATGGCGATGAGGCCGGTATGACCGGCTACCGGGATCCCTTTAATCGGCAGTATTACCCTTGGGGTAATGAGGATACGGCACTGCAAGGCTATATTCGGCAGCTGGCTCGGTTGAAGAATGATTATGAGGTGCTGCAAAAGGGTGATGTCCGTGTTTTGCATGCAGATGAGAGCAAATTTGCCTTCCGCCGCAGCTGGCAGGGGAAGTCCGTGACCCTGTGGTGCAACAGCAGTCAGCGGGTCTGGGATGCTGCTCCTAAGGGCAAGTGTATCTTTGGATTGCCCTCCCTGCCGCCCATGTCTTGCTGTGTCATGGAAGAATAAAATTTCCGGGGCAGAACTGCCCCGGAAAAATTTTTGCGTTTTTTCGAAAAAAATGCTTGCAATTTGAAAGAAGTGTGCTATAATAATCAAGCGCTGAGGCAAAAGCTTCAGAAACAACTGAATGTGGGGGTATAGCTCAGCTGGGAGAGCGCTTGAATGGCATTCAAGAGGTCAGCGGTTCGATCCCGCTTATCTCCACCACGAAAAAGGACATCCGAATGGATGTCCTTTTTTCGTGGTGGAAAGGGGCGCGAGAATTGCTGCGCGGTCGAAGGCAAGGATTTGCAGGCGCGTAGCGCCGATGCAGTGAAACTGCGGCAGAATCCGAAGGATGTAAATCCGCAGACTCACGGAGCAGCGAAACTGCGAAGTATCCCGCTTATCTCCACCAAACCGTTGAAATCCTTGTGGTTTCAACGGTTTTTCTTTGTTTCTACAAAATTTCTGGAACGCTTGAATGATGGACGGATCTGAAGCATTCAAGCGGTGGAGTTTTATGGCATGCATTTCCATGAGAAACGCCCAAATAAAATTCTTGACGAAACCACATTATACCAATATAATATTAAATTGCTGTCTGCAAAAAATGCAGAAAAAAGAGTAAAAGGAGAAAAAATGTGGAAGAAAAACAGTTCCGACCCTTTATCCCTGCGGACAAAGTGGTTCCTGAATTTACCCTGTTTTCCATCATTCTGGGTGCAATTCTGGCCATCGTGTTCGGCGGCGCCAATGCTTATCTTGGCCTGCGCGTCGGTATGACCGTGTCTGCATCCATCCCCGCAGCCGTTATTTCCATGGGCGTCATCCGCTTCATTTTCAAGCGTGACTCCATTCTGGAGAATAACATGGTCCAGACCATCGGCTCTGCCGGTGAATCTCTGGCCGCCGGTGCTATTTTTACCATGCCTGCTCTGTTTATGTGGGCTGCCGAGGGCATTTGCGAAGTTCCCTCTATGGTGGAAATCGGCCTCATCGCCCTGTGCGGCGGTGTTTTGGGTATCATGATGATGATCCCCCTCCGTTCCGCTCTCATCGTGAAGGAGCACGGCAATCTGGGTTATCCCGAGGGCAAGGCTTGCGCCGAAGTGCTTATGGCCGGTGAGAAAGGCGGCACCAAGTCCACCACCGTGTTTGCCGGTCTGGGCATTGCCGCTGTCTACAAGTTCATCGCTGACGGCCTGAAGCTGTTCCCAAGCGAAGTGGACTACACCATCCATGCCTACAAGGGCTCCGGCGTCGGCGTGGACGTTCTGCCTGCTCTGGCTGGCGTGGGCTACATCTGCGGCCCCCGCGTATCCTCTTATATGTTTGCGGGTTCCACCGTTGCGTGGTTCGTGCTGATGCCCCTCATCGCTCTGTTTGGCAGTGATCTGATCATCTATCCTGCCACTGCTACCGTGGCCGAACTGTGGGCCAGCGGCGGTACCTGGAGCCTGTGGAGCACTTTCATCCGCTACATCGGTGCAGGTGCACTGGCTGCCGGTGGTATCATCAGCCTGATCAAGTCCCTGCCCATGATCGCCAAGACCTTTGTCGCCGCTTTCAAGGATTACGGCAAGGGCACTGCCGGTACTCTTCGTACCGAGCAGGACATCTCCCTGAAGGTCGTTGTGGTGGTCTGCCTGGCCGTTGCTGCCTTTATGTGGCTGTTCCCCGCTATTCCCGTCAGCCCCCTGGGCGCTCTGATCGTGCTGGTGTTTGGCTTCTTCTTTGCAACCGTTTCTTCCCGCATGGTCGGTCTCATCGGTTCTTCCAACAACCCTGTTTCCGGCATGTCCATTGCCACTTTGCTCATTGCCACCATCCTGCTGAAGGTTACCGGTAACGACGGCGCCGCCGGTATGGTGGGTGCCATTGCCATCGGTTCTGTCATTTGTGTCATCGCTGCCATCGCCGGCGATACCTCTCAGGACTTGAAGACCGGCTTCCTGCTGGGTTCTACCCCCCGGAAGCAGCAGTACGGCGAGCTGATCGGTGTCACTGTTTCCGCAGTGGCCATCGGCGCCATTCTGTACCTGCTGAACGCCGCTTGGGGCTTCGGTTCCGAAGAACTGGGTGCTCCCCAGGCTATGATGATGAAGATGGTCATCGAAGGCGTCATGGGCGGCGAAATGCCCTGGGCTCTGGTGTTCACCGGCGTGTTCATCGCTGTGGCTCTGGAAATTCTGGGCCTGCCTGTTCTGCCCATCGCCATCGGTGTGTATCTGCCCATCCACCTGAACGCCGGCATTATGCTGGGCGGTCTGGTCCGTCTGTTCGTGGACAAGCGGAAGTACGCTTCCGAGAAGGACAAGGAAAACGCTGTCCAGAACGGTATCCTGTACTCCTCCGGCATGATTGCCGGTGAAGGCATCGTGGGCATTCTGCTGGCCGTGTTCGCCGTGCTGAATATCAACACCGACATTTCTGACAAGGTCAACCTTGGCAACATCGGGGGCCTGGTGGCATTCGCCATCCTGCTGGCCTCCATGATCGGCTTCTGCAAGAAGGAAAAGAAGGCTAAGTAAGCAATTTCACATTGCCAAACTGAAGGCTGAGCGGTATACTGAGGTATATAGCTCAGCCTTTTTTTACTGCAAGGAGGTTTACCATGGCAAAAAAGAAGGAAAACTATCTGGACTACGTTCCGTCCATTTCCAGCCGGCATACATGGAGCGAGGAAGATGGCGTGGTGACCATCCATATGGTCCACTACGGCTGGAATCACTGGCTTGCCCAGAAGCTGTTCAAGCGGCCCCGGGTCAGCCATATCAAGCTGGACGAAATGGGCAGTTTTATTTATCCCCTCATTGACGGCAAGCGGAATGTGGGCGACATTGCTCTGCTGGTGAAGGAACGGTTCGGCGAAGAGGCCGAGCCTCTCTACGACCGGCTGGTGCAGTATATGAAGATTCTTCGGAATAACGAGTTTATCCGTTATCTGGGAAAGTAAGGAGCAGAAATATGGCAGTATTGGACCATCTGGAACCCAAAAGCGTATTTTCTTTTTTTGAACAGCTCTGTGCCTATCCCCACGGTTCCGGCAATACCAAGCAAATCAGCGACTGGCTGGTGTCTTTTGCCAAGAACCGGGGTCTGGAATATTATCAGGACGAGCTGAACAATGTGATTATGATTAAACCGGCCTCCGCCGGCTATGAAGCCGCCCCGGCAGTGATTTTGCAGGGCCACATGGATATGGTCTGCGAAAAAGCCCCGGACTGCACCAAGGATATGGCTGCGGAGGGGCTGGATTTGGCCGTGGACGGCGATGTGGTCTATGCCAAGGGTACTACCTTGGGTGGCGACAACGGCGTAGCCGTGGCTATGATGCTGGCGGCGCTGGATGACGACAGCCTGCCTCATCCCCGGCTGGAAGCTGTGTTCACCGTGGACGAAGAAACCGGCATGTTCGGTGCCGCCGGACTGGATGTGACCCCTCTGCAGGGCCGCATCATGCTGAATATGGACTCCGAGGAAGAGGGTGTGTTCACCGTCAGCTGTGCCGGCGGCAATATGTCCCGCTGCACCTTCCCTGTGCGCAGAGTGCCCTTTGGCGGCAAGGCTCTGTCCATCACCGTGGAGGGCTTGCAGGGCGGCCACTCCGGCATTTCCATCCACAAGGGTCTGGGCAACGCCAGTATGCTGCTGGGCCGTGTCCTCGCGGTGCTGAATCAGACCACTGGCTTGCGGATTGACAGTGTCAGGGGCGGCCTGAAGGACAACGCCATTCCCGTGCAGGCCACTGCCACCGTGGTGGTGGAGAATGAAGCCGCTGCCCGGAAGGTCTGCGAGGAAATGGACCGCATATTTGCTGATGAACTGTGCGTCACCGACCCTGGTGTGCAGGTCAAGGTGGAAGAGGCAGTCTGTGAACGGCCCATGGACGAAGCCTCTACCGGCAAGGTTTTGACCCTGTTGACCTGCGCCCCCAACGGCGTCCAGCACATGAGCGCCGATATTGAAGGCTTGGTGCAGACCTCCCTCAATCTGGGCGTGCTGGATACCACCGAAACCTCTGTCTATGCTTCCTTCTGCGTCCGCAGCTCTGTGGAGAGCCAGAAGCGGATGCTGGAAGACCGACTGGCTTGCCTGATGGCACAGTTAGGCGGCAGCCTGGAAGTGGAAGGGGACTACCCCGGCTGGCAGTATCGGCAGGAATCTCCTCTGCGGGATTTGATGGTGCAGGTCTACAGGTCGCAGTACGGCCGCGCTCCGAAAATCGAAGCCATCCACGCCGGTGTGGAATGCGGCCTGTTTGCCGGCAAACTGCCGGGACTGGACTGCGTGTCCTACGGCCCCAACCTGACGGAGATTCACACCTTCCGGGAAAAAATGCAGATTTCCTCCGTACAGCGCACTTGGGAAATGACCAAGGAAGTCTTGCGTCGGATCAAATAAGAAAATCCCCCTCATTGAGGGGGATTTTATATGTATTTGCACTTCGGTAGGGAATAAAAAGAGGAAGAAATCCTGTTTGCTTCTGGAATAAAAGCTGTTAAGAAATTGAACTTTTTGAATGGTGCAGAAGTTTTTTGACCATAGTTTGACCTCGTCTCAATTGTGTCCAATAAGTCTATTCTGATTTAACTCAATTTTGGGAACTGCAGAATGTTGGTTCTGCTAAGGACAGGTTCATTTGAACCGCCAACATCTTAAAGGGAAACTTCCTCCTTATTTTTGCATAAAGAAAAGATTGATGCATGAGGGATATGACTCTGTATTTTATCGCCTATGGAGATAGGTGATTTTTACCTTTCGAGGTCGATTTTATAGAGAACGTTGTTTGAGTATTTCTCCTTGACGAACGTTTTGTGCCATGCTATACTTTAAATCAATGATGTAATAACAAGAGAAAAGCAAGTTGGTTTTGCTTCATGAACCGTGTTCCGGTAATCTTTTTGGAATATAAGGAAGGATGATTGCGATGTTCAGGAAAATGGCTCTTCGGTTGCTGGCAGTATTGCTGCTGGTTGCCGCTGCTGTGGGGATCATGGTTGTCAACGCAGCGGAACCTGCACGGCCCGATGGTTTGGTGCTGGAGGATATGATTATTCTGCAGCCTGCCGATGCAACGGTTGTGGAGAAAACTGCCTGCAAGGAATTGCAGATTTATCTGCAGGCCATCACCGGCAAAAAGCCCGGTATGGCCAAGGAGTATGCCGGTGCCGGCAAGGCCATCTATGTAGGTGCTACCAAATTTGCTGCCGAGAATAATGTGACCTATACCGATGAAGTAGGCGGCGGCGAAGGCTGGGCCATCCAGACCGTTGGCAGCAGCCTTGTGATCACCGGCGGCAGAAACAGAGGTGTCCTCTACGGTGTTTACCACCTGCTGGAGGACGTTCTGGGTGTCCATTGGTGGAATCAATGGGAGGAGTATGTCCCTTCCATGGAAGATGCTGTCATCCCTGCCGACTATGCCGACAGCGGCGAGCCTGCTTTCTATTACCGTGATGTATATTTTGCGGAATCCATTCAGGGTTTGTTTGCTGTCCGCAACAGACTGAACGGCTATGCAGGCTGGATTCCTGCGGAATATGGCGGAGAGGTTTATTACACAGCTCCCTATCATTCCCATACCTTTGCGCCCTATTTTCCTCCCAGTATTTATTTTAAAGATCACCCGGAATGGTATGCCTACGATCAGGAGACACAGAGCCGTATTACGGACGGCCAGCTGTGCCTGACGAACCCTGAACTGTTGAAGGTGTTCACAGCCAAGGTGTTGGAATCCATCCGATCCGGCTATGCCGCTGCTGATGCAGCCGGTCTGCCTCGTCCTGTTTTTACAGATATCAGCCCTAATGACCGTGCCGGACACTGCGAATGTCCCTATTGTCTGGAGGTTCGTAACACCTACGGCGAATCTGCCTATCTTCTGAAGTTTGTCAATGCCATTGCCGATGCGGTCTATGAAGTCTATCCCGAGATCAAGGTGGAAACGCTGGCATTCTGGCAGTATTTTGACGTGCCCAAGGATGATACGGTTCCTGCGGATAATGTGGTCATCCGACTGGCCAGTTCCGATATGGACATCATTCAGAATATGCACCATGTCAACAACACCAAGCCTCTGCAGCGGCTTCGGGAGTGGAGCAATCTGCTGAAGCCCGGTCAGCTGATGTTCTGGGACTACGGTATGATGACCGGTGTATACAACGGCATTATGCCCAACTATTTCCGCTTTGCGAAGGACTATCAGACGCTCCTTGAAGCAGGCTGCATTGGCATCTTCATGGAGAATGGCGGTCTGAATCATGCGGAAATGTGGGATGCCCGTGCATGGATTTTGGCGAAGATCATGGAGGATCCCTATCAGGACATCTATGCTGTCGCCAAAGAGTTTACCACCGGCTACTACGGTGCTGCCGCCGGTGAGGATGTGTATAACTACATGGTTTACATGTCGGAAGAAGCAGAGCGTAACTATGAAATCATCCGTTTTGGCAACTTTACAACAGAAGCGCAGTGGCTGAACGGCGTTCAGGTTATGAAAGCCAACAGCTATTTCGATGCGGCGGTGGCCAAGACCAAGGCTGACACCACCATCACAGAGGCGGAGCGTCAGCTCTATCTGGATCGCATCAATGTGGCAAGAGGTGCATTGGATCGCACCATTCTCCATAATTATGCTGAGTATGCCGAGGATCTGGCTGCTGCAGGTCAGCAGTTTGGTGTTCATAAGGTTGAAATTGGTCAGCGTCTCTACAGATCTCTGGACTGGCTGCATAATCTGACCGCCGGTGAAGATCTGACTGGCATTCAGAATGTCCAGCGCCGAGGTTCCTATATAGGCGATGAATTCGGTGCAGCAAAGCTGATGGAGATATTCACTTGCTACCGGGGCGAAACAGATGCCAACGGCGAACTGTGGTGGCCTGAGCTTCCCCAGTCCGTTAAAAACCTCTATCCCAATTTGAGC
This sequence comes from Candidatus Avilachnospira sp., assembly GCA_045579045.1. Taxonomy (GTDB): domain Bacteria; phylum Bacillota; class Clostridia; order Oscillospirales; family Oscillospiraceae; genus Avoscillospira. The sequence goes on from JAZNLL010000034.1 coordinate 22,636, forward strand.
ACTCTTCATATGTACGATTTCCCTGCCAGCAGTTTTACGACCACAGCTTCCTACGTGACCCGTGTGGAGAACGCGGCTTCTTATGCCGGTGGCAGTGCAATGGTTTTGGATCAGGCAGCTGCCATTGCAGCCGGTGTTGCAAAGGAGGATGTCACCTTCAGCAGTACAGCTGCCATAAAAAACAACCGAAAGCTTAATCTGACTGTCGGCAATCCTTTGATCGCGGACGGTGCTTATCACATGTACAACGTGAAGGATATAGAAATCTGCGGCGACAACTCTTCAACAGTTGTCCTGTTTGGCTGTATCCGCATTGAAATGCGAACAGTGAGACATCTTGACAACCGGAAAGATACCGATCTTTGCATCTCCATGAAAATCGTGGGAGATCCCGCCTCCGGAAAAGCTAAGATTTATGTGGACCGTCTGGTCGTTGTTGAGGACTGCAGTGCTTATGAAATTCCTGTAAGCACCGGTGCCAATGCTACCTGCGCATCCAATTCTCAAAGTGCCGGCAAATGCCCGGTCTGCGCGAAGGCCGGAAGCACGGCAGGAAACGCAGGTAATGTGCCCCATGCAATCACCGGTGATTACACCTATAATGCCTCTGCCGGCACCTATAGCGCACCCTGCGCATTCTGTGGAACGGCAACTTTCAAGGTGGATCATCAGCTGCCTGTGGATTTCCTGAATGAACTCAAATCCAAGGGTATCGGTCTGGAGCATGTCCGAGAATTCAGTATGGACACGGATTTCGTTGTAGCGGCCTCCGGAACTACGACGAAAAACGATACAAGTACGCCTGTGGGTGTTGCGGCTGTCAGAACCGGCACTTTCCCCGTGTCCCTGTCTTTGTACGGAGCAAGCAATACCTTGAATTTTGGCTCTCTCGATGCGACGGTTTTGAAGAACAACTCCGGTAAGGGCTATGTGACCTACAAAGTGGGCAGCGGAACCATTCCCACAACCTCTTTGAATTATGGTTACACCTTTGACTGGCATGTCCAAAGCACAAAAATGGTGCAGGAACTGCAGGATCTGGCAGGGCAGAAGGTAGATGCCTATATTTCTGTCAAGGTCACCGGTACCGGTACCTATACCTATTATTTTGATCGTGCCTTTATCGTAGAACATTGCGCCGGCTGCTGCGGTGCAGGCAGAACTCCTAATAACTATACAGTCCGGTACAACACCAACGGCGGCAGCTATTTGGCAGAAACAAGAGTCATCCACGGTCAGACGCTTACAAAACCGAACGAACCGATCAGAACTGGTTATACCTTTGTGGGCTGGTATTATGATAACGAACTTTATGATTTTTCTGCACCGGTCACTAAACCTCTGACTCTCTATGCAAGATGGACAACGGATACGGGCTTTGTGGCGCAAGCCAATGGTGTGAAGTATAAAAAACTGTCTGAGGCGGTCAAAGCCACGATCTATAATGGTACGGTGGAACTTCTGGCAAGCACCAATGAGAATGTTGTTGTGAACAAGAATATGACCATTGTCCAGAACGGTTTCACCGCAGCCAATCTGACAACCGATACCGGTTATTTGATGATGACTGCCTATGGTTCTTACATGATCTGGGACCCCAATATTCTGGGTGAAGGTTTTGTTGGCCCTCTGCCTCCGGCCGTAGCGGCACGACTTGAAGAAAAGGGACTGAGCCGTGCTTGCGTCTTTGACTTTGGTGCAGCCAGTCTCAACGGTTCCGGCAGTACCTTCCCCGAATTGGTCACCGATGCCGATTCTCCTGCAGGTTCTGCTGTGCGGATCAGCGCTGCCAATTGGAAAAATCCGATCGAGTACATCCATAAATCTTTCGGCGTGGCAACCCATCCCAGCGACGGCAATACCATCGGTCAGTTGACCAAGGCGGCCATGAAGGAAAAGCAGGGCAGAGGCTATCAGATCTATGCCTTTGAGGATATTGTAGTTCCCGATGTGGATATTCAATATGTCTATACCATGAACTGGTATATCCAGAACAGAGATATTGCCAAAGTGTGGAATACACTGAAGGGAAAGACTGTTGATCTCTACATTTCCATGAAGGTCGATGGTGATGTGGATAATGACTACGATTCTACAAGATACCCTCAGTATTGCATTGATCGAATGATTTTGGTGAGCCATACCCAGCCTCACACAGTTACCTTTGAGAATGACGGTGTAAAAACGGCTGTAACCGTCTTTAATGGGATGACTGTTGCTGAACCTGAAGCACCTGCCAAGGAAGGATACACCTTCGATGGCTGGTATCTGAACGGTGTGAAGTATGATTTCACCAAGCCCGTCACCGGTAATATGGTCTTGGTGGCGGAGTTTACCGAAATCGTCACCGAAGCACCTACCATTCTGGAAGGCAAGCTGGCATCGATCGAAGTTTCTCTCGACTCCGAGATTCTGCTCCGCCAGAAGTTCCAGCTGCCCGAAGAACTGATCAACGATGATGATGCATACGCAGTCGTCACCGCCGACAGAAAGGGCGGC
>JAZNLL010000035.1:0-50934 GCA_045579045.1 Candidatus Avilachnospira sp.
TACGACCCATTTCGCCGGAGGCCATGCCCTGCTCAATGACGTAACGACCGTTCTCGTCGGCTCCCTTGGCACGGAGTTCGGCCATGGGAATGACGGTTTCCTTCACGCCGCCCTTTCTGTCGGCGGTGACGACTGCGTATGCATCATCATCGTTGATCAGTTCTTCGGGCAGCTGGAACTTCTGGCGGAGCAGAATCTCGGAGTCGAGAGAAACTTCGATCGATGCCAACTTGCCTTCCAGAATGGTGGGAGCTTCAGTAACAATCTCAGTAAACTGTGCCACCAGAACGATATTACCGGTGACAGGCTTGGTGAAATTATACTTCTCTCCGGCATAGAACCAGCCGTCGAAGGTGTAGCCTTCCTTGGAGGGTGCTTCGGGTTCTGCCACGGGCTGACCGGCTTCCACGATCACATTCTGAATGTCCATGCCGTTCATAAAGGCAACGTTACAGGCATCCTTGACGGCAGGAATGCCGCAATTGTTAGCGCAAACTGCCTCAAACTTACCGGTTTCCTTGTTGTAGGCATAGTCGCCATAGGCATGGCCAATGGCTGCAACGTCATCAGCTGTATAGCTGTCATCGCAGACGGTGCAGGTGTAGGTGGTATAGCCTGCTTCGGTGCAGGTGGGGTCGGTCACAACAGGCTTGTAGCTGTGGCCGGTGGAAGGCACGGTAACAGTCTTGGAGCTGATCTCTACGCCACAGACAGAGCAGTAAATGACGGAGTCATAGCTGCCTTCGGTATCGCAGCTGGGATCTTTAGCGTTCTCAACCACAGGCTCACCGTCGGTATGACCCAAAGCATCCACTTCGTCACCGGTATAACTGTCGCCGCAGGCAGTGCAGATATAGGTGGTATAACCTGCTTCGGTGCAGGTGGGGTCGGTCACAACGGGCTTGTAGCTATGACCGAGGGCCTCTACTTCGTCACCGGTATAGCTGTCGCCGCAGACGGTGCAGGTGTAGGTGGTATAACCGATAGCGGTGCAGGTGGGGTCAGTCGTAACACCCTCGTACTTATGGCCGGGAGCGGAAATTGCTTCGGTGTAGCTATAACCGCAATGGCAGGTATAGGTGGTGTAGCCATCCTCTTCACAGGTGGGATCGGTCACAACAGACTCATATTTATGACCCAGAGCATCCACTTTGTCACCGGTATAGCTGTCACCGCAGACGGTGCAGGTATAGGTGGTATAGCCTTCAGTATCGCAGGTGGGATCGGTCACAACAGGCTTGTAGCTGTGGCCGGTGGAAGGCACGCTGACAGTCTTGGAGCTGAGCTTTTCGCCGCAGACAGTGCAATAAATGACGGAGTCATAGCTGCCTTCGGTATCACAGTCGGGATCCACGGGGTTCTCAACCACAGGCTCGCCGTCGGTATGACCGAGAGCATCCACTTCATCACCGGTATAGGTGTCGCCGCAGACGGGGCAGGTGTAGGTGGTATAGCCTTCAGTTTTGCAGGTGGGGTCGGTCACAACAGACTCATATTTATGACCCAGCGCATCCACTTTGTCGCCAACATAGCTATCGCCGCAGACGGAGCAGGTGTAGGTGGTATAGCCGCCGTTTTCGCAATCGGGATCGGTCACGTCACCTTCATAGCGATGGTCAGCCACGGGCGTTTCGTCACCGACATAGCTGTCACCGCAGACGGAACAGGTATAGGTGGTATAGCCAGTAGCAGTGCAGGTAGGTTCTGTGACATCGGATTCATAGCGGTGTTCTTCTACAGGAATTTCTTCCGTATAGCTATGGCCGCAGTTAGCGGTATCCTTACAGGTATAGGTGATGACACCGGGAGCGGTACAAGTGGCTTCCGTGGTCACTTCGGATGTGTACTCATGGCTGCAGACTTCCTTGACCCAGGAGCCGTTGTTGCTCACATAGGTACCGGCAGTTGCACCGGTCCCCACATAGGTACCATCAGGATTTTTCAGTTTGGCAGTGGTCAAAGGAATTTCAACATAAGTAGAAGCATTGGGATCGCCGGCCTGAATGACCTGATATGTCACGGTCTGGGAACCGGGACGAATAAATGCAGTACCGTTCTTGTCGGAGGTAACATTAGCTCCGTCGCCAGTGGTGTAAACATAACCGTTGGAAGCATCGCAGGTACCGTTAATGATGATGGCTGCGTCTACCAAATCAGCTACTGTACGGGTATAAGTTCTGCTGGGTGCATAGGACACGGCCTTGAAGGGAACATTCTTACCGCCCACGCCGTACGCATAGTTGCCCCATGTATCGCCATCATAGACGTAAACATTGACATTTTTGCCCAGGGCAATAGATGCATTTTCGCCAATCTCAAATCTTGCACCGGGTAGAACTGCAATGTCCTGACCCAAGGTGATGGTACCGCTCTGAGCACTGACCGTCAGGTTACTGTTAATGGGAAGTTCATAGTCATCAGAGTCAAGGGTATTGGTACCGACCTCCATGCTAATGGGAGAAACGGTCATATTGCCGTATGCTTCCACATACAGGCGGTCAGTAGCACCGTCATAGCGCTTGGTGACATAACCGGAGGTCAGGTTGAACATGGATCCGGATCCACCAATGAAGGCAACCGCAGAACCGAAGTCTGCACTGGACATGTAAATGGTGGTGTAAGCATACTCCGTGGCGCCGGAATGCAGAGTCATGGGAACCTCAATATTCTGAATGTAATACTGAGACATGGGGAATACGCCGTTCTTCATGCCGGTACTCTGGGAACCGCCACGGAAGTCCATGATCTGGAAGAGCTCATAGATTGTGGCACCGCTATTGGCGGTGACGGAGCCGTCGCCGGTAATGAAGCCGTAGGCATACAGGCAACCGCCGTTGTTGATAACGATGGAACTGCCTTCATTCATGCTGATAAAGCTGACAGCACCGGTGGGGCAAGAACCGCCATCTTTCGCAGCACCGGCTGCATATCTGTGCTTTGCAGAAAGGCTGACAGAGCCGCTGACGGTTAGGTTTGCACCTGCAGCCATGGTCAGGGTACGGTAAGCTGTGGGTGTAGTGTAAGAGCTTGTAGTGCAAGCCTGCGTGGTGTACATGGTGTTGGCTGCATCGAAGGGGATCAGCAGGTCCACACCGGCAGGAATGGTATAATCACCGGCAGGAAGCACAGCATTGTTCTTCAGAACCAGAGACTTTTTGCCGGGTGCGGCAGCCTGTGCAGCTGTATTCAGGTCATCAAAGAGGTGGGTAGCACCAATCTCATGATAATAGAGCTTGGTCAGACCCAACAGACCGGAACTGACACTTTTCTGAGTCTTGGAACCCATGGAGAACCAAGGAGTACCGCCGTCGACTGCAAAGACAGCCTTGACGGTCATATCCTCAGAGGGAGTCAGGTGGTAGCTGGCTTCGGTGGAAAGGAGGCTGTTATCGGCAGTATTGATCCAGCCAAGGAAGGTGGAACCGTTGGCAGCTGCAGCAATATCCACACCTTCTGCCAGAGAGACAGACTTGACTTCGCCGTTTGCTACGGCAGCACCGCCGGCGGTAACAGAACCGTAAGTACTGTCAAAAGCAAAGGTCACATTGGACTCGGATGCAGCAACAGCGTAAGCGATGTTGGTCAGAGTCAGGGTGGCAGTCGTATTGGAAAGACCGCTGTTAGATGTCAGTTTAATGGCAATGATTTCACCGGCATCCAGAATCTGAGAGAAGCTTCCGCTGGCGGCAGCTGCTGTACCATTGATGGTGAAGCTGCTGGCTTTGGAAGTGGTATAATCAAAGCTGATTTTTGCCTGAGCCGCAGATTCATTGGTAATCGTGATATCGTTGGTCGTCTTGGAGAACAGAGAACCCTTGGCCGTAACGGTATAGGTACCGCCGGAGTAATTGCCGGTATTCTTACTATCGGTAATGGAGACCTGACCCTCCAGAGGAGTGACAGTGGTCGCCAGCAGCATGGGGGTGGTCAGCAGTTCCAGAACGCCGACCAGACGGCCGAAGGCTTCCGTGTCCAGAAGCGCAAACTCTTCTTCGGTCAGAGCGGATGCTCTCACCTTCAGATCTTCGATCTGATTCATAGTGGCATAGAGGGCTTCGCCATCAGCCATAAAAATCTGATTTGCCACTTCATCATCGGTCATTTCCGCAGTAATTCCATACTGGGTGACGATGGTATCGATTTCATTCTGAATTTCTTCCGTGACAGATACAGTCACTTCGTTTTCCATGGCAAACACCTGCACGGGAGCCACAGAGAGCACCATGACCAGTACAAGCATCAATGCCAACAGACGCTTTGTCATAATTTTGCTTCCTCCTAAAAAATGTTTTGATTTGGGGTTGCTTCTATATTTACAAAAACAGTTCCGGCATCGGTTTCCGACCGTTAAAACTGATTTTGGGATTTCTTTACTTCAGCGACAAAGAACCGACAATGTCATTGACAGCTTCCTGCGCTGCATAGAACAGATCGGCATCTTCCTCGCTCAAGCCCTCGGGGAATGCAGCCATTTCAAAGGCTACAGGAATTCGCTCTCCTTTTGCGTTTTCCAGAACGGTTACCAGTTCCCCTTCATCGGTGTTATACCGAAGGGTGAAGATGGGTACCTCTCCGCCGGACAGCTTCACAAAAAAGGCCAAGCCAGTTCCGTCATCTGTTTCTTTTGACACAATGACATCCTTCATATCACCGGCATAGGCCAGTTCATATTCCGACATTTCGATCTCTACCGGCGGAAGGACTTCCTCCTCCGGCTGGACAAGCTCTACGTCATCGGCCGTCTGATAATCCTCTTCCCGAACCGGCTCGATCTTTTCAGAACAGGCTGTTATAGAAAGCAAAAGCATCAGAATCAGCAGTACGACAAGGCTTCTTTTTTTCATTAAAACCAATGTCTTCATCCTCCCTATTCATCACTTCATATTTTGCGATAGGATTTCTTCTACCGCCAAATTCCAGTCGTATGCCAGCACATGACAGCGGGGCTGTTTCTTTTCTTCACAGGCTTTATGGAGCAAACGGTTCAGGGCATCCGGTTCAAAAGACTCCAATTCGTAAAAACCATCCTCGGAAAGAAGTTCCTTCAGTTCCCCGTAAGGGGTCGCCACTACAGGCACATTGCAGGCAGCAGCTTCCATGGCAGACAAGGGTGTATCGATGCAGTTATGTTCCTTTATCACCGGGAACAGATACACATCCGCCAGCTGATAGATCTCCTCGATATTCGGCAGATAGCCTTCCAGAACCGTCAGATTGGGAGATGCCTGCAGTTTTTGTTTCAGCGACCTCTCCTGCATTTCCGAGGCATAGGTGCTGGTGACCAGAACGCCATGGAACGTGTCATCCAGCGCCAGCAGCTGTTCCACATTCCGTCCCGTTCGCAGGTGTCCCACATGGAGGACGATGGGCTTGTCTGTCGGCAGACCGTATTTTTCCTTCAGTTTAGCCTTTCTATCCTCATCCACCGGACAAAAGCGACCGGTGTCCACCCCTGTTTTCAGGTATTTGGAACGGGAACCGACAATATTTTGATAATACTGCCGGGAGGCATTGGAAAAGGTAATGATCTCCGCTCTGCTGATTTTCAGCAGAAAGGCGGCAAGCTTTCCTGCGTGATGCTGCATGACCTGCACCACCTGCAGTCCTCTTCCGGCAGCCAGAGACAAGATCGCAACTCTTGCTGCCATGGTATGTCCTTTGGCCACCGCAGGCACATACAAAACCGGTTCTTTTTTCTTCCACAGAAGCCACAGGAGCTTTCTGTTCAGAAGGAGTTTATTGACCTGTATATGCAGGTCACCCTGTTTCCCGGTCTCTCCATAGGTGATGACAAGGGTCTCCGGTTTGATCTTTTTGATGCGGTCAATGAGACTGTTGGCTACCTTCAGGCAGCCTTCATCCACCACATCCGATAAACAGTTGGTCAAGATGATCATAATTTCTCAGTTCTCTTCGTCCCGAAAGCAAGCTTCCAGAAATGCTTCATAATTTTCATAGAGCGGTTTTCGCTGCTTCATGAAAGATACAGTCGCTTCGTAGTTATCCATTCGACCCATCTGGGCGCGAAAAACGGGAATTTCTGCGGCACTCCGACTGTCTTCAAAGAGCATGAAGTATTCGGAAAAGATCTCTTTGGGCGGATTTTTTCCAAACCGCTGTTTATACCTTCTTGCGATATCGCAGGCTTCCGTAAACTGCATCGCTTCCCGCTTTCTGTAATATTCTTCCAGCGTCATGATCTTCTTCGCCGGATTTCCCGCATAGACACCATCGGAGGGACAGTCTTTTGTTACCACGCTTCCGGCACCGATAATGACATTACTGCCGATTTTGACACCTCTGGTGATGATGGCATTCATGCCGATAAACACGTTATCACCGATCTCAACGGCACTTTGCGCACCCAGAACTGCTCCGGGTCGGATTTCGCTTCCCTCATACCGCTTGAGCACCGCCCAGGAATAGTCGTGGGTCAGAATTTTGACACCTTCGGCAATGCGAACATGGCTGCCGATGGTAAGCAGATAAGGGCTGGAGCCATCGATCATGGTTCTGCCGGTGGAGTAGATCAAGACATCCGTACCGATCTCCGCACCGCCGTCACGCAGCTTATTCAGCACATCCTCAGAGGTCATCTTGCTCTTCAATATGTTTCTTTTAATAAAAAGTTTCAGATCAAATTTGCTCATACGGTCACTCCGGTATCCGCTTCGATCGCGTGATACTGCTCCAGATAAAACTGTTCCAGAATATGACTTGTGTGCTTGATATCAAACACAGTACCGTCAAAATGATGTTCTGCACGTTTCTGATTTTTATATCGCAAAATCTGTTCCGCCCAGAATTCGGAATTTTTACGCAGGCTCAAAAACTGGCACAAATCCGTAAACATGACTTCTTCCGGTACTTTATCGGAAAAGACACAGGGAAGTCCTGCAAACTGTGCCTCCACACCCACGACGGGAATGCCTTCAAATCGGGATGGCATCACAAACACATCCATAGCCTGATAAATCGCTTCCATATCGGAGCGGCTGCCCAGAAAACGAACGGCATGATCGACACAAAGTGTCTTTGCCAGATTGCGGATGGAAGCTTCCTTCTCCCCTGTTCCTGCCAGCAAAAGAACGGCATTGGGTTCTTTTTTCAAAATACTTTGAAACACCTTCAGCAAAAACTCGTGATTCTTTGCATAGGTGAACCGACCGGCATGACCGATGACAAATTGATCGGCAACACCCAGTTCTCTGCGTTTTTCATCCCGACAGACCGGGTCATAGCGGAACTTTTCCGCATCGACCGCATTGGGCAGCACCGTGAAATCTCTTCTGCCAAAGAGGAACTCTCCTGCCTGCTGACCGCAAGCCAGATATTTGTTGGCAGCACTTCTCAGTCCATACCGGAAGCATTGCTTCAGAGGATATTTAAAATCCAAATCGATGGAGGTGCTGTGGCTGTGGGCGATTCGAACTGGAATTCCGGCTCTTTTTGCTGCCAGAAGGGGCAGACAACTCATGGAATCAATATGGGAATGGACGATTTTGTATTCCAGGTGATCTGCAAAAAAATCCTTCATGTAAGCAAAGTAAGCGGGATAATTTTGCGGGTACAGTCTTGGCGCATGATAGATTTTTCCGCCAAGGCTTTCAATCTCGTCGTCATAATCGGAACGCTCGGGACGGTGGGTCAGAAAATCAAACTGAATCTTCGTCCGATCCATGGTTCTGTAATAGTTCATCAACAGGGTTTCCAGCCCTGCGCGATGCATATTATTGACACATTGAAGGATGCGAATCATCACACAATCCCCCTGTAGAGCTGCAGCGTTTTCTCCGTCACAGTAGTCCAATTATACTTGCTGCAGATGTAGTCACTTGCCGTTTCCCGGAAGAATCTGACCACGGAAGGATCGTCGCAAAGCTTTTGCAGCTTTTCCCGCAGGTCGGAAATATTCCCACGAGCAAAGGAAATGCCTTGATCCGCAATGACTTCCGTACATTCGGAAATATCGGACACCAGACAGCAACATCCGTAACTCATAGCCTCCAGAAGGCTCAGAGGCATCCCCTCCAGATCAGAAGGCAGGACATACACGTAGGCATTGCTGTAAAGTTCTTCCAGAAGCTTCCCCTGCACAAAACCCGTGAAAAGGATATTGGAACCACCTTCTGCCAGTTTTTTCAGTTCTTCGGCATATTCGGCCGTATCGGAGCTGCCACCGGCAATGACAAGTTTTTTATCCGTTTGCAGCTGCTTATAGGCTTTGATCAGATAATGTACGCCTTTTTCCGGGACAAGACGACCCAGAAACAGGATATATTCATCTTTTTTGAGAGAAAATTTTTCTGTTATTTCCTTGGCTGGGCATACCTCCGGCTTGGTCACACCGTTGGGGATCATCACAGTTTCTCTGCCGTAGGTATCCAGAAAATACTGCTGCACACCTTGGCTCAGAACAATGATCTCATCGGCAAAACGGGCAGCACATTTCTCCCCCAGCATGATATAGGTTCTGGCCAATCTGCCCCATTTTGCACGGCGGTGGTCCAGACCGTGGACAGTTGCAATACACCGCTTACCAAAGAGCTTTGGCAGCCAAAGCATGGCACAGGGACCTTCTGCGTGGAAATGAACCACATCATACCGACCAAAGGCAGCCGCAACGGCGCCGGTCACGGAAGCGGTCATAGCCGCAAGACCGCGTTGATCCAGCGTGGGAACTTTTTTGATACGGACACCCTTATATTCCTTCAGGCCTGCCGTTTCATAATTATCGCCGCTGACATGCTTTCCAGCTCTGTCCAGGCAGGTGACACTATGACCCATGGTTGCCATACGTGTGGCAAGTTCCTCCACCACGATTTCGATTCCGCCTTCACGGGAAGGAATCCGCTTATGACCCAGCATCACGATATTCAGCTGTTTTCTGCTATTCCCTCTCACGTGAAATCCTCTTTTACATGGAGCCGTCCTTATGCAGAACAACCTTGATCGTCTGCAGGATAATTCGCAAATCCATGCCCATACTCCACTCTCTGATATACTTTTTATCCAGCTCTACCACCTTCTCAAAGTCGGTGATATTGCTTCTGCCGCTGACCTGCCACAGACCGGTGATGCCGGGTTTAATGGCAAGACGGACCCGATGATGCAGTTCGTACTTTTCCCACTCATCCACTGTAGGAGGACGGGTGCCGCAAAGAGACAAATCGCCTCTGAGTACGTTGAAAAACTGAGGAAATTCATCCAGACTGTAATCTCGGATGAAGTTGCCGATTCCTTTTTTGACTGTGCCGTCCGGCAGCTTTTTACTGCCAATGATGCGGGGATCGAAGTCCAGCTTGAACATCATGCCGTCTTTGACCCGATTTTCCTTCATCAGCTCTGCTTTTCTGTCTTCCGCATCCATATACATACTTCGGAACTTATACATTTTGAACTTTTTACCATTTTTGCCCACACGGGTCTGAACGAAAAAGATCGGTCCCGGTGAATGGATATAGATCAAAGGCCCGATGATCAAGGTCAAAATAAGTGTTGCAACACATCCGATGATACCGCCAATAATGTCCATGGCTCGTTTCCAGAACAGTTCCTGTGAAGTGATCAGCGTCATGCTCAACGTCCGAACAGAAATGCCGGCAAACTTTTCAACTGCTTGCTTCTGCCATTCTTCCACATAGGCCTGTTCCGTTTGAATATGTACAACGATACCCATTTCTGTAAGATCGTTGATCAGCTTCGCAGGATAGGGGCCTGCAATGGGCACGGAGACAAAAACCTCATCCACCCATTTGTCACAGAGGTATTCCGGAAGGTCTTCCGCTGCCGTCACAATCGGAATTCCGCTAATCTCTTCGCCTGTGAGGTTTTGGTCTAATATACAAAGTCCCTGGACAATACAGGCGTTCCGTTCTTCCCTGTTCAGCTGTTCGATCACCCATTCTGCACGGTCGGAGGTCGTGACGACATAGACAGAGCTACTTACTGTATCTTTTTTTCTTTTATGGAGTATCCGCTTCCACAGAAGACGGATACCATAGGAAATCAAAACGTAATAGACAGCAGTCAGATAGAATGTGATTCTGGAGTATTCCTCGCCATGCTGGGCAGAGAACAGGAATACAGCAATGACTACGGCCACCAGAAATACGTGTTTGACTGTCTGTACAGCCTCTTTATAATAGCCTCGCTTCAGCACATTTTTCATGGTGCTGTTGGCGATGAGAATCAGAACATCTGCCATGGTATAAATCAGTGCAATGTCCCGATAGAGCTTAATTTCATAGGGATTATCAAAACCGTGACGGGTCATGTAGCCCAACAGAAACGCAATATGCAGACAGATTACATCCAACAGGATAAAATCTATGTGTTTTCTCCAGCCTTGAACCTTTTTGTGATACATCGAAACCCAACTTTCTGTCCCGATTGTTTTCGTTTCATCCCAAAATGGGTAAACCTTTCCAAACTAAATCTACCATATCATAACATGGATAATATTAATTTGCAATCGACTTCCCGGATTTTGGTAATTTCTCCAAATCAGGCTGAGATTTTTATGCAACAGGTGCAAAAAATACCACCGCCTTAGCGGTGGTATTTTTTATGTAAATCATTTTTAGAAAGCACCCTGCTCCATCATGGCAGTTGCGACCTTCTTGAAGCCGGCAATATTGGCACCGGCCACCAGGTCATAGCCCAGGCCGTACTCTTCTGCTGCTTCTGCAGAAGCATTGTGGATGTTGATCATCATCTGCTTCAGCTGCTTATCGACTTCCTCAGCTGTCCAGACCAGACGCTCGGAGTTCTGGGACATTTCCAGACCGGAAACACCGACACCGCCGGCATTGACAGCCTTGGATGGAGCAACGATCATGTGCTTCTGGGCACGCAGGAAGTTCAGAGCATCGTTGGTAGTGGGCATGTTGGCCACTTCGATGTAATACTTGACGCCGGAAGCTGCGATCTTTTCTGCAGATTCCATGGTGACATCGTTCTGGGTGGCGGCGGGCATATAGATATCTACATCCTTGACGCCCCAGCACTTGGCACCAGGAACGAATTCAACACCGTACTTGTCGGCATAAGGCTTGCAGTGCATGGGATCCTTGGCACGCATTTCCAGAATGTAGTCCAGCTTTTCACCGGTGACACCGTCGGGATCATGGATATAGCCGTCGGGACCTGCAAAGTAAGTGACCTTTGCACCCAGCTGGGCAGCCTTCTTCATGATGCCCCAGCCAACATTGCCGTAGCCGGAGATGGCGATGCGCTTGCCTTCAATGGAATCGCCTTCATGCTTCAGGACTTCCTGCAGATAATAGACAGCACCGTAGCCGGTGGCTTCGGGACGGATCAAGGAGCCGCCGTAGCTCATGCCCTTGCCGGTGAGAACGCCATTCTCCCAGACACCCTTCAGACGGCGATACTGGCCAAACAGGTAGCCGATCTCACGGCCGCCAACACCCATATCACCGGCAGGAACGTCGATATCGGGACCGATATAGCGGTACAGAGCAGACATAAAGCTCTGGCAGAAACGCATGACTTCAGCATCGGACTTGCCTGCGGGATCAAAGTCAGAACCGCCCTTGGCACCGCCCATGGGCAGGCCGGTCAGAGAGTTCTTGAAGGTCTGCTCAAAGCCCAGGAACTTCATAATGCTGGGGGTAACATTCTTCTGGAAACGGAGACCGCCCTTGTAGGGACCGATGGCACCGTTGAACTGGCAGCGATAGCCGATATTGGTGTGCCACTGGCCAGCATCATCCATCCAGCAGACATGGAAGGTGAACATGCGTTCGGGCTCGACCATACGCTTCAGCAGGTCAAACTTCTCATATTCGGGATGGGCTGCAACAACAGGCTCAATGGAGGAAAACACTTCTTCCACGGTCTGCACGAACTCAGGTTCGTGACCATGCTTTTCCTTTACGTATTCGATAACTTTCTCGATGTATGCGTTCATTTTTCTTCCTCCTTAAATTGCTTTACACAAAGGCGATCAGGCCTTGAAATCACGGATGATCTCCACAATTTCGGCACCGATTCGCTTCTGAGCTTCCACGGTAGCTGCACCGATATGGGGTGTGCAGGATACGGCAGGATGGCTGTAAAGTTCCTTGTTGGCACTGGGCTCTTCCGCGAAGACGTCCAGACCGGCAGAACGGATTTTGCCGCTATTCAGAGCTGCCAGCAAAGCAGCTTCATCCACATTGTTGCCGCGGGAGGTGTTGACGAAGCAGACACCGTCCTTCATCTTGGCAATGTTTTCCTCATTGATGAGAGGCTTGCCGTCAATGGCAGGTGTATGCAGACTGATGAAATCTGCCTTTGCAAACAGCTCATCCATTTCCACATACTTCATGTTCATGGCATCTTCGATTCCGGGCACATGGAAAATATCAAAAGCGATGACATCCATACCCATGGCAGTTGCCATGGCACACAGCTTCTGACCGATTCGGCCGAAGCCGATGATGCCCAGCGTCTTACCGGAAAGTTCAATGCCCTTTCCGTAGGCCTTCTTCTCCCACTTGTCTTCACGCATGGTGCTGCCAGCCACAGAAATGTAGCGAGCGCAGGAGAACATATGAGCCATAGCCAGCTCAGCAACGGACTGAGAAGAAGCCTTTGGGGTATTGCGGACGGTCATACCGCAGCTTTCTGCATATTTGACATCAATGTTATCCACACCGACACCGCCGCGGATAATCAGCTTCAGATTACCTTCCTTGGCAATGTCGATATGCTGTGCACGAACCTTGGTCTTGGAGCGAACCACAACGGCATCATAGCCCTTCAAAGCTTCGCCCAGTGCATCAGGCTCATAGAACTGCTCATCCACCTGATGACCCTGCTCACGCAGAGCCGCCATGGCGGTCTTATCCATACCGTCAGTTACGAGAATTTTCATTTATGCTCCTCCTCAAACTTTTTCAGACACGCAACCAGTGCTTCCACACCTTCCTTGGGCATAGCGTTATAGACAGAAGCACGGAGACCGCCAACGGACTTATGACCCTTGAGGTTTTCAAAGCCGGCTGCCTTGGTATAGGCAATAACTTCGGCATCCAGATCCTTGTCACCGGTGACGAAGGGGATGTTCATGAGGCTGCGGTCAGCAGGCTTGACAGTACCCTTAAAGAGCTTGGACTGATCCAGGAAGTCGTACATGACCTGTGCCTTGTCGATATTCATTTTTTCCATGACGGACAGGCCGCCAATGGACTTCAGGTACTTGAAGACCTTGCCGCAGACATAAATGGCCCAGCAGTTGGGGGTATTGTACATGGAACCGGCATCGGCATGGGTCTTATACTGCATATAAACAGGCAGATCAGCCAGATCGTCACGGATCAGATCTTCACGGATAATGGCAACCACCATACCGGCGGGACCGACATTTTTCTGCACACCTGCGTAGATCATACCGTAATCGGACACATTACAGGGACGGGACAGGAACATGGAGCTCTGGTCAGAAACCAGCACATGACCCTTGGTGTTGGGCAGCTTGTTCCAGGTTACACCGTGGATCGTCTCGTTCTCGCAAATATAGACATAGTCGCAGTTTTCGGGGATATCCAGATCAGAGCAATCGGGAATATAGGAGTAGTTCTCATCCTTGGAGGAGGCAATGACCTTGACTTCGCCAACTTTTTTGGCTTCGGCAATGGCCTTCTTGGACCAGGCGCCGGTCTCCACATAGCAGGCTACACCGTTCTTCATAAGGTTCATGGGAATCATGGAGAACTGGAGGGTTGCGCCGCCCTGAATGAACAGCACCTTATAGTTATCGGGAATACCCATCAGATCGCGCAGATCCTGTTCGGCTTCATCACAGATCTGCTGGAACACCTTGGAGCGGTGGGACATTTCCATGACGCACATACCGGAACCCCGGTAGTTCATCATTTCATCACGAATTTCCTCCAGAACAGGCTCCGGCATCGTAGCAGGGCCGGCGGAGAAGTTATACATACGATCATATTTCATAGTTGCAAAAACCTCCTGTCAATCACACGGATACCAGTTTCTTCCTGATTCCAGTATACGACAGTCCAAAGCAAGAATCAACCACTTTTAAAAAAATATTTTTTCTATCTAAAAATTATTTAGGTTTTGTGAGGAATACACTTGTCCGTCTTTGGGCTTACTTTATTTTACTACATTACAGTCGTAAATGAAATGGGGAAATATGACAATATTGAAAGTTCTCAGCTAAAAAATTTTTGTCTGTTGCACAAAAAAGGATGATGGAAACCATCATCCTTTTTTGTATTTGTTTCTGGTTGCTATCCCTCCGCGGATATGACGTTCCGCTTTATTGACCTCCAAGATATCTTTTACCTGCAGGTATAGTCCGTGATTGCACCGAGCCAGCCGTTCCGTCAGATCCTTATGTACCGTGGATTTGGAAATGCCGAAGTGGGATGCCGCATTCCGTATGGTGGTTCGGTTCTCGATGATGTACGCAGCCAGATCGCAGGCTCTTTTTTCCATGAACTCTTGCAAAGCCAACACTCCCTGCTCATCGTTCTACGGAAGTGTATGTGATAAGTCCCCGGCATATGTCCTTCTATTGACCTTAAATTATAGTTTGTCCTTCAGCGAAATCTGTGCTATACTATACAAAAATGGTGGATTTTGCTCAAAGGAGGCGGACCAATGGAGCAGCACGATATGTACATACCGGAACAGGATTGGCGAAAGCTGCTGGCAGCCGCCTCCGGTGACGGTGCTCTCTTATATTTGTATCTGCGTGCAGGCGGCCACTCTGAACAGGCAGAAACTGCCTTACGCATGACAAAGACCCGGTTGGACTGCGCCGTTTCCTCTCTGCGGCAGCTGGGACTGTGGCAGGAAGAGACTGTCAAAGTCCTGCGGCCTGCAGAGCCGCCCGTCTATTCTGAGGAAGACCTGATCCGTCAGCAGCGAAAAGATGGTGGCTTCCAGCGCCTCATCGGCGAAGCGCAGCGCCGCCTTGGAAAGCTCCTCAGTACTGAAGAACTGAAAATTCTCCTCTCCCTTTACGATTATCTGGGTATGCCTGTGGAGGTCGTCAGCGTGCTGATCTCCTACTGCATCCAGAGAGCCCGTGCCAGAGGCGGACAGCGTCTTCCTTCCATGCGAACCATCGAACGGGAGGCTTACCACTGGTCCGATCTGAATATCGACACTTTGGAAGAAGCCGCTGCTTACATGCAGACGCAGTTGGAAAAGCAGACACAGGTCGGTCATATCCGACAGGCACTGCAGATTTCCGAACGAAAGCTGACCCCCGGCGAAGAAAAAATGGTCCTGCAATGGTTGGACTGGGGCTTTGGTAAGGCAGAGATTCTCAAAGCCTACGAGAAAACCTGCATGAATACCGGTGGTCTCAAATGGGCCTATCTCAATTCTATTCTCAAAAGCTGGCATGAACAGGGACTGCATACCGTTCAGGCCATAGATGCCGGAGACAAGTCACCCGGCAAAGCGGCTCCTCAGGCACAGTCCGGCCAGAAAAGTCAGTTGGAACTGGATGCTATCCGCCGCATGATGCAGTCACAGGAGGTGTAAGCCATGGCCTATAGTGAAACCATTCTTCGCCGTGCCCAGGAACGTCTGGCGCAGGCAAAGGCAGATCACGAAGCAGAAGTGGCTGCCCGATTGACCAATATTTATCAGCAGTATCCCCGTCTGCAGGAAATCGAAAAAGCCATGCGGCGTTCTGTCTCTCAGGCAGTCGTAGCTGCTTTCCGCAAGGGTGAAGATACCGTAGCCGCCATTGAGGCCATCAAAGAAGAAAATCTCGCCTTGCAGCGGGAACGGGAATGGGTTTTGGAAGCCAACGATCTGGATGAAGGTCTTCTGGAAACCACCCCCTTCTGCCCCCATTGCAGCGGCAGCGGATATGTAGGCGCAGCCATGTGCGAGTGTCTCCGGGAACTTTGCCGCCAGGAGCAGAAAAAAGAGCTTTCCAGTCTGCTGGGCGGCAAGGAGAATTTTGATTTGTTCCGTCTGGACTATTATCCCGATGAACCGGATTCACAGCTTGGCATCAGTCCCAGACAGTTGATGGAAAACACCTATCAGCATTGCCGTAACTATGCTAAGAATTTCAGCCGCAAGTCCCCTTCCCTGCTCTTTACCGGTGAACCGGGTCTGGGCAAGACCTTCCTCTCCGCTTGTATTGCGCGGAGTGTGGCAGACAACGGCTATTCCGTGGTCTACGACACCGTTGGCAAGCTGTTTTCTGATTTTGAAGCCGTGAAATTCGGCGGTGACCGCAGCGATCTGACCAGAAAATATCTGGAATGCGACCTGCTCATCATTGACGATTTGGGTACGGAAATGACCACCCAGTTTACCCAGTCCGTACTGTATCAGGTCATCAACACCCGTATGATGGAGGAAAAACCGGTCATTATTTCCACCAACCTCGGCACAGATGCAATTTCTCACCGTTATGCCGGTCCCATCGCATCCCGCCTGCTGGGTACTTATCAGCTTTGTCTGTTTTTGGGACGGGATATCCGTCAGCTCCGCCGATGATAAATTTCCAAGGACTGCATACCCTATGCAGGCATCCGATTGGAGGAATGTTATGCTCAGTCAAACTGTTGACCAACTGATCCCCCTGCTGCAAATGCTTCAGCAGCCGGCTTTCTGCCTGCGGCAGGACGGTTCCGTGGTATGCAACCGGGAAGCCCATAATCTTGCACCTTATTCCGCAGATATGCTGAACAACTGGCTGGGAGAAAGCGCAGAGCTTTACGAGCAATGGGATCGGCAAAGCGCGCTGACATTTCCCGTTTCTCTGGGACGTCAGCCTTCCAGCGTGACCATTCGTCCTTTATCTGACGGCATGCTGTTTCTCATCGGTAGTGACCGAAGCACCGCAACGGACACGGATGCCCTTGCCGTCACAGCACAGGTTCTTCGCCAACCCTTGACGGATCTCTCCACGCTGATGCAGCAGCTCTCCGACGTATTGGTGGAAATGGAGGATCCCATCCTGCAGACACAGTCAGCAGCAATCACCCGTCAGATTTACCGTCTGAGCCGTATTGCCTGCAATCTGGCCGATCTGGAACAGATTCGCAGCGGTTCCTATGTCCCCCGCAAAGAAAAGCTTGCCCTTACGGACTATCTGGAAACACTGACACAGGAGATCAAGGATATCTGCAGCAGCGCAGGACGCGCAATTGTCTGCAAGCTGCCTTCTAAACCCATCACAATTACTGCAGACCCTATTTTGTTGGAACGTGCCGTTCTGAACTTACTCTCCAATGCCATTAAGTACGGCGATAAAACCAAACCCATTGAGCTGACCGTGGACACAACACCCACAGCCGTGCTCTTCCACATGAAGAATACCTGCTCCGAAGCTGACAGCGATCTTCTGACTGCAGCCTTTCATCGGCTCAGCCAGCGCGGTGTGCTGCCGGATCCCCAATGGGGTATCGGACTTGGTCTTCCCCTGACGCGACACATTGCCCATCTCATGGGCGGCACTGTGGCAGTTGAAGTAAACCGAGATAACGAAGCCACTGTCACCATGTCAATCAGCCGCAGACAGTCTGTCACAGAAGTACAGGCACCCCTGTATCCGCCCATCGATTATACCGGCGGTATGCGTCATTCTCTGGTGGAACTGTCCGACGTTTTACCCGATGACTGCTTCGACAGTGTTTCCCTGTAACGAAAAAATCTCCGACTTTTGTCGGAGATTTTTTTAGTTTTTCCGCCAGGTGCTGGGCATGAGCAAAATCAACATGGGGAACAGTTCCAACCGGCCGAAAAGCATGTCCAGTGTCAGAACCACTTTGGACAAAGGTGAGAAGAATGCAAAGTTTCCGGCAGGTCCTACCATAGCAAGACCGGGGCCAATATTGTTGATCGTTGCCAGTACAGAGGTCGTGCTTGTCACGGCATCAAAGTTATCCAGTGACACCAGGAGGATGGAGATAACTATCACCGCCACATAGACCACAAGATAACCAAATACGCCGCTGACCGTTTCCTGTCCGATCTGTTTTCCGTCCATAGTCAGAACCTTCACGGTTCTGGGATGCAGAAGCTTATGCACTTCATGGGCAGCCGCCTTGAATACGATCACAATACGGGATACTTTCAAACCGCCTCCCGTAGAGCCTGCGCAGGCACCGATCACCATGAGCAGAACCAGAATGATCTGACTCAGGATCGGCCATTGATTAAAATCAACGGTCGCAAAACCGGTCGTGGTGATGATAGACGACACAGAGAAGAATGCATGGTGCAGTGCCTCATATACAGTCGGAAACATCGAAAGAACATTGGCTGCAACGATCAGGGTACTGAGTATAACAATCCCGAGATAGACCCAGACTTCCGTGTTTCGGAATGCTGTTTTGAACTTCCGCATCAGTAAAAAGAAGTAAAAATTGAAGTTCACACCAAAAAGCACCATAAAAACAGCGATTACGGTCTGAAGGTAGTAGCTGTCATAGTAACCAATTGAAGCAGCTTTGACACCAAAACCGCCGGTACCGGCTGTGCCAAAAGCGTGGCAAAGGCTGTCAAACAGCGGCATACCGCCCAGAACCAGCAGTATCACCAGCACCACCGTCATAAAGATATAGATTCCATAAAGGGTGGCAGCGGATCTGCGCATATTGGGCATGACCTTGCCAACGGAAGGGCCGGGACTTTCTGCCCGCAGAAGATGGTTGGACTGTCCGCCGCTCATGTTGACCACAGCCAGCATAAACACGAGAATACCCATACCGCCCAGCCAATGGGTCAGACTGCGCCAGAAGAGCATGCAATGATCCAGACTTTCCACATCGGTCAGAATACTGGAACCTGTAGTGGTAAAGCCGGAAGCCGTTTCAAAAACCGCATCCAGATAGTTGGGAATCTGACCGGAGAGTGCAAAGGGCACGGCACCGATGAGAGAAATCACGATCCATGCCAGAGCCGTGATCACAAAGCCTTCCTTGGCATACATGCTGCGATCACGGGGACGCACTCTTGTCAGGCCAAGACCCAGCAGAGCGGCACCAAATATGGTCGTCAGAAACGTCCAGCCGGAGATCTCTCCGTAGATCAATGCGACCATCACAGAGGGTGTCATGAAAGCAGCCAAAATAAGAATGATAAAGCCCATAAGACGGGCGATCATACGATAATTCATAGCCGTCTCCTGCTTACTTCTTTACAGCAAAAATATCATCCAGACTCCGCAGACCGCTATGGGTCGTAACCACGATCACGCTGTCACCCACTTCGATGGTATCGCTGCCTCTGGGGGTGATGGTACGGCCGTTTCTGGAAATACAGCCAACCAGCAAATCGTTCTTCAAGGACAGTTCCTGCAGAGGAACTCCGCAGAACCAGGAAGCCGCTGTCACTCGGAACTCCATGGCCTCAACCTTACCGCTGGCGATCTTGCAGAGTGTCTCCATGCTGGCATAGGCATCGGAGGCCTGCATCGCACGGACATAGCGTACCACGTTATCTGCACAGATTCGACGGGGATAGAACACAGAACCAAGCTCCAGCTGCTCCACGATATCCTCGTAGGAATCCCGATTGACCTTGGTAATAACCTTTGCATCGGTGGTTCGGCGGGCATACAGAGACAGAAGGATATTCTCCTCATCGATGCCGGTCATGGCTGCTACCGCATCCATATGTGCCAGACCTTCTTCCAGAAGCAGCTTCTGATCGGTACCGTCTCCGTGGAGGATGGTTGCCGCAGGCAGCAGTTCGCTGAGTTCCTCACAGCGAGTTCTGTCCGATTCCACGATCTTCACGTCCATACCGGCTTCCAGCAACCGTCTGGATAAATAGTAACCCATATGACCGCCGCCGATGACCATAGCCTGCCGGACTCTGGCTTTAGCCACGCCGATCTGTCGGAAGAACCGCAGAGCCTCTGCCGGACTTGCCACAATGGAAATTCGGTCTCCCGCCTGCAGGCGGAATTCGCCGGAGGGAATGTACACTTCCCGTTCTCCACGTTCTACGGCGCAGATCAGAACCTTGGCTCTGAGCTTGCTCATCTCAATCAGAGACATGCCGTTGATCGGAGATGTCTCCGTGACATTATATTTGAGGATCTCCACCTGTCCCTTGGAGAAGGTATCGATCTTAATAGCAGACGGAAACCGCAGGACACGAGCCATTTCCATGGCGCACTCCTGTTCCGGGTTAATGGACATACTCAGTCCCAGATCATCCTTGATCAGGGCCAGTTCTTCCACATACTTAGGGTTTCGGACGCGGGCAATGGTATGCTTGGCGCCCAGTTTTTTCGCAATCAGGCAGCACAGCAGGTTCAGTTCATCTGCACCGGTACAGGCAATCACCAGATCTGCCGTCTCTACACCGGCCTCTTTCTGCACCAGATGAGAAGAGCCGTCCCCCTCCACCACCATAACGTCCAGTTCCTTATTGGACTGTTCCAGCGGATCGGCATAGTGATCGATCAGGGTAACTGCATGGGTTTCCTTGGAAAGCTGTTCAGCCAGCACGCTGCCGATCTTTCCGTCGCCGATAATGATGATCTTCATATAGAAAGACCCCCATAATATTGATTGTTTGCTATTTTATCACAGGTTTTTTTGTTTTGCAAGAAATGCCGCCAAAACACATCGTGGGACTTGATTTCCAAATTTGGCATGATATAATATGATTGCCAAAGAATCGAGCAAAGGATTGATAGATGCTATGGATATTTTTGACGTATTGACATTGATCGGCGGCTTGTGTCTGTTCCTGTTTGGTATGGACGTCATGGGCGAATCCCTTAAGCGGGCAGCCGGCAACTCTCTGCGAACCATTCTCGGCAAACTCACAAACAACAAACTTTTGGGCTTTTTGACCGGTCTGACCGTGACCGCGGTCATCCAGTCCTCTTCTGCCACCACGGTTATGGTGGTCGGCTTCGTCAACTCCAGCCTGATGACCCTGAAGCAGGCCATCAGTGTCATTATGGGTGCCAACGTTGGTACTACCATCACGGCATGGATTCTCAGCCTTTCCGGCATCAGCGGTGAGAACCTGATCATTCAGCTGCTGAAGCCCACTTCATTCACTCCTGTGCTGGCTCTCATCGGTATTATTCTGCAGATGACTGCCAAGACCAGCAAGAAGAAGGACATCGGTGCCATTCTGCTGGGCTTCGCCACCCTGATGTTCGGCATGGATGCTATGTCCGGTGCTGTAGGCGGTCTTCGTGATATTCCCGCCTTCCAGCAGATGTTCATTCTGTTTACCAACCCCATTCTGGGTGTTCTGGTAGGTGCTGTGCTGACTGCCATTATTCAGTCTTCCTCTGCATCTGTCGGTATTCTGCAGGCTCTGTCCGCTACCGGTCAGGTCACCAACGGCGCCGCCATTCCCATTATCATGGGTCAGGGTATCGGCACCTGCGTAACCGCACTGATCTCCTCCGTAGGTACCACCAGAAACGCACGTCGCGCTGCCATTGTTCATTTGAGTTTTAACGTCATCGGTACGGTCGTCTGGCTGTCTGCATTCTGCATTTTCAAGGCAGTATTTGCTCCTGTATTCCTCAACGAAGCAGCCAACTTCCTGAGCATCGCTATTTTCAACACCGTTTTCAAGGTTCTGTGTACTGTTCTGTTGCTCCCCATGTCCGACCTGCTGGAAAAGCTGGCTATCCGCATTCTGCCCGATGCAGAGACTCCGGAAACCGCAGCTGTTTTGGACGAGCGTCTGCTTACAACTCCCGCTGTTGCACTTTCTCAGAGCCGTGCTGTTGCGCTGGAGATGGCAGAATGCTCCATCGGCTGTCTGAAAAAGGCTCTCTCCTCTCTGAACAACTACTCTCCTGCCCTTGCTAAGGAAATCCGTCAGGATGAAGACCGCAGCGACCAGTATGAAGATATTCTCGGTTCTTATCTGGTTAAGCTCAGCGCCATGACCATGGACGATGCTGATGAAAGAGAGACCACCATGCTGCTGAAGCTCATCGGTGACTTCGAACGTATCTCCGACCACAGCGTCAACATTCTGGAATCTGCCGAAGAAATGCTGGAAAAGGATCTGAGCTTCTCCCCTGCCGCACAGAAAGAGATCTCTGTTCTTACCTCTGCAGTCTCTGAGATTCTGGATCTTTCTCTGGAAGCATTCCGCACCGGCGACATTCAGACCATCTACTCCGTGGAACCTCTGGAGCAGGTCATCGACCGTCTGAAGGAAATCCTCCGCACCAACCATATTCTCCGCCTGCAGCAGGGTGAATGCACCATCCATGTGGGCTTTGTCTGGTCTGATCTGCTGACCAATCTGGAACGCACCTCCGACCACTGCTCCAACATCGCCGGCTGCCTCATCGATATGCAGAGCCACGATATGAACACCCACGCACACCTGCGTGCCCTGAAGACCTCCGGTGAGGACTTCATGAAGCAGCTGGAGTATTACTCCAACAAGTATTCCATCAGCTGATACAGGATGCCGCAGTTAAACTGCGGCATCTTTCTTTTAAAAAATTTATACCAATTGCAACAAAATACTTGCTCACAGCCCTATTCATGCTGTATAATAGGTGCGTCATTTTAATACCATTGGAGATGTTATTATGGAAAGAAGAATCGGTACGGTTTCCAGAGGCGTTCGCTGCCCCATCATTCGTGAAGGCGACAACCTCGTGGATATTGTTGTGGACAGCGTGATCTCTGCCGCCGAAAGCGACAGCTTCGAACTGCGCAACCGCGACGTCATCGGCATTACCGAATCCATCGTGGCTCGTGCTCAGGGCAACTATGCCTCCGTGGAGCACATTGCCGCTGATGTGAAAGCCAAGCTGGGAGGCGGCACCGTCGGTGTCATCTTCCCCATCCTGTCCCGCAACCGCTTTGCCATCAACCTGAAGGGTATTGCTATGGGCTGCAAGAAGGTCGTTCTGATGCTCAGCTACCCCAGCGACGAAGTTGGCAACGCCCTGCTGACCTATGATCAGCTGGATGAGGCCGGTGTAAACCCCTATTCCGATGTCCTTTCTCTCGAAAAATACCGCCAGCTGTTTGGTAACAATGTCCACGAGTTTACCGGTGTGGACTATATCGATTACTACTCTCAGATTATCCGCGAAGCCGGTGCCGAGGTGGAAGTCATTTTTGCCAACCAGGCCAAAACCATCCTCAATTACACCGACTGCGTCATCAACTGCGACATTCACACCCGTGTCCGTACCAAGCGCATCCTGCGTGAGAACGGCGCAAAAGTTGTCTGCGGTCTGGATGATCTGCTGAATGCTCCTGTCAACGGCAGCGGCTACAACACCAAGTACGGTCTGTTGGGCTCCAATAAGTCCACGGAAGATAAGATCAAGCTGTTTCCCAACGAATGCAAGGATCTGGTTGTGGAAATCCAGAACAAGCTGCTGGAAAAGACCGGCAAGCTGGTGGAAGTCATGGTCTATGGCGACGGTGCCTTTAAGGATCCCCAGGGTAAGATCTGGGAGCTGGCAGACCCCGTGGTCTCCCCTGCCTTCACCGACGGTCTGATCGGTACGCCCAACGAACTGAAGCTGAAGTATCTGGCTGACAATGATTTTGCCAACCTGTCCGGTGCCGAACTGAAGGAAGCCATTTCCAACTCCATCAAGGCAAAGGACGATAATCTGGTTGGCAACATGGCTTCTCAGGGCACAACTCCCCGTCAGCTGACCGACCTGATCGGTTCCCTGTGTGACCTGACCTCCGGCTCTGGTGACAAGGGCACTCCCATCATTCTCATTCAGGGCTATTTCGACAACTATACCGCTGAATAAAGCAAACAATTTGACCCCTCACAGCTGTGAGGGGTCTTTTTTTAGAACCTGCTTCTGATTGCATCTTCACCTGCGTACAAAATGTCATCGGTCTTTTCACCGAGACACGCTTTCAGCAGAGCATATTCATCAAGCGAGGCCTGTCCGTGGTATACGTTGTAAGCACCTGCATCGCTGCCCAAAGCGATCCTTGCACCCATCATAGCAGCATAGGTCACACTCTCCTGCTGCAGCTGCAGCAGAGGCTTCAGGACATCATCCGGAAACCGCCCGGTACCGATCAGATTGCCAATCGTCACAAGGGTCGGCACCCAGACAGTCTGTGTTTCCGACAGCAGACAAATTGTATCTGTATCCAGATAAGCACCGTGCTCAATGCTGTCCACTCCTGCCCGCAGGACATTGGTCACCGCTTCCCTGCCGTTTGCATGGGCCATCACAGAAAAGCCGCAGTCATGGGCATAATCGATCATATCCCGACACAATTCATAAGAGCAGGGTATATCCGTGATCTTTCCAAAACAGTCAAAATCCATGAGACCGGAAACCATGATCTTAATGAAATGGCCGCCTTGGGCTGTCACTTCCTCCACCAGCGCCTTGTATTCCGCAAAATTTGAAAACTCCCTGCCCAGAAAACGTCCGTAGTGACCTTTTCGGCAGATATTGAACACAGGAGTCCGATAAGTAATACCGTATTCCTCTGCCAGCTGTGATGCTCTTAAACCCACACCCCATGCATCACCGCCGTCACGAAGAAATGTAATTCCACGAGCCGCATAGTCTGCAAGACGGGCACAAATCAAAGTCTCATCCGGCTGTTGCTTCTGATGGTCGATGGCAGAGCGGTAATAAACACCGTCTAAAATCATATGGATATGACAGTCTCCGAACATGAATTTCACCTCTTTTTTCTATTATAGCACAAAAAATCGCTGCCGTAAAACGGCAGCGATTTTAATGATTGATTTAGGATAAGGCAGTTTTGTGCTTGTTCTTGGCAATGATCTGGCTGGCAACGACAACAATAACCAGAACCAAACCGATGGCATCGGTCACGATACCGGGATAGACCAGCAGCAGACCGCCGACAACAGCAACAATACGGAAGAACCAATGGATATGATCCAGCAGATAACCTTCCAGCGCAGCTGCAACAGAAGCAATACCGATCACGGAGGTAATGCAGATGAGGATGACCTCAGCAGCATTGGTATCCACAAACAGCATGGCAGGGTTCAAGGCGAACACATAAGGAACAATGAACGCAGCAATCGCCAGCTTGGTGGCGGTGACGGCAGTCTTCATGGGGTTTGCCTGTGCGATGGCGGCACCAGCATAGGCAGCCAGAGCAACAGGAGGTGTCAGGTCGGCAACAATGCCGAAGTAGAAGACAAAGAAGTGCGCTGCGATATCGGGCACGCCCATCTTCACCAGAATGGGGGCGCAGGTGGCAGCCATGATACAGTAGTTGGCAGTGGTGGGAACACCCATACCCAGAACAATGCAGCACAGCATGGTCAGGAACAGGGCAATGATGAGGGTATCGCCTGCCAGAGCCACGATGCCGTTGAACAGCATATAGGCCAGTCCGGTCACACCAATGAGACCTGCAATAATACCGGCAACACCGCATGCAACAGCCACGGTGATCATACCCTGACCGCCGGAAGCCAGAGCCTCAAAAATACGGCTCATAATGCCTTTGGTAATAATGGGATGTTCCTGTCTGCGGACAGCAGCCTTCTCGCTGAGGGGCTTGCTGAACCAGCCGCCGATGGTAAGCAGAAGGCTTTCAAAATCAAATGCGCTTACTACAATAACAGCAGCGATTGCAATGGCAGCAGCATACTGAATAG
Organism: Candidatus Avilachnospira sp.; assembly: GCA_045579045.1. Taxonomy (GTDB): domain Bacteria; phylum Bacillota; class Clostridia; order Oscillospirales; family Oscillospiraceae; genus Avoscillospira. The sequence continues at coordinate 25,600 of JAZNLL010000035.1, forward strand.
AGCGAGAGCCGGAGGTAACCAGGCAAATCAGCAACACCAGTGGCAGCAGCAGATAAAGCTGCTTCAGCAGGGGCTTAATATAGGGCAATTCATCCTTGGACAGGCCGCGGAGGCCTTCCTTCTTGGCTTCCAGATGGACAGTCACAAAAACGCCCAGGAAGTACAGCACAGCAGGCAAAATCGCCCGGACAACAATGTTGGAATAAGGAACACCAATGGTCTCAGCCATCAGAAACGCAGCAGCGCCCATGATGGGAGGCATGATCTGACCGCCGGTAGAAGCAGAAGCTTCCGCTGCAGCAGCAAACTCGGGCTTATAGCCGGTCTTCTTCATCAGAGGAATGGTCACAGCACCGGAACCTACAGTATTGGCAACGGAAGAACCGGAAACCATACCTTCCATAGCGGAGGCCACAACCGCAACCTTTGCAGGACCACCGGAGAAACGGCCGACAGCGGCATTGGCAATGTTAATGAAAAAGTCACCAATGCCGGTACGCTCCAAAAATGCACCAAAGATGATAAACACCACGATGTACTTGGAGCAGACGTTGATGGGAGTAGACAGGATACCTTCCTTGGAATAGAACAGGGTGCGGACAATGTTCGTCACTCGCTTGAGCATATCGGGATTGGTGGAGCCCCAAATGAGTGCGTAGACCAACAGTGCACCGGCCACGCAAAGAATGGGAATACCCACGCAGCGGCGGCACAGTTCTGCCAGGCACAGGATACCCACCACACCGATGATCATTTCATAGAACTCAATATTGAAACGGGCAACGATGGCATTGGCATTGAGCGCATAGTACAGGAATGCACCGGTACCGAGGAGCATCAGAACCACATCATACCAAGGCATGTGGTTGACACGCTGCTTGCCTTTCTTGGCGGGGAACACCAAAAAGCCGATAAACATGATGTAAGCGACAAAACTGGTCAGTCGCAGTTCATCCAGCCAGGTTGCAAACAGAGTCACGTACAAACAAAAGATGGAGAAGCAAGCCAAGATGATGGACACAATAATCTTGGGTACGCCTTCCCACACACGGGTGTTTGACTCACGGTCAAATTTTTTCATAACTTCGTCCAGATCCATGGGCTGCTGGACGGTCTCTTGAGCAGACTTCTTCTTGAACAGAGCCATATGTACCTCCTAAAAAAATTCTCTCTATTGCATTTGCAAGGAACGGGTTTGTCCGTTCTCCGGGAATGGACAAGCCCCTGCCTTATAAAGGCCGAAAATCGGCTGCGGTGAGGTATCTCACCGCAGCCGGTATTTTCTAACGAAAATTACTCGACGGTAATACCCTTTTCAGCAAAGTACTTGGCGGCACCGGGATGGAAGGGAGCAGTCATACCGGAGGTAGCGTTCTCCAGGCTCAGCTCAGCGCCCTTGGCATGAGCGGCGGTAATAGCCTCAGCATTGTCGAAGATGGCAGCGGTCAGAGCATAGACAGCATCTTCGGAAGCGTCGGTGGAGACGATCATGGTAGCCTTAACGGTAACGGTGGTCACGTCTTCAGTCTGGCCTTCGTAGGTGCCGGCGGGAATGACATAGGTGGTATAGAAGGGGCACTCAGCCATCAGCGTCTCAGCGATTTCGCCGTCGATGGGAACCAGATAAGCGCTGTTGGTGGTGCACAGTTCGGTGATAGCGGGGGTGGGAGCACCGGCAACGATGAATGCAGCATCGATCTTGCCGTCCTTCAGAGCGTCAGCGGAGTCAGCAAAGGACTGATACTGAGGCTCGATGTCTTCTTCAGTCAGACCGGCAGCGGCCAGAACGTCAACAGCGTTGAAGTAAACGCCGGAACCGGCAGCACCGATGGAGACCTTCTTGCCGGCCAGATCGGCAACGGACTTGATCTCGGGATCCATGGTGACCAGCTGAACAGACTCAGCATACAGACCGCCAACAACGCGGAAGGAGTCCAAAGCGCCTTCAGCCTCGAAGGAACGAGTGCCGGCAGCAGCATAAGCCATAACGTCGGACTGGACGGTACCCAGCTGATAGTCGCCGGAGTCAATGCCCAGGATGTTGGCCTTGGAACCATCGGTGGAAACGACATTGATGCCCATGCCGGTGGAAGCATTGATCTGCTGACCGACAACACCGCCGAAAGCGTAGTAGGTGCCGGAAGTACCGCCGGTACCCATGGTCATCTTCACGCTGCTCAGATCGGCAGCCCCTTCTTCGACCTCAGCCTTGGGGGCACAGGCCACCATGCTCATGACCATCAGAACGGCCAGAACGATAGCAAACAGTTTTTTCATTTAATTTTCCTCCTTGTAGTTTCGTTCCATACGAATCTTGTTTCATTATACTAAAGCCGCGAAGCAAATGCAAGAGGAAGAACGAAAAAAATGCAAATTTTTCAAGAAATATATGCATTTTCATGGCAGAAACCCTGCAAAATCGTAGGACATATAAGTATTTTTGCAAGTTTTGGCAAAAATCTTGCAAAAGGACGAGACAACGGATGTTGACTCGTCCTTTTTATGATTATTCGATATATTTATATCTGCCCGGGAATTTCTTTCGGTAGTGGGCTATTTCGGCATCGAGCATGCTCTGCAGATCCTCGTCGCGAACAACACTTCTCGTCGCGTCAAGTATGTGATACGCTTCTTTCACTCCGGGTTTTTCGCCTTCCGGATAAAAGCCCTTTCTTCGTATCTTCGCATAGTGCAGAGCACTCATGGCATAGATTCGCTCTTCCGCAGCATCGATGGCTGTCGCTTTTGATCCCACCTTACTGATTTCAGAAAGACACTCGCAGGCGGCGAACAGGTCTTCTTCCACCGCATTTTTATCTTTCCTGTAGTGCTCCAACAGACACAAGCCCATCAGCAAGCCGCATCGATAGGAGGTCTCTCGCTTGAGCAGCAAGACAGCGTTTCTGTATTCCCCTTCCTTGTACAGCCAGTTCGCACGTACGAACACGGCATCCTCACAAACAACCTTCAACTGCTTTCTGTGAAGTTTATCCGCTCCGGCTGCATCATTCAAAAAGAGCGTATAAGCCCGCTGTGACCAGAAATAATACTCCCGTGTCTTTTCATCCAGCGTCTGCTCCGCAGAATCCAGAAGTCTGATCTGTTTTCGCAGACATAAAGCCATCCAGTACGCACCGCAGACGTGATTTGTCTCGGCAGCCAAATTGGCCCATACGATTGCCTCTTCCGTACTTCCGGAATAATAATATTCCACCAATTTCATTGCAGCGGCTGCAGAACCCTTTTCAGCTTCCTTTTTTAACCGATTCAGATCCATATTATTTTCCCCCCGGGACATTTGATACCAAATCATTATAAAACGGGCAAATATTATAAAAGAAGCTGCCACTCTTGCCGAAGCAAAGGGGCAGCTTCTTTTGTATACGGTTAATCCTGATCCCAGTTGTGCCAGATGTTCTGGACATCGTCGTCATCTTCCATGATATCGATCATCTTTTCCATGTTCTTGATATCATCGGGATTGTCCAGCTTCTGATAGTTCTGGGGAACCATCTCGATCTGGGCAGAGACGAACTTGTAGTTCTTGGCTTCCAGAGCCTTGGTCACTTCGTTGAAATCATCGGGATCGGTGTAGATGGTGAAGACGGTCTCTTCTGCCTCGAAGTCAGAAGCACCGGCTTCCAGAGCATCTTCCATGACCACATCTTCTTCGTAGTCCTCGTCCTCGTTGTCGATGACCAGAACACCCTTGCGGTCAAAGCTCCATGCAACGCAGCCGGATGCGCCCAGACCCTTGCCGTACTTATCGAAGTAGTGGCGCATGTTGGAAGCGGTACGGTTGCGGGAGTCGGTCATGGTTTCTACGATAACGGCAACGCCGCTGGGGCCGTAGCCTTCATAGGTGATGGATTCGTAGTTATCGCCGCTGCCTGCACCGGAGGCCTTCTCCAAGGTACGCTTGATGTTATCGTTGGGCATGTTGGCTGCCTTGGCCTTGACAATGACGGTGGCCAGGCGGGAGTTATTGTTGGGGTCGGCAGAGCCGCCTTCCTTGACCGCAACAATCATTTCCTTTGCGATCTTGGTAAAGATGGCAGAACGCTTGGCGTCCTGTGCACCCTTGGTTTTCTGAATATTATGCCATTTGGAATGTCCGGACATATATCTTCTTCCCTTCTCGGTGAAAATTCTTGCTATATTTTAGCATATGAGGTGCGGCAATTCAATAGAATTTCATGCAATCAGTGTATTTTTTCGCCATTTCCACAGAAATCTCCGGGAACTGAGCCTGTAATTTGGCAGCCAGAGGCACCATGACCGGGTTTTCCGTATAGAAATGACCGGCATCGATCAGGTTCAGACCCAGATCATAGGCATCCCGGAATTGGTTGTACTTCACATCCGCTGTGACCAGCGTATCACAGCCGGCAGCCAGGGCCGCACAGTATTCATCGCCGCAGGAACCGCCGCCGACAGCCACCTTGCAGACAGGCTTTCCCCCATCCACATACCGTAGGACAGGGGTACCCAGTTCTTCCTTTACATGGGCAAGAAAGTTTTTCAGAGGCATTTGAGGCAGTACACCTTTGCGGAGCAGACCGTAGGGGCTGCCATCCTCACTCTGCCCACGGGGCTCAATGACTTCAACATCTTGCAGACCAAGGGTCTGTGCCAGCACATCGTTGACACCACCGGGGGCGCAGTCCAGATTTGTATGGGCATTGACGGCGGCAATGCCGTTGGCTGCCAGAAACAGGATGCATCTGCCCACGGGGTCATCGTTAGTAATGGACATAGCAGGACGGAAAATCAGAGGATGATGGGTCAAAATCATATCCGCACCCACCTCTTTGGCCTCCTTGCATACATCCATAAAAGGGTCAAGAGCCACAAGAATTTTATGGACTTCCTGTTCCCTGTCACCGCACAAAAGGCCCACGTTGTCCCAGTCGTATTTCATATTGGCAGGGGCAAGGGTTTGCAAATAGTCAAGGATTTTTTGCAGCTTCATATTCATTCCTCATTTCTTGGACTTCGGTCAAAGCCTGTCGGTAGTAATCCAGCTTGGGCGGAGCATCTTTGCTTTTTTCCATACCGGTGACGGTTTTCTCCAGAGCCTTGAGCACTCGGTCAAAATAGTCCGGCAGCAAGTCAGAACCGCAGTTCAGCAGAGGCCTGGACAGGTACTGCTCACCGGGGGTGAGGGGTTTTCCCTCTCCGTATCGCACCACCATGGTAAAATACAAGAAACCGCTGTCCTGCACCAGTTCCTCCCGTTCAATGGAAAAGCCGTTTTCTCCCAGATACCGCCGCAGGTCATTGCCGGAGGTCTGGGGCTGCAAAATCAGAGTGTAGGCAGGGTCCTTGACCCATGGGGCGCAGTCCAGAATATGGGCAATGCAGTCACCGCCCATACCGGCACAGACGATGGTATCCACAGTATCGGGTACAATGGCAGAAAGACCGTCCGCTACAGAAAAGGTCATACTCTCCGCCGTACCGAACAGGGCTGCGTTTTCTTTTGCTTTTTCCAGCGGCAGAGGCCGCAAATCGCAAGCAGCCACAGATTCGGCAATCTCTTCCTTCAGCAAAAAGATGCCCAGATAGCCGTGATCACAGCCAATATCCGCCACTTTTGCGTCTTTTTTTACGAGTGAAGCGCAGCAAAGCAGCCTTTTTGAAATTGGTATTTTCATAAAATTACCTCAATTTCGCAAAAAAAGGAGGCATTTGCCTCCTTTTTTTGCAAATCTTACTTCTGTTCTGCAGCCTGTGCTTCGCTGACTTCGATGAAGTAGTTGACCTGCTTCAGGAAGGCATCGCAGTCCACACCGTGAACCATGCAGGCTTCTTCCACAGTCTCGCCTCTGGAAGAGGGGCAGCCCAGGCAATGCATGCCGATGGCCATGAACAAAGGTGCGGTCTGAGGAGCGATATCCAGAACATCGCCGATGATGGTATTCTTTTCAATTCTTGCCATTTTCAGAATCTCCTGTCGTTTTTTCTTCTATTATACCCGAAACGGGTGAAAAATCAAGCCTTGGAAATGAGGGTGGCAGCTGCTGCCACAGGTTCCAGATCAGCTTCTTCCATCTTGCCTGCATCGAAGAGCTTTGCAGTTTCGGGGTTGATAGGCAGTCTGGCCAGCACACGAACCTGATGGTTGATGGCGACTGCATCCAGATTACTCTCACCGAAGATCTTATGCTGCTTGCCGCAGTCGGGGCACCGGAAATAGCTGTAGTTCTCCACAAAGCCGTACATGGGAATGTTCATCATCCGTGCCATTTTCACAGCCTTTTCCACGATCATGGAAACCAGATCCTGAGGAGAGGTGACCAGAATGACGCCATCGATGGGCAAGCTCTGGAACACTGTCAGCGCCACATCGCCGGTTCCGGGAGGCATATCCACAAACATATAGTCCACATCGCCCCAGCACACATCGCTCCAGAACTGCTTGACAGCACCGCCCACAACAGGGCCGCGCCACAGAACGGGATCGGTCTGCTCAGGCAGCAGGAGGTTAATGGACATGACCTTGATGCCGGACTTGGTCACAGCAGGGATCATGCCGTCATCGGTGCCGACGATCTGCTCATTGAGACCAAAGGCCTTGGGGATGGAAGGACCGGTGATATCTGCATCCAGAACAGCAGTCTTATAGCCCATCTTGGACATGGCAGCTGCCAGCATAGAGGTCACGGTGCTCTTACCGACACCGCCCTTACCGGACATGACGGCAATAACTTTTTTTACATTGGATTTTTTATTGGCTTCGGCCAGCAGGCTTTCTGCCTTGCGGTCGGAACAGTTCTCTCCGCAGGAAGAACAATTACCGGAACAGGAACTCATGCGAAATTTCTCCTTTTTTCATAGTAATGTTATTTTATCATGCCAGGTTGGAAAGTCAACCTTCCATCTCCATGGAAAGATTTTCCCACTCTTCCATGAGAGCTTCCAGAACAGTCTCCGCTTCCGTTTTTTCTGCCAGCAGTCGGCTCAGTTCCTGATAGTCGGCAGCTGCCGCCTCGATCAGCGGATCATAGGAAGCCACCAAAGCCTCCTGCTTCTCCACTTCCCTCTCCACGGCACGGAGTTTCTTTTCCAGCTGCTTATCGTTATTTCTCGGTTTTTCTTTTTTCTCTTTTTTGACTGCAGCAGGCTGCTGCCGCTGGGCAGCTTCATGTTCTTTGATGGAGCGGTACTTTGCGTAGGGACATTTGAAATCCCGGATGACGCCATCTTCCAGTTCCCACACACGGGTGGCAAACCGATCCACAAAATAGCGGTCATGGGACACAAAGAGGAGTGTCCCCTCATATTCTTCCACCGCAGCTTCGATCCACTCTCTGGAAGCGATATCCAGATGGTTGGTAGGCTCATCCAAAATCAGCAGATTAATTTTTTCGTCCATGAGCATACACAGCCGCAAACGGCTTTGCTCACCGCCGGAAAGGCTTTTGACCTGCTTGAACACATCCTCCCCCTGGAACAAAAATGCGCCCAACCGATCACGGGCTGTCTGGGGCGTGCAATTCTTTTCATAGAGCATAGTATCGTAGAGGGTCCGTTCGGGATGATCAAAATGGATGATCTGAGGCAGATAGGCAGATTTTACCGTAGGTCCAAACCGAATCCTGCCGGTAGTACCTGTCTCCTCCTGCAAAAGAATTTTCAGAAAAGTAGATTTGCCGGTGCCGTTATCACCCAGCAGGGCAATGCGCTCTCCGCCCTTGACCTCCAGCTCCACATCAGAAAACAGCACTCTGTCACCGAAGGATTTGGAAAGGTTTTTAATAGAAAACACTTCGTCACCGTGGAAGTTCTTTTCCTCAAAGCGCAGACGCAGATGCTTTTCTTCTGTGGGGCGTTCGATGTGATCCATGCGGTCGATGCGATGCTGAATGGACATGGCACGGCGATAGAGGGTTCGATTGTTGATGCCCCAACCCTTCATGCGCTCCACCGTATAGCTTAGCTGCTTGATTTTCGCCTGTTCCTGCTCATACTGCTTCATCTGCAGTTCAAAGCGAGCCTGCTTTTCCTCCACATAGAAGGAATAGTTGCCGGAATAGAACTCTGCCTTTCCGTCATGAAGTTCCACAATTCTCTGAACAATGCGGTCAAGAAAATAGCGGTCGTGGGAAATGGTCAGAACTGTACCGCGGAATTTGAGGATATACTCTTCCAGCCACTCCACACTCTTCATATCCAGATGGTTGGTAGGCTCGTCCAGAAGCAGAATATCTGTCTTTTCCAGCAGCAGGCGCGCCAGATTGACTCTGGTCTTTTCGCCACCGGAAAGTTCGCGGAACAGCTGATTTCGCATGGTCTTCGGCACATTCAGACCGTTGCAGATCTTCTCCAGATCCACATCCATGTCATAGCCGCCGCCAACCGTATAGCGGTTCATCAGGTTGTCATACTGGCTCATGACTTCCGCTGTGGGGCTTTCCGCCATGGCTTTCTCCAAGGCTTCCAGCTTGGCCTTGATACCGGAAAGTTCATTAAAGGCTGTCCGCAGCACCTTTTCCACGGTAAAATCCACGGGATAGTTGGGAATCTGGGAGATCAAACCCACTTTTTTACCGGGTGCAAAAACAATTTCACCGGTATCGTACCCAATTTCACCGGTCAATATCTTAAACAGGGTGGTCTTTCCCGCTCCGTTGCGGCCCATGATACCGACACGTTCCCCGGCCTGTACATCAAAGCTCAGACCGTCGAGAATATTCTGCTCGGCATCAAAGGATTTGACAAGATCCCTAACGGACAAATCGATCATAGTACTTCCTCAATAAATCTATCTCTGCCATAAAGAACATTCAGTGCTTCCAACATGGCATTGGCACTCATATGTTCCGGGAGATTCAGTTTCTTCAGCAATTTCAACCGCTTTTTGCCACTGTCGGCACTGCCGGTCAGACCCCATTCATAGAAATCCGCTTTGGTGATAGGTGTCTTTTTCACTGCGGTTTCGCCATCTTCAAAAGTGGCACCGGCTTTCCGAAGGACATCCACCAGAACATCCGGCTTCATGCCTTCTACACCCAGTTTCCCCTCTTTGCCGGGAGCGGTTTTCCGCTTTTCCTTGCCGTAAATGTCGGGAATATAGGCATGGAGCACCCCTTCTTTGGGCAATGCCCCTTTGAGATAATTACGGATCACAAATCCGGCACCGTCAGAGTCTGTGAGAATCACAAGGCCCTGTGTCTCGGCAGTTCTGCGGAGCAGCTCCAACAGTTCCCCGTTGTTCATAATTCCAAACCCATCGGTGTGGAATACGGCGGTATCTACCACCTGCTTCAAGGTGTTTTTATCGTATTTGCCCTCTACGACGATGGCTTCTTTGATCTTAATCACGGCGAGCCTCCTGGGCAAGAGCCAACAGCAGCAGTTCCAGCGTCCGCTCATCAGAACCGGAGAAGGACTTGAGTTTTTCATCGGTCTCCATGCAAAGGGTCACCGCACGCTCACAGAAACGGTCCGATACCCGGCGGGCTGTGGTCATGGTCTTTTGCAGCACATACTCATGGGGCGCCCGTCCCGTGGATGCCTTCAGCAATTCCGCCAGTCCGTCCGCACCCTTACCGGCAGCCATGCAGGCTCTGGCATAGAGCAGCCGCCGCAGACCGCTTCCGATGGCGGCCAACAGATAGATGGGTTCTTCCTGCATCTGCAGCAGGGTTCTCAATTTCAGAAGTGCCTTTTCATAATCGCCGGCAGCGATGGCATCGGTCATATCGAAAACTTCTGCATCCAATACAGGGATGACCACGGCATTGATATCCTGATCCGTGACCACCGCATCCTGTGCGTAGGCAGCAATTTTTCCGATTTCCGCTCCCAGAGCCGTCATGGTACCGCCGGTGATAAAGGTCAGATATTCACATTGGCGGTCACCGATATCTTTGCCGTAGGCTTTGAAATGGCGGCGAATCCAGCCGTTCAGCTCCCGCTGGCTTTGACGGAGAAACTCCACCTTGAGACCGCGGTTCAGATCCTCTGCCAGTTTTTTCTGACGGGCATCTACCTTGTACTCCACCGTATCAAAAACAAACACAATGGTACAGTAATCGGGAATATCGGACAAAATACCGGCCAGCACCTCCCTATCGGCTTCATTGAGCTTGCTCAGGTCATAGTCATCCACCTGAACCAGAGAATACTCCGCCATCATGGGCATGGCTTCCACCGCATCGGCAAATGCCTGCAGATCCATGTTTTCCTGTGTGAACCGATGGTAATTGAAATCCTCAGCAGGACCGTCCAGCAGCTTCTTTTTCAGCTGCTGCAGATAGTGGTCACGGAGATAATGCTCCTCGCCATAGAAGAAATACAATCTGCCGTATGTGCCTTCTTTGAGATCCTGTTTCAGCACATCCAAACCTTTTGCTGTGCTTTCCGTTTTCTTTGCCATGGGTTCACCTCCTTCGAATGACAATATCTCCGGCCTGACCGGTACAGATGACCTCTGCACCGACGGCTTTAATTCGTTTTAGTGTTTCTTCGGACGGGTGTCCGAAGGGATTATCCTTTGCAGCGGAAACGACCACCAGTTCCGGTTTCACAGTATTCAGCAGGATACTGCTTGTGGAACTTGCCGCTCCGTGGTGACCTGCTACCAGGACATCTGCTTTGGGAATATCAAATTCCGTCAGAAGACGCAGCTCTGCCGTATGATTTAAATCACTGGTTATTAGCATATCATATTCTTCCACCGTTGCCAAGACACAGATACCTGCATTGTTTTCCGTTTTCTCAGAAAGAGGTGGATAGACCGTGATGCTTCCATTGGGAAAATCGATCTCTGTCAGGTCTGTCACCTCCATAACCTTTGCTCCTGTCTCCATGGCAGCTGCTTCGATCTCCTGCCGCAGTCCTTTCTCATCGGCAACATCGGGTAGAAGAACCAGATCCGTTCGGATCCTCCGCAGAAACTGGGGCACACCGCCGGCATGGTCGGAATCATAATGAGTAACAACCAATATGTTCGCATGGGTTCTGCCTGCACTGTTGAGCGTGCGAGCTGTCTGCTCACCGATCCACTGAGGGTTGGAACCGCCGCAGTCTACAACAGCCGTCAAATCACCCGTTTCCAGAAGGACGCACTGCCCTTGTCCCACATCCAGCACTCGGTATACCGGTGTACCGTGTCCGTAGTTCCAAGTCCCCCACAGGATACAGACAATCAACGTGCTGACAACACCAACAGGAATCCACCGACTGGATTCTTTCTTCCTCAAAAGCAGGATGATTGCCAGAATATAGGCACCGGCTGCCCAAATCATAAACGGCAGATTTTGCTCATAGGTGGCAGCAAAAGGAAATTTTGCTGCCGTATGGGCCACCCAAAGTACATATTTGGAGAAGATGCTTACAAACATAGCAGGAATAGCACCCAAAAGGCAGGACGCCAATCCCAGAACCAAAATCACACTCATGACCGGCAATGCCAGAAGATTGGTCACAACGGCACAAATGGAGATCATACCAAAATAATAAACTGTCATCGGCAATGTTGCCACTGTGGCGGACAGACAGGCCGCAATTCCGCAGACCGCCATGCGGTACAGCCTGCCCGGGTTCTTCTTCCGTGCCAATAACCGTTTCTGCATAGGACCGGAGAAAAGCAGCAGACCCATGACTGCCGTGAAGGACAGCTGAAATCCCACACCGGCAATGGCCCAGGGGTTCTCCAGCAGCAGCAAAACCGCCGCTGCTGAAAGGCTTGTCCAGCTGTCCTGCTCCCTGCGAATCAGAGGTGCTGCCAGCATAATGATCTGCATGACCGCAGAACGGCAGGCAGAAGCCGATGCACCTGTCATCAGTACAAAGGCCACCGAAAGCGGAATGCCAAACAGTGCCGTCAGCCGTGGATTGTAGCCAAAGAGCAAAGCCAGTGCTGCGATCAACACCGACACATGGAGACCCGACACTGCCACTGTATGACTGAGGCCGGCAATCGAAAGCTCATTGCGTGTGGCATAGGACAGTTCTCTCTGATCGCCGGTAAGCAGAGCCAGCAGCAACGGGCTGACTTTCTCATCATATAATCCATGTATCCGATCTTGAAACCACAATCGCAGCCGAATATACCAAGGTGGTATTCCCTTTTGGATTTTTACCGCCTCGTTAGTTTGAAGCAGCAGGACGGTTCCGTTAGCCTGATGATAGAAATATCCGTCTTTCTCATCAGACAATGCCGATTCGATTTGGACAGTACAGGTTACCGTATCGCCCGGTTCCGCTCCCAACAGGTCTTCGTCTGCGTAAAGAATGGCACCGTAGGTTCTGCCGTTCAGAGTGAGCTCCACCTCTGCACTGCTTCCATAATAGGTCACGGACGGCTTTTCCAAAACCACAACAGACAGTGTCTGTTCTGTATCGCAGAGACTTCCGGCAGGTTTCATCCACAGAAGATCATATCCAAAACACCAGATAAAACCTGCCAGTAAGCCCAGAAACACAACACTGGAGCGTTTAAGACCAAGAAATAAGCAAACCGACAGCAATATCAGGCATATCAACGCCAACCAGAGCGCTCTTGCATCACAAATCAAATATACATATAAACCTGCTGCACCGGCAAACCCGGCTGCAAACAATGCCAGTTTCCGCATAGAAACCCCTTACTGTTGACAGACCCTTGTACCGACCGGTACAAGGGTCTGTTTCTCAAATATACTTCAGAATATCCATGGGTGTTTCTGCAATGGCCTTGGCACCGACCTGTTCCAGTTCCTCCCGGCTGCCGTAGCCGTAAAGAACACCGATGGCATCCAGTCCGTTGGCCTTTGCACCTAAGACATCATGTTCCCGGTCACCCACCATGATGCATTTTTCTTTGTTCAGACCCTCCAAGGCATAGGCAATGACCTCCGCCTTATCGGTTCGCTTTTCATCCATGGTGGCACCGCAGATCTTCGCAAAGTACTTTGCAAGACCAAAGCGTTCCATGATCTGCACAGCATATTCCTCCGGTTTGGAGGTAGCAAGCACACAGGTCTTTCCTGCTTTTTGCAGTGCCTGCAGCATCTCTTCCACACCGTCATAGACCCGGTTTTCAAAGATACCCTTCACGGCAAAATATTCCCGAAAATCCTCCACACCCTGTCTGGCTTCTTCCTCAGAAAAGCCGTAAAGGGTCTGAAACATATCGATCAGCGGTGGACCGATGAACAGATCCAGTTTCTTCTGATCCGTCTCGATGATGCCTTTCTTTTTCAGCGCATGGGCAACGGAACGGGTAATGCCAATGCCGGATTCTGTTAGGGTGCCGTCCAGATCGAACAGAACGATGCTGAACATATCAGTTGAAGCTGCCCAGAGTTTTACCGGACAGGACATGGAAATGGATGTGATGGACAGTCTGTCCTGCCAGCTCACCCACATTGGTCACCACGCGATAGCCATCGGCAAAGCCCATTTCTTTGGCCAGCTTGGCGATCACAGCATAGATATGACCCACCACAGCTGCATTTTCTTCCGTCACTTCCGCTGCAGAAGCAAAGTGGATTTTGGGCACCACAAGGAAGTGGGTGGGAGCCATAGGTGCGATGTCATGGAAGGCATAGCAAAGTTCATCTTCATAGACCTTGCTGCTGGGGATCTCCCCGGCAATGATCTTACAAAACAGGCAATCAGACACAGTCATTTCCTCCTTAACCGACTTTTTCAGCTACGAAATCATCCAGAGCTGCCATCATATCATCCAGCTTCAGCACATCGGTGCCGCCGCCCATGGCGCTGTCAGGCTTGCCGCCGCCCTTACCGCCACAGATGGGTGCCAGATTCTTGATGATATCGCCGGCCTTGACACCGGCAGCAATGGCCTTCTTACCGCAGACAGCATTGAGAGTGATCTTACCATCGTTGACAGCAGCCAGCAGGGCAACGATCTCCTCATCCTTATCCTTCAGGAAGTCGCCCATTTTACGCAGGTCGTTGGCATCCATATCGCTGCGGGTGACGGTGATGACCTTCAGACCGCCAACGGTCTTGGCACCGAAGAGCACACGCTCGATCTCGCCGGAGAAGAGCTTATCCTTCAGTCTGTCCATACCCTGCTTCAGTTCCTTGACCTCAGCCATAACAGCATCGGCTCTCTGGAGCAGGTCCTTGGGGGTGGTCTTCAGATGCTCGGCAGTTTCCAGAATGGTATGGTTCATCTTATCCATCTGCTCGATAACAGCCTTGCCGGTATATGCTTCGATTCTACGGACACCGGAGGCCACAGAAGCCTCGGAAACAATACGGAAGGGGCCGACCTTGGCGGTGCTGTTCAGATGGGTACCGCCGCAGAATTCCAGAGAATATTCGCCCATTTTGACCACGCGGACGGTATCGCCGTACTTTTCGCCAAACAGAGCCGTTGCGCCCAGCTTCTTGGCCTCTTCAATGGGCAGTTCCATGGTATTGACATCAGCGCCGTCCAAAATCATTTCCATGACATCCTTGGAAACGGCAGCCAGTTCTTCGCCGGTCATGGCGGAGAAGTTGGTGAAGTCGAAACGCAGATGGTCGGGTTCCACAAGAGAACCTGCCTGGTGGCAGTTTTCGCCCAGAACCTTGACCAGAGCAGCCTGCAGCAGATGGGTAGCGGTATGGGCTCTGCCGATGGCAGCACGGCGGGCAGTATCGATGGAAGCGGTGACTTCGTCGCCGACCTTCAGTTCGCCGCTTTCCAGAACACCGTAGTGCATATACTTGCCGCCCTTGTTTTTCTGAACGTTGGTAACCTTAAAAATGCCATTAGCGGTCTTGATTTCGCCGTGGTCGGCAACCTGACCGCCCATTTCAGCATAGAAGGGAGTCTGATCCAGAACCACGATGGCTTCCACACCGGCAGCGATTTCCTGACGCTGCTCTTCCTCTGCCACGATGGCCAGAACCTTGGCAGCGGCCTCGTTGTTTTCATAGCCGACAAACACAGTTTCAGGCATATCCTGACCGAAGTCCACACCGGCCCAGCCCAGATCGCCCAGGGCCTCTCTGGCCTTTCTGGCACGCTGACGCTGCTCCTGCATGAGAGCGGTGAAGCCCTCCTGATCCACGGTCATACCCTCTTCTTCCACCATTTCGATGGTCAGATCGATGGGGAAACCATAGGTATCATAGAGTTTGAAGGCATCGGCGCCGGAGAAGACGGTCTCGCCATTGGCTTTATGTGCAGCCAGCAATTCGGCAAAGATTTTCATGCCGCCGTCGATGGTCTTGGCGAAGTTTTCTTCCTCCACCTTGATGACCTTGGTGATATAAGCCTGCTTCTCCACCAGATCGGTATACTGGCAGGCATTTTCCTGCACAACAGTCTCCACGACCTTGAACAGGAAGGGTTCATTGACACCCAACAGCTTGCCATGACGGGCAGCACGGCGGAGCAGACGGCGCAGGACATAGCCGCGGCCTTCGTTGGAAGGCAGAACACCATCGCAGATCATGAAAGTAGAAGAACGGATGTGGTCGGTGATGACACGGAGGCTCACGTCCATACGGGTGGACTGGCCATAGGATGCACCGGTCAGTTCCGTCACGCGGTCGGTAATGCGCATGACGGTATCCACATCAAACAGGGAGTGGACATCCTGGCAGACAACAGCCAGACGCTCCAAACCCATACCGGTATCGATATTCTTCTGGATCAGTTCGGTATAGTTGCCGTTGCCGTCATTGTCAAACTGGGAGAAAACGTTGTTCCAGACTTCCATGTAACGGTCGCATTCGCAGCCAACGGTACAGCCGGGCTCGCCGCAGCCGTACTTTTCGCCGCGGTCGTAATAGACCTCAGAACAAGGACCGCAGGGGCCTGCACCGTGCTCCCAGAAGTTATCGCCCTTGCCGAAACGGAAGATCCGCTCAGGCGCAATACCGATCTTTTTGTTCCAGATTTCAAAGGCTTCGTCATCGTTTTCATAGATGGAGGGATACAGACGGTTTTCGTCCAGACCCACCACCTTGGTCAGGAATTCCCAGCAAAACTCGATAGCTTCTTCCTTGAAGTAATCACCGAAGGAGAAGTTGCCCAGCATTTCAAAATAAGTGCCGTGACGGGCAGTCTTACCGATGTTCTCGATATCGCCGGTACGGATACACTTCTGGCAGGTGCAGACTCTTCTTCTGGGAGGCTCCTGCTCGCCCTTGAAGTAAGGCTTCATGGGGGCCATGCCGGAGTTGATCAGCAGCAGAGATGCGTCATTCTGGGGAATCAGAGAGAAGCTGGGCAGACGCAGATGACCCTTGCTCTCAAAATAGCTGAGGAACATTTCCCGCAGCTCATTCAGTCCATACTTTTTCGGTTCCATTTTACATTCTCCTTGCAAAAAAATAAGCCTCGCCCATCCATAGGGGCGAAGCAAGACTTCACGGTACCACCCTAATTACCGCCTTCGCGGCATCTTAGACCATCTGTTATCGGAGATGACCCGCCCGATTCTTCATCGGGATGCTCCAAAGCGGCTGCCATAGTCCGTACCCGGAAGGCTTGCACCGTCCCTTCCTCGCTCTGAGTCGTAACTACAGCTGACTTTTTCTCAGCAATTATCCGTATTCTTGTCTATTCTACCACGGATTTTTCCTTTGTCAACGGGAATTTTCCCCCATCTTGCATTCATATGCAAGATGGGTTAGAATATGAAAAAAGGAGGGATCACCATGCAAAAAAGTAAAGATATGGATACACAATGGATGCGCTGTGTTGCAGCCTTCTTCGTGGTATTGATTCATGCCGTGGATCTTTCCTCCCGGACAGGTGTTTTCTTCAGTGCCGTCTCCCGGTTTTCTGTACCGGTGTTTGTCCTCATCAGCGGCTATTATATGCTGCAGAAGGAGCGGAGCTTCCTCGAATTAGCCAAGCGCAGCGGTTTTCTGCTTTTGCAGCTGATTTTCTGGAGTTCTGTTCAGTTCCTTGTGGAGCTGGTGTTAGGCACAAGAATTTGGAACGGCATAGCCGATCTCGTTTGTACCGTTCTTGCAGGCAGCGGACATTTCTGGTATCTCTATGCGCTGATCGGACTGTACCTGTTTACACCGATTTTGCAGGTGTTCACCAACCACGCAGACAAACGCACCTATGGATACGCGTTGGTTTTGTTGTTCCTTCTAGGTTCTCCCCTGACGATTGCCCTGCGGATGGAACGGTTTTCCCTGCTGACCGTCATTGTTGACAATATGAAAATCCCACATGTTTTGGGTTTTATTTTCCTGTATCTCATGGGCGATTGGCTGCGTCGGTATCCTCCAAAGAGGTACTTGCTTTGGATGATTGCAGGTATTTTGGGCATGACTGCAACCATTCTCTGGACCTTACGGCTGCCTCCTGCCCGCGCAGCAGAACTTTCTCTCAGCTTCTTTTTCCCCGGCAACATGCTTGGTGCCATCGGATTTTTTGTCGCTGTCAAAACCCTTTACAGAAGCACAGGCAGTCGGTTTATGATGGCTGTTTCAGCCTGCACACCGGGCATCTATCTGAGTCACATGATTGTGCTAAAATGTCTGCACCTTTGGTTATGGCCAAGTCTGCTGGCACTCCCCTCTTGGATTGCCTCTCCGGTCCTGACGCTAGCTGCTTATATTCTTTCGTTCCTTGTCTCGCTGCTTATTCAACATATTCCAATTGTCGAGAAAACGATATAAAAAACAAGACTTCATACGAAGTCTTGTTTTTATTATATTAGTTCAGAGTGATGCTCTGGCGGACGTTCTCGTTATACATTCTGCTCAGAATGGTTGCGACCTCACTTCTCTTGATGGGGCTGTGGGGGTTGAAGGTACCCTTGCCATCGGAACCGGTCAGAATACCTGCACGGTAGAACTTGTAGATGGCTTCGGCGTTGGCATCGCCGGTCTTCACGTCGGGGATGGCATTGTCAGCCACGGTGTTGTAACCGGTCAGGCTGCCTTCATCCATAGCCTTTTCGAAGATGGCGACGAATTCGCTTCTGTCGATGGGCTTGTTCATCTCGGCAGTGCTCATGGAGGCATAATCGCTGCCGATGATGCTGTTTTCAACGGCATAGTCCACGTAGGAGCTGTACCAGTTGCCTGCACCGTTTTCAAGGGTGACATCGCCGGTATAGTTCATTTCATGGTAAGCAGATGCCAGCTTCACAGCCTGTGCCACGGTCAGAGTCTCGTTGGGACGGAACTCGGTGGCAGTGACACCGTTGATGAGCTTGTTGTCCACAGCTTCCTTGACAGCATCGAAATACCAGTCGGAGGACTTGATATCGCTGAAGGAGACACCGTGAGTGGCAGGCTTGCCGATGACAGGCAGAATCTGTTGGATGTTCTCGGGGATCTCTGTGGTCACATCCTGCATGCCCAGATTGGCTGTACGGATCCGACGCTCGCCGCAGCCGTTATCGCAGTATGCGATCTCACGGCCGGTACCGTCATTCTGCTTCACATAGTTAGAGAAGCTGTGCTCCAGCATGGTACCTTCCACCTGCTGCGATTCACGGGCGCCGCAGATATCACACAGACCGTAGCGATATTCATTGGCAAGGCAGGTGGCTTTCTTTTCCAGAACGGTCTTGCTCATAACATGAGGCAGCTTAGGAAGCTCCACTTCACTGTTCTGCAGGCCGCAGACAGCGCAGTCACCGACCATCAGACCGGTCTGAGAGCAGGTTGCTTCACGGACGGTCGTCCAGGTTTCGTCAGCAGCGCAGCTTTCTGCAACGATCAGCTGATCGATGTAGTAGATGGGTTTGTTTTCGCTGACGGCACTGGTGTCGCCTTCCGCCTTCATGTACAGATACAGGTCAACAGACTTGTCTCTGTAACCGTTCTGAATCAGATCGTCATCCAGCATGTGGATCTGCACACACCAGTTGGAGAAGAAGAAGAAATAGTTGTATGCACGGGCCTGAATGGGCACAACACCCTTCAGCGAATAGAGCTGATAACCCTTACCGGAGTTGGCAGCCACACCCTCGAAGGAACCCATGGGACGGGCAGACTGACCGACAGGATACATGGCAGTGCTGGGGCCGCCATTGCCGGTGAAGATCAGTGCGCTGGATTCATAAATTTCATATTCCAGAACACCGACGGGCCGATCCAGTTCAAAGTCCCAGCGATAGGCATCGTCAACACCGGAAAGTGTGATCTCATCGCAGCTATAGGAGAACAGGACATGCTTCTTCACATTATCGGGCAGTTCAGCGGGCAGTTTCTCTTCCACCGTCAGCTTGGGATCGTACTTGGTATCGGTGGCACCGCAGCCGTAATCGCACTGGGCAACATACAGATACTTATCCACTTCGTCACGGAGGTACTTGGTGAAGCTGTGGGTCGCACCGACGCCATCGATCTCCACATATTCCTTACCGCAGACGTCACAGACTGCCACCCGCTTGTTGGGCTGGGTGCAATCGGAACCGGGGATGGTCTCGTATTGCAGACCGTGGTTTTCACAATCCGTGACCAAAATCATGCGGTCCACATAGAATGCAGGCTTGTTGACAGAGCTGCCGAACTGACCTTCGATCTTCAGAGAGATGTAGAGGTCAATCTGCTGGCCCTCGAACTCACGCAGTTTGGTCGCCAGCGTCCAGTTCTGAATGGGACCATTGAACATGGAGACGTAGCCGTAGGAGGAAGAACTCTCAGGCAGGGTCACATCCTCAAACTTGTAGAGGCAGTAGCCCTTACCCTGGTTGGCCTTCAGCTCATCGGCATCCAGATAGGCCAGGTCGCCGCCATTGCTGACACCGATCTTACGCATATAGCTGTAACTGGGCAGGTTCATGTAGAGGGCAGGGTTGGACAGCTTGGAATAGTCATTGGGGACCATCAACGCTGCACCGTAGGCAGATTCGGAATCCTCCACCAGTTCCAGAACCGTGCTGACACCCAGTTTGAAAGTGGAAGGACCATAGTCAAAGATGTGCTCCAGACCCAGACCTGCCGCATTGACATCGTCCAGAACTTCTTGAGGAAGCGCTGCACTGTAACGCATTTCCTTGGTCACGGTACAGCCGTCATTCCGGCACTTTGCGATCTGCGTTTTGCCGTCGGCAGAGGCCTCGAAAGCACCGAAGACATGAGCCAGTCTGGTTTCGACATCCTCCGTCTCGGAGATCTTTCCGCAGTAGGTGCAGATGCCTTCATAGGTATCGCCCTTGTAGCAAGTGGCAGCGGAAACAAATTCTGCATCGTCCTTGCTGATGTGATTACCGCAGTTGTCCACCACGATGACACGGTCGATGTAATACTTGGGCATCTTAGCGGAGTCCTTATCGGTGGTATAGGTCACATCGCCTTCCACCTTCATGGAAAGGTACAAATCCACATTCTTATCCTGCAGGAAGTTCTTGATATCGCTGAAGGAGAACTGGAAGGTGTAATCGAAGCCCCAAGTGTACTGATGGGCGCTGGGGATCAAAAGACCGGACATCTCATAGATGTGATACTGACCGTCACCGCTATTGGCATTGAGCACCGCAGGTGCGATGGTGTCAAAGGTAACAGGAGGATTCTGAGAAGAAGAATATCTCTGGGCGGTCAGAGCAAAGGGCTTTGCATCGCTGAACACAAATCTCTGCTGGCGGACGGATGCGTTGGCCTTGGAGGAATCCATCTTCAGCACCTTGTCCATGACAGAGCCTTCATCCTCGATGATCGTGCGGTAATCATTGATGTAGTTGGAGGAGAAGAAGTCTTCCACCGCATATTCATGGACATGGCTCAGATCGCTCTTGTGGGCTGCCACATTGTCCAGAACCTGCTGGGGCAGTTCTGCGGCAAAGGCGTGGGTGACGGTCTTTCCGCAATCGTCACATTCGCCAATGTAGAGCTGCTGTGCGGCATCCCATGTGTATTCAGAGGACGTATGGCTGCCGCAGCCTGCCACAACGATGACGCGGTCGATGTAATAGAAGGGCGGATTGGCAGCATCTTCGGCATAATCCAGTTCGCCTTCCACCTTCATGGAGAAGTAAACATCCACCTTCCGGTTCTTCAGATGGGTCAGACCGGAACAATCCACCTGCAAGCTCCAGTTGAAGAAGATCAGCTTGGAGTTGGTATCGTTGACCAGCGGCACATCCTCCAGCTTGTAGAGGTGATAGTCGCCATCCAGAATCATATCGTCGGCATAGGGAGCGGTCGTGCCCTTGCCGTGGGCGAAGGCCATGGGGCGGCTGTCGGTGATCTGGAAATAACCTCTCTGTGCTTCGGAAATCTTACTGTAATCCCAGCGGACAGTCATGCCCAGCATAGAATCGGCATCACGGATGATATCCTGATATTCCGCACGCTCAGCAGAGGTGACGAAATCACTGACACCAAAGTCATAGATGCTGTCCAGCGTAATATCTTCTGCTGCCAGCACATCCAGCAGTTCATCGGGCAGCTGACCCTTCACATCGAAGAATGCTTCGCCGCAGACGGCACATTCAGCGGAATAAGTGTTGGTCTGTACATCGTAGGTATAGTCGCTGACCAGCTTATGGGGTTCTCTGCTGTAAGGAATCTCATAGGTAGCTTCCTGGCCGCAGACGGGGCAGTCACCGACCTTATAGGCATTGGTGGAACAGGTTGCAGGGACTTCCGTATCGTAGTTGATCTCATAGGCGGAGCAGGGTTCTACGAGAAGCACCCGATCCAGATAGATCTTGGCGAGGTTATTGGGATCTTCGCCGGTGGGATCGCCTTCCACCTTCATGGACACATAGACATCCACAGGGTCATCGGCCAGATGGGTCAGATCCTTGACACTGCAGCGGATGATATCATTGAAGAAGCTGATCTTTGTACGGCCTTCGCTGATAACAGTACGGTTGGGCAGGCGGTACAGATGATATTCGCCATCGGCAATAATGGGGTCATTGAGGTACATGGCACCCAGATTGGTCGCTAAGGACTTGGTCTCGCTGAATACATAGGTGTTGGTACCGCCGCCGTATTCCTCAGCCCAGTCGAACAGGACATCCTGATCGATCACAATGGCACTGCCGCCTTCCCAGGAAGCGGCGTAGCTCACCTTATCCACATGGGGATACTGGACATAAATACCGGCATGGAAGAAGTTGCTGGCCAGATAATCATGGATATGCACATCGGCGATACCGGGATGATCTTCATAGATCTGCTCCGGAATAGGCGGGCGGGCCAGGAGTTCGCCGGTGTTTTCATCCTTCTCAGCAGCATACTTGGCAAAGGTGTTCAGTTCCGTGGAACCGTTGTGCGTGCCGCGGAGACCAAAGCTCTCAATACCGGTGTAGTCATGCTCATTTTCCATGTCCATGAGCCATGTCAGACCGTCGATCATTCGCTTGCCGATGACCTGACGATCCAGACCGAAAGGCTTGCCTTCGTTATAAAGATCCATGACATAGTCTTCGTAGTTGGTCAGAATCAGGCGATCCAAACCGCCTCTGGCAGCGTTGACACGGGTCAGCGCCAGTTCCAGTTCTGCATCGGACAGAGAGGTATCTGCCTTCAGACCGGCAATGGCTTCTTCAAAGTAAGCATCGCCTCTGACGATCTCTTCACCGTCCAGCCAGGGTGCATCGATGATCATATCGCCATACTTGATGATCTCATTGTGTTCGGCTGCACAGTCTTCCATAAAGCGCAGATATTCGTAGAGGGGCTCAGCGGCGGCTTCGCCGTAATAGCCCTTCAGGAAGGTCATGGCCAGTTCGTATTCGTCCTGATAGGGGTCTTCGATGACCTTGGTCAGAATCCAATGCTTCATATCCCAGAAGTCAACGGTGTTATATCTCTGGAACTCGGTAAAAATACCCATACCGCCGTTTTCATAGACCTGACGGTAGTCGGAACCGAACTTGAACATGTTGGGCAGGACGCCGTAGTCATCCAGAACGATGCCGTAGTCCCAATACATCAGCTGACCGGGTTCCAGAATGGAGCCCCACTGGTACAGACGATTTTTGACCTTGACATTGTTGGGATGATCCATGTTGTGGACGATGTCCACATCGGAGGAAGCCAGACGGACAACCACATTGTGGCGAGGCTTGGTATCATCCAGAGGCAGTTCAAAGTAAGCGGCATAGGCCAGGGTCTCCACCTTGATCTCGGGGTAGACCTTTTCAATGCCCTCAGCGACCTTGTTGACGAACTTCAGCAGACGGCCGGAAGGACCGCTGGCTGCTTCCACGGCCCGACAGTCATCACATTCACAATGGCCGCCCATATCGTTGGGAGAAATATCGATGTACAAGGGTCGGGCGACACCGGCTCTGTCGGCATCTTCATAGGAAAGCTCGATGGCCTTGATGGCCTTTTCCGCGAAGACTTCCATCAGTTCCTCGTTGGTCAGACACATCTGACCGAAGGAAATACGCTCACCGCGGGCGCTGGAATAGGCATACCATTCGGGATGCTCTTCATACCAGTTGACACCCTCGGGGTTAATGGCTTCCGTCCATCTTGCAGAAGCAGCACTGGTGGGTTCTGCATAGTAGGCCGGGAAATAGCGGTTGAAGGTATGCACATGATAGGGTCTTGCATAGTTGTTCTCGCCGCCGTAAGACTGGGGTGCGTTGGAAGTAAAGCCGTTCATACGGTTACGGACATAGTAGAGGGAGGTCTTGGTCTCCACCGTGTAGATGGTACGATCGGCAAACAGGGGTTCGCCGCTGTGGTCATAGTCAAAAGGAACCTCTGCATCGTTCATGGTGGGGACATACTCTTCCCACATGTTCCACCAGTGGACACCGAAATGGTCCTCCAGCAGGTGATAGACGGCATAGAGGGTACCTCTGGTCTCACCGCCGGTCAGAACAATGTTGTTGCCAATGGCCTTGATGGCCCAGCCTTCACCCATACCGTTCTTGTCGGTGTAGGTGACATTGTTTGCCTCAGCGAACTTGGTTGCGCCGAGGTAGATAGCATTTTCCACCGGAACACTCTCCGTGATAATGGAGGAGTTGGTGCCTGTCATCTCTTTCAGATAGTGCTGCAGTTCTTTAGCAGCCGTCTTTTCCACATCTGTCACATTGGCAGGCAGCACAATGGGCATGTCCTCCAGGGACAGACCTGCTGCCTTGGCTGCAGGTTCCTTTGCACTGGCAAAGGTCACGCCCACTACTGCCACAACAAGCAGCAGCAGAGCCAGCCAACGAACAAGAGACTTCCTTCTGTTCATCATTCTTCGCCTTCCTTTTTGGGATGATTTTTCCTGTGGGTCTTCTTTTGACATCTCTCCACATTAATACAAGTATATTATATATTGACATTCAAAGAAATGGAATGTTAAAATGTGCGTATATCCATTGTATTTTTGTTGTTTTTTAGAGGGCGTTTTGAAATTGAAATATCAGGAAATTATCATAAAAAAAGAACATAAAAGTCTAATACCAGAACATTTCGGCTACGAAAAATGTTCGAAAAATCACAATTATGGTCCAGACCCACGGGACGATTGGTACCTGCATTATATTATTTCCGGCAACGGCATTCTCCGCATCAACGAAAAGGAATATCATTTATCGAAAGGATGGCTTTTTGTTGTCCCACCCCTTACAGAGGCCTATTACGAAGCAGATGCCGATGATCCGTGGGAATATACATGGGTGGGCTTTCGAGCAGAGGAAACGCCCATGAAACTCCCCGATGTGATCCACTGCCCTGCCGCAGCCAGAGTGTTTGAGGATATGAAAAATGCCCCAAATAACAGCAAGGGACGAACCGAATTCCTCTACGCCAAACTGTGGGAGCTGTTTTCCGTCCTTATGGATAACAGCGATACAAAAGACGATCATATCGAACTGGCTATGGGTATCATTCATGCCGACTATATGCTCAAGATCAATGTATCGAAAATCGCTGAACGGCTGAACTTGGACAGAACTTACTTTTCGACCCTATTCCGAAAGCGAATGGGTGTTTCTCCCAAGCAGTATTTGCAGAATTATCGCATGGAACAAGCACTGCCCCTGCTGCGTCAGGGACATAGTGTTAAAAAGACTGCACAGGCCGTAGGCTACGACGACTTTTACGCATTCTCAAAAATGTTCAAACAGCACTTTGGGGTCTCCCCAACCCAGCACCAAAGCATTGACGTTGAATAGAGAACAGCCCCTCTCCTTTTGGGAGAGGGGCTGTCTTTATGTTTTAGGGTTTATTTCTGAACTTTAGTTCAGAGTGATGGCCTGGCGGACATTCTCATTGTACATTCTGCTCAGAATGGTTGCGACCTCACTTCTCTTGATGGAGCTGTGGAGGTTGAACGTACCCTTGGCATCGGAACCGGTCACAGACCAAAGAAGCTGTTAGCAACCTGGTTGTAGTAGTACATAGATCTGAACATATTGAGCTGCTTGACATTGGTAGAACCTGCAAGACCTCTCTTCAGATAGCAGACAACGCTGGCCTGGATGTTCTGCACATTGCCTT
>JAZNLL010000036.1:0-27660 GCA_045579045.1 Candidatus Avilachnospira sp.
TTTTTTCTATTTGTTCGGCGGTCATGGCTTTCTTTTTTGCGCCAATGTCCGCCCGGAGTGCTTTTTTATCCATGGAGTTCACCTCGATTGTTATCATATCACAGAACCTTTTACTTTGCCAGAAAAGTGTGATAAAATAAAAGAAAACCTTTGTTTTCGGAGGTCCTATGATTTATCTCGATAATTCCGCCACCACCAAGCCCTGCCAAGAGGCGGTGGAGGCCATGACCTATATGCTCAAGGAATGCTGGGGCAATCCTTCCTCCGTCCATCATCTGGGTGTGGAGGCAGAGCGGCAGATGAAAACTGCCAGAAATCAGGTGGCTGCCCTCATGGGTGCGGAGCCGGAGCGGGTGTTCTTCACTTCCGGCGGCACGGAAGCCGATAACTGGGCGATTTTCTCCACCGCCGAACGTCTGGGCAAACGGGGCAAGCATATCATCACCACGGCGGTGGAACACCATGCCGTTCTCCATCCCATGGAAAAGCTGGAAGCCCAGGGCTTCGAGGTGACCTATCTAAAGCCCGATGAGACAGGCTTTGTCTCCGTGGAGACCCTGTCTGCTGCCCTCCGTCCCGATACCATTCTGGTGTCTGTGATGATGGTCAACAATGAGACCGGTGCCGTCATGCCCATTGCCGATATGGTCAAAGCCGTTCGGAGAAAGAGCCCTCTTGCCCTGTTCCACACCGATGCGGTGCAGGGTTTCGGCAAGGTGCCCTTCAAGGCCAAAACTCTGGGTGCGGATCTCATTTCCGTCTCCGGTCATAAAATTCATGGTGCCAAGGGTGTGGGCGCACTGTATATCAAAAAGGGTCTGACCCTGCCGCCTCTGCTGCGAGGCGGCGGACAGGAACAGAATTTCCGCTCCGGCACAGAGGGTCTGCCTGCTATTGTTGGCTTCGGTGCCGCCTGCGCTGCCTGCGATCTGAATCAGGAGATCGCCCATCTTTCCCAGCTTCGTGATCTCTGCCGGGAAAAATTGGCAGATGTGCCGGGACTGGTGTTCCTCGGCAAGGGCGATGCTCCTCATGTGGTCACCGTGTCTGTACCCGGTCTGCGGAGTCAGGGTCTTATCAACCGCCTGCAGGAACGGGAGATCTACGTCTCCGCTGGTTCTGCCTGCTCCAAGGGTCACCGCAGCCATGTGCTGGAAGCCATGGGTGTGCCTGCCAAGGTCATCGATGGCGCCATCCGCATCTCCTTTGGTCGGGAGAATACTCCCGAGGATGTGGACCGGTTGAGAGAAGGTCTGATCTACGCCATCGACAACCTGTAAAATTTTATGAAATATTCACAAAAAGAGGGCTGTTTTTCCATGGACATATGTGCTATAATGGAGACAGAACATATTTGGAGTGAATTCAGATGAATATCTTATTCCTGCTGACGCCCAAGGCCAAGTGTGCATTCCTGCACGACGATGATACCATGCGTCAAGCACTGGAACGAATGGAAAGCTCCGGCTTTGCAGCACTGCCCATTCTCAATAAGGATGGCAGCTACCGGGGCACCCTCACAGAGGGTGACCTGCTCTGGGGCATCAAGAATCTGGGGCTGACAGACCTGCGGCAGATGGAAGACCATGGCATCATGG
This sequence comes from Candidatus Avilachnospira sp., assembly GCA_045579045.1. GTDB lineage: Bacteria > Bacillota > Clostridia > Oscillospirales > Oscillospiraceae > Avoscillospira. The sequence continues at coordinate 1,599 of JAZNLL010000036.1, forward strand.
AGATCGCCCACCGCCGTGACAATACCCCTGTATCGGTGGCAGCCAAGGCGGAGGATCTGGTATCCACGGCAGTCAGTCAGAACTTTGTGCCTGTGGTGGATGACCGTGGCACTTTCATCGGCATCGTCACCAGAAAGGCCATTTTGCAGCATTTCGTAGACCGTTACATGGAACAGAAGCAGCCGGTCGGCTGAAACCGTCGCCGCAGAGCAGCCGCCCTGCGGCGATGATTTTATTTAAATGCAAAATGCAAAATTATAAAATGCAAAATTGAGGTGTCAGCTTCGCTGACGATTTCAATTCGTCCGGCTTTGCCGGACACATTCATTCTGCATTCTGCATTTTACATTCTGCATTAGAAACCGGAGGTTTCCTATGTCATTTCAGGAAGCAAAAGAATATTACGAAAAAGCCCAAAAACGGGGCAAAAAAGAGTATAAAGAGGATGTCCATCATGGCAGATACCCCTATCCGCAGGTGCTGGATGAGATTTTGAACATCTCCATGGCGGCAGGTCAGGTGGATCTGGGTGTCATGGAAGTGCCCTCCTATCTGGTGGTGGGCATCAAGACCACCGGGCGGAAAACCTCCTTTTCCTCGGATTTCATGCCTCTGTTGCCCTGGCAGAGCGAGTTTGGAAGCAAATGGATCATGCTCTGTCAGGCCCACCTCAGCGACGAGGGCATCCGGGACCCTATTTTGTGTTATGAATATTTGGGCAGATTTTATGTCCAGGAGGGCAATAAGCGTGTCAGCGTGCTGAAATTCTTTGATGCACCCACCATTCCTGCCCATGTGATCCGAATCGTACCCATGTACGCCGAGGACCCCACCATCCGTGCCTATTATGAATTCATGGAATTCTACCGCCTTTCCCGTGTCTATCGGGTGCGGCTCCATCAGCCCGGTGCCTACGGCAAACTGTTGGTGGCCCTTGACATGGAGCAGGATCATGTGTGGACAGCCGAGGAACGGACACGGTTTATCTCCTCCTATGTCCGGTTCCGAACTGCCTTCCATAAGCAGGGCGGAGCCCGCCTGCCGGTGACCACGGGAGAAGCCCTCATGGTCTGGCTGGGTGTCTATGCCTACACAGATCTGTGGGATCTGACGGAGCAGGAACTGGAAAAGACCATCGCTTCCGTCTGGCCCGATGTGAAGCTCCGGACGGAGGAAACACCCATCGCCATCAGCACGGAGCCTGCCCGGCCGGAGCATAAGGTGTTCCAGAGCCTGATGCTGGACAGCCGTCCCACCCATCTGGATGTGGCATTTTTGTACAGCAGCACTGTGGAAAACAGCGCATGGGCAAAGGCTCACGATCTGGGCAGACAGTATCTGGAGGAAGCACTGGGCAACCGAATCACTGTCCGCACCTATGATGGAATCCACGGCGGTGACGAAGCGGAGACTGTCATGGAGCAGGCCGTTGCCGACGGCGCACAGGTGATCTTCGCCACCTCGCCGCCCATGATCGGTGCCTGCCGAAAAATCGCCGCCCGATACCCCGGTGTGAAGGTACTCAACTGCGCCTTGTCCATGCCCTATACCGGTGTCCGTACCTACTACGGACGGATCTACGAAGCCAAATTCCTCACCGGTGCCATGGCAGGTGCCATGACCAGAACGGGCAAGATCGGCTATGTGGCGAACTATCCCATTTTCGGCGTACCGGCAGGCATCAATGCCTTTACTCTCGGCGCGAAAATGACCAACCCCAAGGTGGAAGTGAAGCTCCGCTGGAGCTGCCTGCCCAGAGAGGGAAGTCTCTTTGAAGGGGAAAATGTGGATGTCATCTCCAACCGGGAGGGCGTGGGTCAGCAAAAGACCCATCTGGCATGGGAATGGGGCACTTACCTCATTGAAAAGGGCGGCTTGCACATTCCTCTTGGCACGCCCCTGTGGGATTGGGGCAGATTCTATGAAAAAGTCGTCACCTCCATCCTCGATGGCGGCTGGGATGCCCTCAGCGGCAGAGACGGTCAGCGGGCTGTCAACTACTGGTGGGGACTGGGCAGCGGCGTCATTGACCTGCAGCTCAGTGACCGCCTGCCGGACGGTGTCGCCAGACTGGTGGAGATCCTCAAAAAAGGTGTTGCCGATGGCAGAGTGTCGCCCTTCCATGCAGTTCTGGTGGATCAGGCAGGCAATGTCCGCAACGACGGCAGCCGCAATCTGACCCCCGAGGAGATCATGCACATGGACTGGCTCTGCGAGGGTGTGGACGGTCGAATCCCCTGCTTTGACGAACTTTTGCCCATGTCGCAGAATTTGGTGCGGCTGCTGGGTATTTACAGAGATGAAATTCCCCCTGAAAAGGAGTGGCTGTTGTGAAGATCCTTTTTTTAGCCGATGAAGAGTGTCCTTATTTCTATGACTATTATCAGCCCGGAAAGCTGAAGGAGTATGACCTCATCATCTCCTGCGGCGATCTGAAGCCGGAATATCTGACCTTTCTGGTGACCATGTCCCATGCGCCGCTGCTCTATGTCCATGGCAATCACGATGGCATCTATAAGCAGAAGCGTCCCGAAGGCTGCTTCTGTCTGGAAGACAAGATCATGAATGTGGAAGGGCTGCGAATCCTCGGTCTGGGCGGCAGCCGCAAGTATAACGGCGGCGACCATCAGTATTCCGAAGGGCAGATGAAGCGCCGGATCCGCAAGCTGCGGTGGCAGCTGCGGCGGCATAAGGGGGTGGATCTGGTGGTGACCCATGCCCCCGTGGAGGGTCACGGCGATGGCAGAGATCCTGCCCATCAGGGCTTCGCCGCTTTTAAGGATCTGCTGGATAAATACCATCCCAAATATCTGGTCCACGGTCATGTCCATATGTCCTACGGTCACGATATTCCCCGGCTGGACAAGTACGGCGAGACCACACTCATCAATGCCTGCCAGCGGTATGTGCTGGATCTGCCGGAATATCCGGTAGACGGAGTTATTATTATGTAATGCAGAATGCAGAATTAAGAATGCAGAATGGAGGTGTCGCCAAAGGCGACGATTTCAATTCGTCCGGCTTTGCCGGACACAATCATTTTGCATTTTGCATTCTACATTTTGCATTATTCGTGGTCGGAGGTCTTATTTTGATAAAACTGATACACACTGCAGATCTTCATCTGGATAGCCCCTTTGCCGCTTTTTCTTATGAAGAAGCGGCTCAGATGCGTGGCCTCCAGCGGCAGATTCCCATGGAGCTGGCAAGGCTCTGCCGAGAAAAAGCATGCGACCTGCTCTTGCTGGCAGGCGATGTGTTCGATAGTGACAGGGTCTATCCCGAAACGGTGGAGGCCTTGAAAACCGCCTTTGCCCAATGCGGTGCGGCGGTGTTCATCGCCCCCGGCAACCATGACCCCGCCACCTTGCAGTCTGTTTGGAAAAAAGAAAACTTGCCGGAAAATGTCCATATTTTCACGGAAAATATGACTTCCGTGACCCTTTCCGATAAAAAGTGTCGGGTCTGGGGCGCAGGCTTTCGGGATTCGGAAGCCTATGACCTTTTGCAGCCCATTCCTCAGGCTGAGGACGGATTTTTGGAAGTGGGTGTGTTCCACGGCGACCCGGTAAACCCCGGCGGCTACCATCCCATTTCCTCCGAAACCCTTGCTGCCTGCGGCTTGGACTATCTGGCGCTGGGTCATATCCACAAGGCATCCACCCTGCAAAAAGCAGGGAAAACCCACTATGGCTGGCCCGGCTGCCCCATGGGCAGAGGCTTTGACGAGTGCGGCGAAAAGGGCGTCTGGTATGTGGAGTTGGATGCCGATTGCAGACAGGAATTCCTGCCGCTGACATTTCCAAAATTTGAAATTCTGTCTCTGGATGTCCATGACCTGACCGTTCCCAAGGAGGCGGAGGGCAGCATATGTTGTCTCATCCTCACGGGCGAGTCGGAGCCGTTGGATGTGGAGGCGGTGGAGGCAGACCTTGCCCATCATTTCCGCCGTCTGGAAGTGCGGGATGATACGGTGCCCCCCAGAGACCTCTGGGCAGGCTGCGGTCAGCAGACCCTGCGGGGTCAGGCTTTGGCTTACTTAAAGCAGAAGGATGACCCGCTGACGGAGCAGGCAGTCCGCTGTCTGCTGGCAGCTTTGGAAGGGAGGGAGCAGCCGTGAAGATTTTGCGGATGAAAGCCACCTTCGGCTGCCTCGATGAGGCGGAACTGGTTCTGCAGCCCGGTGTCAATGCGCTGACTTTGCCCAACGGCCACGGAAAATCCACATGGGCGGCCTTTTTCCTTGCCATGTTCTATGGCATCGATACGTCCCAGCGTGCCGCCAAAGGCCGTCTGCCGGAAAAGGTTCGCTATGAGCCTTGGAACGGCAAACCCATGGAGGGGATTCTGGAACTGGAACTGGACGGAAAAACCGTGGTCTTGCAGCGGACTTCCGAAAAGGGCAAGCCCATGGGGCAGCTTCGTGCCTATGAAAAGGAGACGGGACTGGCATGGCCCGATGTGACGGCAGAAAACTGCGGCATGTATTTTCTGGGACTGGAACGGAGCGTGTTCCAAAGAAGTGCCTTCCTCCGTGGGGAGGAATTGGCGGTTTCGCAGGATGCTGCCCTTGCCCGTCGGCTGGAAAATCTGGCTGTGGGCGGTGACGGGGGAGAAGATGCCCTGCAGGCGGCAGAACGGCTGAAGCAATGGAAAAACCGCATCCGTTACCACAAGTCGGGACTTCTGCCGGAGGTGGAGGAAAAACTCCGTGAAGTGGAGCAGGCTCTTGCCCAACAGGAGCGGGCAGAGAGTACCCGTGCGGCTTTGGCACAGTCGGTGGAGCTGCTGCAGTCCCGTCGGCAGGAACGTGCAGCTGCCCTGCAGGCGGCTGAGGGGGCTTTGAGAGAAGCCCCTGCGCCCAAGTCCCTGTTTTTGTGGCTCTGGTTGGCGATTTTGGAACTGGTCGTCTGCGGTGTGTGCATCTGGGCAAAAAGTCCGTGGGCGATTTTGCCCGGTATCGTCGCGTTGGTCATGGTTCCCATTGCCATAAAACGAAAAAAATCTGCCGATGAAAAGCGGCAGAAGCTGGAAGCCCGTGTCCGTCAGACAAAGGCGGAATATGAGGCTGCCTGCGGTGCTGACGACAAAACGGCGGCTCTGCGGCAGGAACTGGAACTGCTTTCCGAAGAAGACCGCGGAACGCTGATGGATCGCTGGGCGGCCTTGGAACAGCAGCGGCAGAAGCTGCTGGAACAGGAGCAGGCGATTGCCCTTGCACAGGAGGCTTTGGAGTTTGCCAAATCCCAGCAGCAGCGGGTCTATGCCCCCAAATTGACCCGGTTGGCAGGAGAATATCTCTCCAAGCTGACCCGTGGGCAATATGACGGTCTGGTTCTGGAGCAGGATTTCACTCTGCAGGTCATAGAGGGCAGTTCCCGTCTGGCAAGACCCCTGGCAGCCCTCAGCAGCGGCACAAGGGATCAGGTCTGGCTGGCGCTGCGCCTTGCCATGACAAAGCTTCTGTTACCCAAGGATACCCCCATCTGGCTGGACGATGTGCTTCTGACCTTCGATGTCGACCGCACCGCCGCCGCCATGGAGGTCCTTGCCGCCGAAAACCGGCAGGTTATTTTAATGAAATGCAAATAAAAACGGATTGCCCCATGGGGCAATCCGTTTGCTTTATTCTTCATCCTCTTTCCGAAGAGCTTCCATTTCTGCGATTTCTTCTTCGGACATTGCGGCATCGGCCTTGGCTTTTTTCCATGTCTTGTAGGCCAGCAGCCCCACAAAGGCAGCGCCGCCGCCCATGACCACAATGGCGATAATCAGCAGCAGCAGGGAGGGTGCTTCGGGGCCTCCTTCAAAATAGGCCTTGACGATGCCGAAGAGCCAGTAGAGCACCAGAGCCACAGCAACAAGGCGGAAGGTCAGTGCCTGATTGGCATTGCCTGTCTTTCGGAAATCGGTTCTTACTTCCTTCTTTTCTTCATCCATATCCTTACCGCCTTTCGTTTTTGTTTATTATAGCCCAAAAGACCGCCTGTGTCCATAAGGGGAAACATGAACTTTTTGGAAACAAATCGGCAGTTTCGAGCGATTTCGACTTGGTCTTTGTGAAAAAAGTACAAGAAAGGCATGGATATTCGAAAAAACTTCCACATTCAAGCTATTGAAAGTTCTGCATATCTCTTTTATAATGAAGCGAGACTTTAGAAAGGAAGTTCTGCCTGATGAAAAAGATTATCCGCAAGCGCGAATATGATACGGAAACTGCCACTCTGGTAAAGAAGTCCGTCAACGGCTTCTTCGGCGATCCTGCAGGCTACGAGGAAACACTCTACGAAACTCCCGACGGCTATTATTTCCTGTATGTCTGCGGCGGCGAGGCATCTCCCTATCCTGCAGAGGACATTCTGGTGCTGGCTAAGACCAAGGTCAAGGCCTGGCTGGAGACTCACTAAAATAAAAAGCTGCCGAAAGGCAGCTTTTTTATTTCTTCATTGCAATTTATCCAACCTCAGCGGTCAAAGGTTGTCAGCAGGAAAAGATGTGGGGGGCATATAGTTGTTAGACTTTTGTAAGGTGTTGATATCAAATATGCTGATATATAGGAAAAAAGCGACAGGTAACATCAGGAAAAGCAAGCTGCCAATATTGGTAAAGTAAGAGAGAAGGTTCTTGAGTGAAAGCATATTGGACAATACTTTTGCTGTAAGCTCCAACCCGAACACGATCCACCCCAACACTTTGACAACAGAGATGGAGAAATTTTCTTTGTACAGTGTGGCGGCAATCGCAATATACAGGATTCCTGAAACGAATTGAGGAACGACTATAAAGATAAAGGAAAAAGTGGGGGTTTCTGAATACTCCAGAATAAGGGGAAAACCATCGACAAGATTATATAGGTAAGCAATGCCTGTAAATATCAGAGCAGTCGAAAAAAGACAAGTGGGCTTTTTGTGCACATAAATGAGCAAATAAAGCGCAAAGGACAAAGTTGCAAAGAACATAAAAAGATTGAAGAAAGGGAAAGAGAAAAGCGCATAGAACGAAAAAACCACCCGATACACATTAAAGGCAAGAAGAAGCACAGTTGAGCCGAAGAATACCCATTTGGTCACAATCAGGGGTTTTGAGGGGGTGCTGTGAAGAATGAGTTTTGAACGGAAATTGTGCCGACATGCACGAATACCATAATGCAGTAAAATAGCACCGACAATGCCGAAACTGAAAAAGCCAATGGCAAACGAAAGATCCCAACCAACATGACGATACGGATAAGACGGATCGATTATAGAAGGATCCGAAATTAGATAAAGCTGCAAAAGAACCAGCACGGCACCGGCAATGATCCTAAAAATTCCTCGTTTCATATGCATTTTTCCTCCATAAAAGTTTTGTGGATCGTATATGAATTCATTGTATCAAAGAATTCAAGTAAGAGCAAGGTGTTTTGACAGACAGAATTCAATGGATGATTGATAATGAAAATATCGTCATAGGAGAAAATTTGTGCTATACTGTTTCCAAAGAACATAGCGGAGGAACAATTATGCTTCCTGAATGGTTTGAAATCAGAATGAAAGCCCTTTTGGGTGAAGAATATACGGATTTTCTGGCATCCTATGACCGTCCCCGGAACGTGGGTCTGCGGCTGAACCCCCTGAAAACCGATGCACCGCCGGCACTGGATGGGTTTGGCCTGTCTCCTGTGCCATGGGAAAAGCACGGGTTTTATTACGATTCTGCCACCCGTCCGGGGCTTTCCCCCTACCATGAGGCAGGGCTTTACTATCTGCAGGAGCCCAGTGCCATGGCACCGGCAGGACTGCTGGATGTCCGACCGGGCATGAAGGTGCTGGATCTGTGCGCTGCCCCCGGCGGCAAGACCACCCAGCTGGCGGCAGCCCTTCGGGGCGAGGGTCTGTTGGTCTGCAATGAGATCAACCCCAAGCGGTCTAAAATTCTGGCAAGAAACATTGAACGGCTGGGCATTGCCAATGCCTTGGTGCTGAACGAGCATCCCCAGAAGCTGGAAAGCCATTTCGCAGGGTTCTTTGACCGCATTCTGGTGGATGCCCCCTGCTCCGGCGAGGGCATGTTCCGAAAAGAGGAAGCTGCCGTCACCGACTGGAGCGAGGAGACGGTGGAGATGTGTGCCCACCGGCAGCAGGAGATTCTGGCTTCCGCCGCCAAGATGCTTGCCCCCGGCGGCACACTGGTCTATTCCACCTGTACCTTTGCTCCGGCGGAAAATGAAGGCACTGTCAGCCGGTTTCTGGAAAGTCATGCCGATTTTTCTCTCGTTGCCGTGGATGCGCCATGGTTCGACCCCGGCAGACCGGACTGGACGGAAGAACGAAATCCCGAACTGGCAAAGACCTTCCGCCTCTGGCCTCATAAGCTCCGTGGCGAAGGTCACTATGCCGCCGTATTGGAAAAAAGCCCGGAGGGCGAAGCAGGAGAGCCTGCTTTGGAAAAGCCTCTGCCTATGGATAAAGTCCTTGCATCCTTTGCAAAGGAGCACGGTCTGGCTTTGCCCGAGGGCAAGGTCATCGCCTTCGGTCAGAGCCTGTTTCTGGCACCGATGGAACTGCCCAGCCTCCGCGGTCTGAAGGTACTCCGCCCCGGTCTGGAATTGGGCGAGGTAAAAAAAGACCGCTTCGAGCCTGCCCATGCATGGGCCTTGTGGCTGAAAACAGCCGGATCTGTGGCAGATTTCCCGGCGGACAGCCCCGAGATTGCCAAATATCTCCGTGGCGAAGCTATCCCGGGCAGCCAGACCGGATGGACATTGCTGACGGTGGACGGTCTGAGCCTTGGCTGGGTCAAGGGCAGCGGCGGTGTGCTGAAAAATCATTTCCCCAAGGCCTTGCGCCATCTTTCCTAATTGGAAATCATGTGGTATAATGTAGGGGCGACCATTGGTCGCCGGCGGGCGTGCAATGCACGCCCCTACAGAAAGGAGCAGCTATGGGCAAAACAGTTTTGATCATCGAAGATGAGCGACCCATTGTGGAAATATTGAAATTCAATCTGGTCCGGGAGGGCTACAGCACTCTGGAAGCGCTGGACGGACTGGAGGGTCTGGAGATCGCAAGAACCAAAGATCCGGATCTGATCCTGCTGGATGTGATGCTGCCGGGCATGAACGGCTTTGACATCTGCGCCACCCTGCGGCAGGAGGGCTTCACTGTGCCCATTCTGATGCTGACCGCCAGAGAAGAGGAGCGTGACAAGGTCTTCGGACTGGAAGCCGGTGCCGATGACTATATCACCAAACCCTTCTCCATGCATGAGCTGCTGGCCCGTGTCAAGGCCAATATCCGCCGCCGCAGCATGGATGCCGAAGCCAAGAGCGTCTCTGCCGAGAAGCTGAAGGCCGGTGATCTGACCATCGATCTTTCTTCCATGACGGTGTACAAAGACGGTGAAGCCGTGGAAGTCACCCAGAAGGAATACGACCTGCTCACCACGCTTCTTTCCCAGAAGGGTAAAGTCTTCTCCCGGGAAGAGCTGATGGAAAAGGTCTGGAACTATGACTATTACGGCGATATGCGCACCGTGGATGTGACGGTGCGGCGGCTCCGTGAAAAGATCGAAGCCGATCCCGGCGACCCTGCCATCATCAAGACCAAGCGTGGCGCAGGCTATTTTGCCGGTGAATAATTGCTGAAAGGGGGAGCTTTATGCGGTCATTGCGAACAAAAATGGTCATGATACTGGTGCTGTTGATTTTGGCGCTGATGACGGTCATCGGCTCCTTCCTCATCAACGGTGTGGGCAGCTACTTCATCGAGGATTTCTATTCCAAGATGGAGCAGCCCTTCTCCACCCAGTTCATCTCTCAGCTGCAGGGCATTGCCGCCAAGGGCGGTGTGTCGGAAATGAAGCAACTTTTGATGGCACAGGCCGACCTCGGTATCGACCTGACCCAGCGAAATGTGTATATTCTGGATGCTGCCTCCGGCGAGGTGCTGGACAGCTCCAACCAAACCTATTCCGTCTCCATGACCCAGAATATCCTCACCGCCATGAAGGGTGAGGTGGGTATGCGGGGATCCGTGGCCTCCGAGACCATGGATCTGGCTGTGCCCATTGACGGCGGCGAAGACCATCGGTATATCGTCTATATCCTCGATAACAAGCTGACGGTGGATGCGCTGACCAACGAGGTCTTCGGCATCATCTTCCAGTCTCTGATTTTGGGTCTGGTCATCAGTATCATTCTGGCATTTTTGCTTTCCCAGATTTTGATCACCCCCATCAGCGCACTGACGGAAGGTACCCGTCAGGTCGCAGCCGGTGACTATACCCAGAAGCTGGAGGTCACAGGCCGGGACGAGATCGGTACGCTGACCAAAAACTTCAACCACATGGCACGGGTCCTGCAGAACACCATTTCCGAAGTGGAAAACGAGCGAAACAAGCTCTCCACCCTGTTCCTGCACATGACCGACGGTGTGGTGGCCTTTGACCGGGACGGCAAGGTCATCCACTCCAACCCGGCAGCCACGAGAATGCTCTCCCGCGGTCTGGATACCACCGCCTCCTTTGACGAAGTCTTCGGAGAGGATGCCTCCTTTGAAAACCTGCTGACCCTGAAGCATTCCGAGTATCTGGAATGTCAGAAACGGGTGGGCGAACGGGAGCTGGAACTGTTCCTTGCTCCCCTCAGTGCCGGCAGCGGCGCACTGGTGGTCATCCACGATGTCACCGAGCAGCGGAAAAATGAACAAAGCCGACGGGAGTTCATCGCCAATGTCTCCCACGAGCTGCGTACCCCTCTGACCAATGTGAAATCCTATGCCGAGACCATCATCTCCGCCGGGGACGAGCTGCCCCAGGAGCTGCGGAGCAACTTCATGGGGGTCATCGTCAGTGAAGCCGACCGTATGACCCGTATCGTCAAGGACCTTTTGACCCTCAGCAAGTTCGATTACGGCAAAATGGAAATGAATATTGCCCGGTTCTCCTTTGCAGAAGCCGTGGGCAATGTCTATAAAGCCGTCCAGCTGGATGCCCAGAACCACGGTCATACCTTCACGCTGGACTGTCCCGAGGATTTGCCTCAGGTCAACGGTGACCGGGAGCGCATCGAGCAGGTCATCATGAATATCTGCTCCAATGCCATTAAGTATACGGCAGACGGCGGCACCATCACCGTCACCGCCGGTGCAGAGGGAAGGAATGTCTTTGTCCGGGTGTCCGATAACGGTGTGGGCATTCCTGCCAAGGATCTGCCCAACCTCTTCGAGCGGTTCTACCGGGTGGATAAAGCCCGTTCCAGAGCCACCGGCGGCACCGGTCTTGGCCTTTCCATCGCCAAGGAAATCCTCAAACAGCATCAGGGCGATATCCGCATCGAATCCGTCTACGGTGAAGGCACCGATGTGACCGTCACCCTGCCTGTTGCGGAAAATGCAGAATGCTGAATGCAGAATGAAACAGCCACGGCTTGCGAAGCAAGCTGTGGCTGTTTTTAGCCTTTTTCCAAAAGGCTTAAGATCAATGCCGCACCCTTGTGAAAACCGTCTGTGAAAGCGGCATATTCGCTTTCGCAGCACAGAGCCATGCAGGCACAGCCGATGGCATCCTGCTGGGCGAAGGGCAGCGGTTCCAGCAGATCATTCAGCTTCTGCAAATACGGATCAAGTACCGCCTTGTTACGGATCTCCAATTCCTCACAATATTCATAGACGCTCTTCAAAAACTCCGTCAGTTCCAAAGGCTCCTCCAACAGGAGCTTTTTTGCTTTTTCAAGATAGGCATTCATGGTATCACTCTCCTCAACTGCATTATAAGGGCATATGTCACCTAAGTCAACAAAAATTTAGGTCATATATGATATATTTTTGGATAGTTAAGGGGGGCTTGTGATGGAGTATTATGAGAGATTGAAAAATTTGCGTATTGACCATGATAAAAGCCAGAGAGAAATTGCGGAATTGTTGCAGACAGAACAATCTTATTACGCAAAATATGAAAACGGACACAGACCTCTACCTGTCGAACGATTACGGCAGTTGTGCGAGTATTATCATGTCAGTGCCGATTATATTCTGGGACTGCCGGAAGGTCTGCCCTACGGCACCAGTAAGACGAAAAAATAATTTATGGATTGCCACTGCTTGCATTGCAAGCCGTGGCAATCCGTTTCCTGTTATTCATTCCCCCGGATATTCCGGTAGGCTTTTCGGTATTCGTTGGGGGTCTTTCCGCAGGCTCTGCGGAACATTTTGGAAAAATAGGAGCTGTTGCCCCAGCCGGTCTCCATGGCGATCTCCGTGATAGACAAGGCAGTCTTTTCCAGCAGACGGCAGGCGGCCTGCACCCGGTAGTCGATGAGGTATTCCATAGGCGACTGACGGATGGCGGCGCGGAAACACCGCAGACACTCCCGGGTACTGACGGCGGCGGAGTCGGCAATGTCCTCCAGCGTCAGCTTTTCGGCATAATGCTCCTGAATAAAGGTCATCATGGTCAGCATCCGATCCTGATTTTTGGTGGGAGCGGCCTTCAGTCGGGTGCTTTCCAGCACCTGCAGAAGCAGCAGCCAGATCTCGCTGAGCAGATTTCTGGTCTGGAATTCCACATCCGGTGTGTCCTGCAGCCGGGAAAGGAGCCGCAATTTTTGCAGCAGCTCCCGTTCCTCCGGGGTCTGTCCCCGGATGGGCAGCAGCTCCAGATTGCGGTTTTGCAGCACGGGGCTGAGATACTTGGTCTCGAAAACGCTTTTGAAATGGCCTGCCAGAAACACGGAGTGGAACAGATGAGAATCGATGATGCAGTCGTCTCCGTTGACCATGGCGGTCAGCACGTTGCTGTTGAGGAAGAAGCCTTCCCCGGCGGAAAAGGTCTGGGTCTGACCGGGGGTGGAGACTTTCACGCTGCCGGAGACTACATAATCAAATTCCAGCGCTTCATGCCAGTGCCAGGGAATGGAAGTTCGGGCCAGATCCACATGGTGAAAGGTATAGGGGTATTCGTTGTGCAGACCCTCCACTTCTTCCATATAGTTGGTTCGTATCCGCAGCTTCATTTTGTTCACATCCTTTTATTATAATGTGCTTCTTGGCGATATCCTTATATTTTAAGGCTGTATATTGATGGAAAACAGCCATAAAGGCGGTATAATAATTATACAAGAAGCAACCGGGAATGTAAAGTGCCTGTGAAATAAAGGAGGAACCAATATGAATACTGTTTATCTGATCGTTGGATTTGCCGTTGCCCTGTACAGCCTGTACCGCTTTGATGCCTGGCTGACCAACTGATATGGGCATAAAAACACCGACCTCCATTAGTGGGTTGTCCATAGGGATATGGACAACCCACGGTGAAATCCATTTGCTGCGCAAATGGGTGAAATACACCTCTCGGTGTGTGAAATAGGCTTCGCCTGTGATATATTTTCTTTGAAAATGTGAAAGAAAAGGACAAGTTTCGTTGAAACTTGTCCTTTTGATTTTAATCGTCGCATAGCGACACCATCACATGCCGCAGGCATATTTCACATTGCGAAGCAATATTTCATATCTTCGCAGAAGATATTTCACGTTTCCACAGGAAACATTTCACCGGGCGTTGGTAAACGCCCTTTTGGAGGTCGGTGTTTTTTACGGGTTTGCGCCCTGGCTGATGTAATCCTTGGGCGAAAGCCCCACGCTTTTCTTGAAAACGGTGGAAAAATACTGGGGATCGGAAAAGCCGGAAAGGAGGGCAACATTTTTGACAGAGTCGATGCCGTGGTCAAAAAGGGAGACGGCATATTTGATCCGCAGAGCGCGGAGGTACTCTGTCAGACCCACACCCATCTGGGCTTTGAACAGGTGGGAGATGTACTTGGGATTGTAGGAAAGAACTTTGGAGATGGAGCGTATGGAGATCTCCGGGTCATGAAAGTTTGCTTCCAGCAGTGCCAGCACCTCGTTGACCAGCTGCCGCTGGCGGACGTTGACACCGGTCAGCCGGGAAAAGGTGTAGAGCAGGATGCTTTCGGAAGCCAGGTCCACCGTCTGCACATCGGCTCTGGCCAGACTCTCCTTCCACAGAGGGATCAAGCCGTCAAAATTGGAAAAGCACCGGTTGTTTTTGGAGATATCAAACCGGCGGAGCAGCTCATCGGCACGGCTGCCTTCAAAATGAAGATACAGATATTCGCAGGTGCTGTCGGCTTCCACCCGGAAGATCTCGCCGCAAAAACCGAAAACCAGATCACCGGGCGCAAAGGAGATATCATCGCTGCTCATGCGGAACCTGCCGCACCCCTTGGTGACCAAAATCATTTTGTGGGATTTGAGCGTATCCGGTATTGCCATGACGGCAGGATCGCTTTCCAGAACGAAGCAGGAGACTCGAAGGGGCTGCTGCTCTTCCGGGACGATAAATTTGCACATGTTGTTGGTTTTCACAGGCATCCCTCCGATGCTACCATACTACAAATCTTCCGCAGATGCAAATCAAATCTAACTTTTACAAACGAATCCGTGGATTTATTCCGTTGTTTCCCACCTTCGGCTTTGTTATACTGAAAGCAGCCCAATATGAAACATTCACGGAAAGGATGGATCTTATGAGTAAAATTAAAATCGGTATTTTCGGCGGCGGCCGCGGTGTGGATCTGGCCGGAGACTTTATGCTGAACGGCTGCGAGATCGTTGCCCTCTGTGATAACAACAAGGAGCGTATGGCTTCTGCTGTGGAGAAGTTCGGCGGACAGCCCATCGCCACCTACGATGATTTTGACAAGTTTCTGGAGCACGACATGGATGCCGTGCTGCTGGCAAATTTCTTCCATCAGCATGCGCCCTATGCCATCAAGTGCTTTGAGCGAGGTCTGCATGTCTATTCCGAGTGCATCAGCAACGGTACCATGGCAGAAGGTGTGGAGCTGATCCGAGCCCATGAAAAGAGCAACTGCGTTTATATGCTGGCAGAGAACTATCCCCAGATGATCTTCAACCGGGAAATCAAGCGTGTCTGTCAGGGCGGTACCCTCGGCAAGATCCTCTTTGCCGAAGGCGAGTACAACCACCCCGGCAGCGCTATGGACGAAGCCTTCTACAAGAGATTCTCGTATTTTGAGGGTCACTGGCGGAACTATCTGCCCAGCACCTACTATGTGACCCATTCTCTGGGCCCCCTCATGGCGGCTACCGGTGCCACACCTGCCAGAGTGACGGCCTTTGCCACCTTCTCTCCCTATGATGAGAGTTTGCCCAACAGCTCTTTTGTGGCTGACCGTGCCGCTGTTATCATGACTCAGAATGACGATGGCTCTATTTTCCGTGTGACCGGCTGTGCCGGTTTCGGTGCCCACAATAACTCCTACCGTGTCTGCGGTGAAAGGGGTCAGATCGAAAATCTCCGGGGTATGGACCCAAAGGTTATGCTTCGTTACAATGCCTGGGAAATTCCCGAAGGCATGGAAGAGATCAACTGCTATGAGCCTGTCTGGAACGATCCCGATGAGGAGATTATCAAGAACAGCGGTCATGGCGGCGGTGACTATCTGACCATCCGTGAGTTCATCAACTGCATCAAGGAAGGCAGACAGCCGGGCAATCCCTATGACATCCATTCCGCAGTGGCCATGTCCTCTGTGGCGATCCTGTCCCACCGCTCCATGCTGGAAGGCGGCAAGCCCTATGAGATTCCCGACTTCCACAAGGAAGAGTGCCGCAAGCAGTATGAAAATGACCGTTTGACGCCCTTTGTCGGTGTCAATGGCGAAGCGCCCACCATTCCCTGCTGCTCCAAAACGGACTATGCACCCACAGAAAAGCAGCTGGAACTGTACCGCGAAATGATGAAATAAAGCCAAAATGAAAAAGACGGAGTTACAAAAACTCCGTCTTTTTCGCATTTCTTTCGGATAATTTTCCGATTTACTTTAATGCACAAGTGTGTTAAACTATTAGGAAATACGAATTCCCACCGGGAGGTTTTGTAATATGGTAGAAGTATTCAAAAAAGGTGCCTATCTGTTGGGCGGAAAGCCCGTCTGGGCGGAGGAGGCCAAGGGCGTGGAAAGCCCTGACGCTGCCCGTGAAAAGACCATGGCCTATTCCATTTTCCGCAGCCACAATAAGTCTGATGACCCCAAGAAGCTGCGGCTGAAATTTGATGCGCTGATTTCCCATGATATCACCTTCGTGGGCATTATCCAGACGGCAAAGGCCTCCGGTCTGAAGCAGTTTCCCATTCCCTATGCCATGACCAACTGCCACAACAGCCTCTGCGCTGTGGGCGGCACCATCAATGAAGATGACCATGCCTTCGGCCTGTCCGCTGCCAGGAAGTACGGCGGCATCTATGTCCCTGCCAATCAGGCGGTCATCCATCAGTATGCCAGAGAGCGTCTGGCAGGCTGCGGCAAGATGATCCTCGGCTCCGATTCTCATACCCGCTACGGTGCCTACGGCTGCATGGGCGTGGGCGAAGGCGGCGGCGAGCTGGTGAAGCAGCTGCTGGAAAATACTTATGATGTTGCCGCGCCGGAAGTGGTGCTGGTCTATCTGGAAGGTAAGCCCCGCAAGGGAATCGGCCCTCAGGACGTAGCCATTGCACTGGTGGCTGCCACCTTCCCCAAGGGCGATGTGAAGAACAAGGTTCTGGAATTTGTGGGTCCCGGCGTGGCAGAGCTTTCCTGCGACTACCGCATCGGCATCGATGTCATGACCACCGAGACCTCCTGCCTGACCTCCATCTGGCAGACCGACGACAAGGTCAAAGCCTATTATGAAACCATCGGCAGAGCCGAGGAATATAAGCAGCTGCAGCCCGGTGAGGGTGCTTACTACGACAGCGTGGTGAAAATCGACCTTTCCAAGGTGGAGGCCATGATCGCCCTGCCCTTCCATCCCTCCATCGCCTATACCATCCATGACCTGCAGGCAAGACCCCGGGAGATCTTCGCTGAGGTGGAAGCCGCCTGCAACAAGCAGCTGGAAGGCAAGGTTACCATGGACCTGCAAAGCCACATCGTTGACGGCAAGGTCACCTGTGACCAGGGCGTTATCGTGGGCTGCTCCGGCGGTATGTATGAAAACATTATGGTAGCCGCTTCCATTTTGAAAAATGGCTCCATCGGCAACGGCTATTTCGATATGTCCGTCTACCCCTCCTCCACGCCCATTTCTCTGGCGCTGACCAAGAACGGCGCAGCGGCGACGCTGATGGAGGCCGGATGCGTCATGAAGCCTGCCTTCTGCGGACCCTGCTTCGGTGCAGGCGATACCCCTGCCAACAACGCCTTGTCCATCCGCCATGCCACCAGAAACTTCGCCAACCGGGAAGGCTCCAAGCCTGCCAACGGACAGATTTCCGCTGTGGCTCTGATGGATGCCCGTTCCATTGCCGCCACTGCTGCCAACGGCGGCGTCCTGACGGCCGCTACGGATATCGATTACGACCTGCCTGCTGCCGAAGAACTGATCTACCATTTCGATGGCGGTGTCTATGAAAAGCGGTGCTACGAGGGCTTCGGCAAGGCTGACCCCTCCGCAGAGCTGCGCTATGGCCCCAACATCAAGGACTGGCCCCAGATGCCCAAGCTCAATGAGGATCTGTTGGTGAAGCTCTGCGCCGTCATCCATGATCCCGTCACCACCACTGATGAACTGATCCCCTCCGGTGAGACTTCCTCCTACCGCTCCAACCCCATCGGTCTCAGCGAATTTGCCCTGAGCCGCAGAGAGCCGGAGTATGTGGGCAGAAGCAAGGCCGTCCGTGACGGCGGCATCAATGAAGAAGTGCTGGAAGTGCTCGGCAAGGTCGGCGGCGATGCCGCAAAGACCTCCGTCGGCTCCTGCATCTATGCCAACCGCCCCGGCGACGGCTCCGCCAGAGAGCAGGCCGCTTCCTGCCAGAAGGTGCTGGGCGGCTTCGCCAACATCTGTCAGGAATATGCCACCAAGCGCTACCGCTCCAACTGCATCAACTGGGGCATGACCCCCTTCACTCTGCCCGAGGGTATGGAATTTGAATATGCCGTAGGCGACTGGGTCTATGTCCCCGGTCTGAAGGCTGCTATCGCCGCAGGCAAGGAAGAATTTGATGCCAAGGTCGTCACCAAGGATGGGGTCAAGGACTTGAAGCTTCTGTGCAAGGGTCTGACGGAAAATGACCGTCTCATCCTGCAGGAAGGCTGTCTCATGAACTACTATGCCGCCGGCTACGGCAAATAAAAATAAGGCTCCCCTTGAGGGGAGCTGGCACGGCGAAGCCGTGACTGAGAGGTGCTATATGGAAAAAATTAAAATGACAACCCCTCTGGTGGAGATGGATGGCGATGAGATGACCCGAATCCTCTGGGCGCTCATCAAGGAAAAGCTCATTCTCCCCTTTGTGGATCTGAAAACGGAATATTACGATCTGGGTCTTTTGCATAGAAATGAGACTCAAGATCAGGTGACGGTGGATGCTGCCCTCGCCACCAAGAAGTATGGCGTGGCAGTCAAGTGCGCCACCATCACCCCCAATAAACAGCGCATGGAGGAATATCCCCAGCTGACCCAGATGTGGAAAAGCCCCAACGGCACCATCCGTTCCATTCTGGATGGCACGGTCTTCCGTGCTCCTATTATCATCGATGCCATCAAGCCGGTGGTGAAGAACTGGGAACAGCCCATCACCATTGCCCGTCATGCCTACGGCGATGTGTATAAGTCCGTGGATATGTACACGGAGCAGCCCGGCACCTGCACCATGACCTTCGTGGGCGAAAACGGCGAACAGCAGGAAGTGGTTGTGCAGAAGGTGGATGGACCTGCCGTCTGGCAGGGCGCCCATAATAAGGACAGCTCCATCCGTTCCTTTGCAAGAGCCTGCTTCCAGTATGCCGTGGATACCAAGCAGGATCTGTGGTTCTCCACCAAGGATACCATTGCCAAGGTCTACGACGGTCGCTTCAAGACGATTTTTGAGGAAGAATTTGAAGCCTACAAGGCCAAATTCGAGGAACTGGGCATCACCTATTTCTATACCCTCATCGATGATGCCGTGGCAAGAGTGATCCGCTCCAAGGGCGGTTTCATCTGGGCCTGCAAGAACTATGACGGCGATGTCATGAGCGATATGGTCTCCACCGCCTTCGGTTCTCTGGCGATGATGACCTCCGTGCTGGTCGCCCCCGATGGCACTACGGAATTTGAGGCCGCCCACGGCACCGTCACCCGCCATTATTATAAGTGGCAGGCAGGCGAAAAGACCTCCACCAACCCCATGGCAACGATTTTTGCATGGAGCGGTGCTCTGCGTAAGCGCGCCCAGCTGGACGGTCTTGCCGATCTGGAGGCCTTTGCCGACCGTCTGGAAGCGGCCTGCTTCCGCACCCTCAACGAGGGCGTCATGACCAAGGATCTGGTGGGTCTGGTAGAGCCGGGCTTCGAGGCCAGAGCCGTGGACAGCTGGACCTTCTTAGACGAAATTGCCAAGCGGATGTGAAACTGTGATTGTTGAAATTTCTGATTTGTCTTTGCCGGAACTGGCGGTCTATGCCAATCTGACAGAGGCGCAGCTGCGCAGCTGTGAAAATATGTTCATTGCAGAAAGCCCCAAGGTCATCAAACGGGCCTTGGCGGCAGGCTGCAAGGCCGTTTCCTTTATGATGGAGCGGCGGCATCTGAACGGACAGGGTGCAGAGCTGATAGAAGCCTGCCCCGATGCACCCGTTTATACGGCAGACCGGGAAGTTCTGGCATCCCTCACCGGCTATGAACTGACCCGGGGGATTTTGTGCGCCATGGAGCGCCCTCAACTGCCCTCTTTGGAGGAGGTCTGCGCCTGCGCAAGGCGTGTGGCAGTGCTGGAAGGCATTGTGGATGCCACCAATGTGGGTGCTATTTTCCGCTCTGCCGCCGCCATGCACATGGATGCAGTCTTGCTGACCCCCACCTGCTGCGATCCTCTGTGCCGCCGAGCCGCCAGAGTGAGCATGGGTACCGTGTTCCAAATCCCGTGGACAAGACTGGGCGAAGATCATACCCAGTGGCCCCATCCGGGCATGGACAGATTGCATGCCTTGGGCTTCAAGACGGCTGCCTTGGCGCTGACGGACGAATCCGTGTCCATTGAGGATGAAGCCTTGAAGAAGGAAGAAAAACTGGCGCTTTTGCTGGGTACGGAGGGCGATGGCCTGTCGGAGCATACCATTGCTGCCTGCGATTATACGGTGAAGATTCCCATGTCCCACGGGGTGGATTCTCTGAATGTGGCAGCCGCCGGGGCGGTGGCCTTCTGGGAGCTTCGCCTGCGGACTTGATTTTCCTTTGCTGAGTTGGTATAATGAACACCCAAAGGCTCCCCTTGAGGGGAGCTGTCAGCGAAGCTGACTGAGAGGTGTCTGTTGGTGCTGCTTGCTTAGTGTCAACGGGGGAGGGAGGCGCCCGCCGCCGGTGGCGGGGAGAGGGAGCCGAGCGAGTGGCAGCGGTCAAAATTCTGCGAAGCGAACAGCGAGCAAAGAATTTTGGGAACCGCAACAGGACATAACGAGGCTGACTCGAAATCAGTTTTGGGTCAGCACCGATATAGTTAAATATGGAGATGTATCGAAGTGGGGACGTTTGCGAGCGCTGCCAGTGGCAGATGAAGCGAGCAAAAAGGAGTGGCAGACACTTGCGTTTGCGCAAACAAAGTGCGGCGCAAATGCTTAGTGTCAACAGGACATAACGAGGCTGACTCGAAATCAGTTTTGGGTCAGCACCGATATAGTTAAATATGGAGATGTATCGAAGTGGTCATAACGAGGCTGACTCGAAATCAGTTGACGGGTCAAACCGTCCGGGGGTTCGAATCCCTCCATCTCCGCCAAATAACCTACCGCAAGTTGATAGAATGGGTATCACCTGCGGTAGGTTTTTTATGTCTATATTTACCCCCAAAACCGGGAGATTTTCCAAACTTTGCAACGCAAAACAGCAATCATACCACAACGTATCGTGGTGTGTCTGAAATCTGAAAAAAACTACAGCTTCTGGTCTGCTATCGTTAAACAACCACAATCGAGATTTGTTTGATAATGCATGTAATGATGATATACTGCAAGAGAATGAAAAATAGGAAGTAGCATTATGGGGCGTGTATCTACAAAAGAAAATAAGACACAATTGGTGATTATTCAGAAGAAAAGACTCAGAAACTTAGGTTTCTGAGTCTTTTCTTGCTTATTTTTTCGCGGCAGATGGAAGTGCTCGGAGTCAGACTGAACCGGCATTTCGTGGGTCGCAATACCTTTTCCGCTGCCCCACATCGGTTCCCTGTCGGTGAGGACAGAGGCGCCGTTCAAATCTGCTGCGATGACCGGAGCACCTTCTTTGATGCCGGTTCGTAAAAACGTTCCTATCTTCGCAGATTTTCGATGACAGCTGTGGTGCCGTGACCGCCGCCGCAGCAGGAACTGAACAGGCCGTAGCGACCGCCGGTCTGCTCCAGCTGGCGCATGGCGAACATGGCGATTCTGCCGCCGGAAGCGCCGTTGGGATGACCCACGGCAATGGCACCGCCGTTGGGATTCCATTTGGCAAGATCAATGGACTTGCCGGACTGGATCTCCATTTCTTTTTTTACTGCCAGATTCTGGGCGGCAAAAGCTTCGTTGCACTCAAATACATCCAGATCATCCACAGTCAGGCCGGCCTGCTTCAGTGCTTTCAGATTGGAATAGGCGGGGCCGATGCCCATGCAATTGGGATCCACGCCTACTTCACAGCCGGTGACCCATCGAGCCAGCGGTTCATAGCCCAGTTCCTTGGCTTTTTCTGCCGTCATCATCAGCAGGAAGGCGGCACCGTCGTTAAGACCGGAGGCGTTGCCTGCGGTGGTCACACCACCGTCACGGACGGATCGCAGCTTCTGCAGTCCCTCCATGGTGGTCTGGGGGCGGGGATGCTCGTCCGTATCGATGGAGATCTCGGGGGTCTTTCTGGTGGCCGGGAAGGTGATGGGGATGATCTCACTGCCGGTGATACCCTTTTTGTAGGCTTCCTGCAGCAGCGTCTGGCTCCGCAGGGCATACTCATCGCAGGCTTCCCGGCTGATATCCCATTTTGCTGCCATATTGTCGCTGATTTCCAGCATGGGCAGATCGAGTTGTCCCAAAGGGGTCAGACGCTCGGTAATGGCAGCGGGCGCAATGCCCTTGTAGGGGTCTGTCCATGTGGGGAACAGCGCCACCCGGCGGCTCCAGCTTTCCATGCCGCCCACAATCAGCACGTCGTGCAGACCGGCGGCGATTTGGCAGGCAGCCACATTGACGGCAGTAATGGCACTGCCGCACTGCATTTCCACAAAAGTGGCAGGGACTTCAGGGGGAAGTCCTGCTGCCAGCGCTGCATAGCGGGCAGGTCCTACGGCGAGAGCGTCCTTCAGGGCACAGCCGGCAACCACGCCGTCCACACCGCCCCGTTCCATGATCCCGGTGCGTGCCAGCAGACCGCGGATGACTTCGGCTCCCAGTTCACTGCCCGCCATGGTTTTCAGGCAGCCGCCCATTCTTCCAAAGGCAGAGCGGTAACCGTCAACAAATACAACGTCTCTCATGTTGCTTCACCTTTCGTATCAAGTCACGTCCGCACCGGCGCAGTCAATGACCTGACCGGACACATAGCTGCTTTCTTCGCTGCACAGGAACACGGCCAGTGCGGCAACTTCCTTGGGCTGACCCATGCGGTGCATGGGGTGGCGATCAATGGCGCCCTGCAGCTTTTCCGGCGGGATGGCCATCATCATTTCTGTCTGGACCAGATCGGGTGCAATCGCGTTGACCGTGATGCCCTTGGCAGCACTTTCTCTGGCGAGGGTTTTGGTAAAGCCGAACACAGCTGCCTTGGTGGAGGAATAGTTGGCCTGACCGGGATTGCCGTAGGCAGAGGTGGAGGCCATATTGACGATTCTGCCGTACATCCGCTGGCGCATGCCGTTGATTACCACACGGGTGCAGTTGAACAGGCTGTCATAGTTGACCCGGCGCACATCATCCCACTGCTTGGGGGTCATCTTGTGGAAAATGGCATCCCGGGTGATACCGGCATTGTTGACCAGAATATCCACGGGGCCCAGCTCCTGCTCGATCTTTGCAAAGGCAGCTTCGGTGTTTTCGTAGTCACCCACGTCGCACTTCACGGCCAGAACCTTGGTTTCGCCTGCGGCACGGAGCGCTTCGGCGGCCTTTTCCGCAGCCTCTTCATTCCAGTCCACCACGGCCAGTGCGGAGACACCTGCCTCCACCAGTGCCTTGGCAATGGCAAAGCCGATACCCTGTGCAGCGCCTGTAACAGCGGCGCATCTTCCGTTAAAACCAGTCATTTACAGTTTCCATCCTTTCTAATTAAAAAACAAAACATTCTTTGGGCATTTCTTTCAAATTGGGGGAGATTTTCGGCGTAAAGGGAAGCTTAGAGAGAATATGGGCATCCAGATCCAGACCGGGTGCAATCTCCGTCAGCTCCACACCTTCGGCAGTAAGCCGGAACACACAGCGCTCTGTGATGTACAGGACTTCCTGCCCATTTTTGAGCGCCTGCTCCGCGCTGAGGTTGATAAATTCCACCTGTTCACAGAACTTGGGAAGTTTGCCGTCCTTGACGATGGGTTTGCCGTCCTCGTAGGCCAGACTGGAGCTGACTTCGAAGGTGGAGGTCACCAGAACTTTGTGGGGGCCGTAGGTCACATGGTTGAAACCGCCCACACCGATGAGGTTTTTACCTTTGCGAATGACGTTGACGTTGCCGGCTCTATCGATTTCCAGCGCGCCCACGCAGGTAGCGTCGATGCCGTGACCCTCGTAGAACCGGAACATATCCGACTGCTCCATGAAGACATCGGCATTGACCACGGAGCCGAAGCTATAGCCCAGAGGCATACCGCCTGCCACACCGCATTCCAGAGAGATGATATTGGAGGTGTCCATATATCCCATGTCAAAGGCCTCGCAGGCCAGCAGCATGGGCACGCCCACACCCAGATTGATGATGGTGCCCTTTTCCATTTCCATGGCGGCACGGCGAGCAATGAACCGGTCAACGGGTTTGCGGGAGTTCAGAAGCGTCTGATGGATGGTTTTGACCTTTGCGGCGAACGCTTCTTCGGACAAGTGTGTTTCGCCGGAAAGCACGGGGTCATACTGAGATTCATCGTTCATGATCTGATCAGGATCGTCATAGACTGCATCCACCAGATAGCCGGGAACCTTGACATCATGGGGATTGGCGGGCTGATCGCTGAAACGCTCTACCTGTACGATGACGGTACCGCCGTGGTTGTGGGTGGCCATGGCGAGGGACAGGGTGTCCATGACGCCGGCTTCCTTCTCCATGGTGATGTTGCCGTGGGGGTCACAGGTAGTGCCGCGGATGACACAGACATCGGGCAGGATGGTCTGGAAGAACAGATATTCCTCGCCGTGGATCTCCATCACCTCCGCAAACTTCCGGGTGGATTGGTCATTGAAACCGCAGCCCTTTTCGTTGCGGGGATCGTAGATCGTGCCGATGCCGACCTTGGTCAGGAAGCCCGGATGCCCCATGGCGCCGGCACTGTAGTTCATGGCCAGCACGCCCTGCGGCAGAGAATAGGCCTTCACCGTTCCGTCCAGAATAGCGGGATGGAAGGGTCGGATGGCGATAAAGTGCGCCACGATGATCTCGCTGATCAGGCCGCTGTGCTGATAGGGCGCCCATGTATTGAAGGCGTCATAGCTGGAAGAGGCCAGGTATTTCAGATTTTTGGGGGAGCCGGTTGCGGCGAACCGGTCACCGATGGCCTTGTAGAACCGCTCTGCCACGGCAATGCGGACCTGCCCGTTGAAGCAGATCTGGTCGCCATCCTTGATCAGCAGCGCGGCTTCGTCAGCCGTCATGCGTTTGAACATGGGGAAACCTCCTCGTGGAACTGACTATTACTGAATTTGCGATATTTACAAGTAAAAATTTTCTTTTCCAGTGAAAGAAGGGGGTGTCATTGGAACGAAACATCAACCTGCCTGCGGAGCAGTTATCATACAAATTAAATCTGCATGCACTGGCCGC
This sequence comes from Candidatus Avilachnospira sp., assembly GCA_045579045.1. Lineage (GTDB taxonomy): Bacteria > Bacillota > Clostridia > Oscillospirales > Oscillospiraceae > Avoscillospira. The sequence goes on from JAZNLL010000036.1 coordinate 26,576, forward strand.
CGTCTACATTCAGAGCTTGACCGGTGATATTGTCCGCATAGGAACTGAACAGGAAAGCCACGGCAGCGGCAATATCTTCCTGTGTCTGGGGACGGCCCATGGGAACCAGATTGCCCACCATGGTCTGCCATGCCTCTTCCCGGGACAGGTTCATGCTTTTCATTTTTTCATCCAGTAGCTGCTCCCACATCTCCGTGCGGACAATGCCGGGACAGACCGCATTGACATTGATGCCGTAGGACGCCGCAAAGCTGGCGGCGGACATGGTCAGGCTCAGCATGGCAGCCTTACTCATGCGGTAGTGGGTGACGGTTTTATCGATATACCGACCCGCAACAGAGGAGATCAGTACGATCTTGCCGGTTTTCCGGGGGAGCATTCTGCCAAGAGCCTCCCGCACCACATTACTGGAGCCGAGGATGTTGATATCAAACAGCCGCTTGATGGCGGCATCGTCGGCTTCCAGCAGGTTTTCCGGCACTGTAATACCTGCGCCGTGCAGGACCAGATCCACAGTGGGAACTGCATCGAACAGCCCCTTTACCTGCTCCGGATCCCGCACATCCACATGAAGGTAGGTTGCCTGCCGTCCGGTTTTTGCCCGGATTTCCTCACAGGTGGCAGCACCTGCCTCATCCAGAACATCGCCGATCACCACATCTGCGCCGTTTTCCGCCAGCAGTATGGCAATGGCGCGGCCCAGTCCTCTGGCGGCACCGGTCAGAACAGCTGTCTGATTGTCAAAGCGAATCTGCATATTGCTCCCTCCGTATTTCTATCGGTGTTATTATTATATTTTCTTTTTCGCGGCAAGTCAAGGCGAAGATATACGAAAATGAGGTATGGAAAAGTGTCATTATGCCAAATTTTTTAAATCTAAATATTTTTACATTGACAGTACGAATTAGCCGTGCTATTCTCATGGTAGAAATGAATATTTTTATAACAATTCCCACTTCGGGCAATCCAGCGTTTTATAACTATATTCATTTTTATCCGAAAATCACCTCCTTGGTGTACCGATTTTAAAATTGTAAAATAATTTGTTTTCTTTAAGGAGGACCATCATTATGATCACCAAAGAA
>JAZNLL010000037.1:0-10901 GCA_045579045.1 Candidatus Avilachnospira sp.
GCCCTTTCTGTCGGCGGTGACGACTGCGTATGCATCATCATCGTTGATCAGTTCTTCAGGCAGCTGGAACTTCTGGCGGAGCAGAATCTCGGAGTCGAGAGAAACTTCGATCGATGCCAGCTTGCCTTCCAGAATGGTGGGTGCTTCGGTGACGATTTCGGTGAACTGTGCCACCAGAATGATATTACCGGTGACGGGCTTGGAGAAGTCATACTTGACACCTTCGTAGAACCAGCCGTCGAAGGTGTAGCCGTCCTTAGTGGGTGCGGCAGGTTCTGCCACAGTCTGACCGGCTTCCACGGTTTCGGTGGTGATTTCGGTGCCGTTCATGAAGGTGACGGTGTGCGTCTCCACCACAACGGGATAATCCACAAGAATCACGCGGTCAATGTAGTACATAGGACAGTTGGCGCTGCCGGTATTTTCCACGTAAGACACATTGCCTTCGATCTTCATGGAGATATAAAGATCTACGTTCTGGTCAAGGACATGAGACTTAATGTCGGCAAATCTGTTCTGCAGCGTCCAGTCGAAGCCCCACAGGTAGTTGAAACCGGTAGGAACTGCAACACCGGACAGCTTATAGACATGATAATCGCCGTCGCCGGAGTTGGCAGCCAGTTCGGACGCAGGGACGGTGCTCATAGGCTGTGCCGTACCTTCCCACATCTGATGGGTCAGACCGAAGGGCTTGGACTCGTTGAACACAAAGTAATTCTGTCTGTTAACGGCAGAGGTTGTGCCGGAGTCATAGACCAAAGCGGTGCCGAGGTAGGATGCAGCGTCTGCTGTCACGTAACGGTGACCGCTGTCGCCGCTGCTGTAGAAGCTGCTGACGCCGTAGTCATGGACATGCTCCAGGGTGCCGCCATTGGCTTCCAGATCAGCCAGAACTTCTGCAGGCAGAGGTGCCAGCAGACCGTTCGTCAGATCGGCATCGGCCCAGACGGTATAGGTCTTGCCGCCGTTGACCAGATGATAGCCGTTGCCGGCAGTCATACCGGAGGCGGTATAGCCGTTCTTGTTGACGGTCAAAGACTTGCTGATCACAATAGCTTCGGTGGTAGTGGCACACAGATCAATGGTTTCATTTTCGTTGGCAGCTGCAACCGCTTCTGCCAGAGAATTGTACTTGTTCTGACCGATCTTGGCCACGGTGGTATTGTAATCCACCAGAATCATGCGGTCGATGTAATACTTGGGCATGACAGCTCCGTAGGTGCCTTCCACATAGGATACATCGCCTTCAATCTTCATGGAGATATACAGATCGGCATGCTGATCCACGGCATGATCGCGGATATCGGTGAACTTGTTCTGCAGGGTCCAGTCGAAGCCCCACAGATAGTTGAGACCGGCGGGAATAACGGTACCGCTCATCTTATAAACATGATAGTCGCCGTCATTGCTGTTGGCATTCATGTTGGCAGCGGAGACAGTTGTGATGGGAGCTGCGGGATTTTCGCCCCACATCTGCTGGGTCAGACCAAAGGGCTTGCTTTCGTTGAATACGAAGTAGTTCTTTCTGTTGACGGCAGAGGTGTGGGAGGAGTCATAGACCATGGCGGTACCCAGAGCGGAAGCGGGATCGTTCACCACATAGTGAACAGCATCGGTACCTGCGGAATTGAAGGAGCCGATGGCATAGTCATGGACATGGCTCATGGAAATGCCGTTGGACTTGAGGTCGGACTGAACCTGTGCGGGCAGAGGTGCCAGCAGACCCTCTTCCAGATCGGCATCGGCCCAGACGGTGTAAGCACTGCCGGCGGAGATCAGGTGATAGCCGGAAGCGGCCTTCAGACCGGAAGCGGTATAGCCGTTGCGGAGAATGGTTATGGGTTTGGAGACGGTGATGGACTCAGCGTTATCGACCAGCAGGTTCACGGCACCGTTGGCGGGCACGGCTGCAATCGCATCTGCCAGCGTCTTGTAGTTCATACCGTTGACAGAAGCGGCATATTCGGAAGTCTTGCTCCACTTGGCAGTCAGGGTAATGGGCTTATTGACAGCGGAGCTGAAATTGTAGGCGGTGCTGCCCAGATACCAGCCGCCGAAGGAATAGCCTTCTCTGGTGGGGTTGGAAGGTGCGGTGACCTTCTGACCGGAGGTCACACCCTTTTCGGCCACGAAGCTGCCGCCGTTGGAATCGAAGCGGACAGCGATCTTATCAGAGGCCCTGCCTGCACCGCAGCCGCCGCAGGGTTCCACGACCCAGATGCGATCCACATAATAGGTGCTGCCGGAAACTCTGACGGACATGTATGCGCCGACAGTCTGACCGGCCAGATCCTTCAGTCTGCGCATCATGATATTACTCTGGGCGCCCCAGTTGAAGGTGTACCAGTAGTTATAGTTGGCAGTGGGGATCTTGCCGCCGGACAGTTCATAGACCTTATAGGTGCTGCCGCTGACGGAGGAAGGTGTGCCAAGGCTGGCGGAAACACCGGAACCGGAAGCACCGAGCGTCAGGGAAACAGAGGTGCTTCTGGCAAGAGCCTTGCCCACGGGAGTGGAAGTATCCTTCACCACAGTCACAGCGCTGCTGGTAGACTTGAAATCATCTGCATCAAATTCACGGACATGCTCCAGACCGATACCCTTGTTCTTCAGCAGAGTCAGCAGACCGTCGGGCAGCTGATACTGGAACTTATTCTGATAAGTAGCCGTGCCGCAGACAGAGCAGGGTGCGGAATAGGTGTTGGTGGAAGCATTGTAGGTGTAGCTGCCGGTAATGGCATGGGGGATCTTGGAGGACTTGATCTCCATGGTGTTGGCTTTGCCGCAGATGGGGCAGGGACCGGAATAGGTCACACCGGCCTGACAGGTGGCTGCGGAGGGCGTGGGATCTGCGACCTTATAGTTATCGCAGTCATCCACGAGGGTCACGCGGTCGATGTAGATCTTGGCGTTGCCGGCAGAAGGATCACCGGAGATCTTCATGGAAATGTATACATCGTAAATCTTATCGTATTCCAAGCCTTCAGACTCAATGGTCATGTAGCCGCCGAAGAAGGTCAGCTGAGGAATACCGGAAGCATGGACGATCACATCGTCCATCTTGTAGGTATGGTAAGCACCGTCGGTCTGGATGGGATTGCCGACAGTCAGGTTGGAGGCCAGATTGGTCAGCATGGGCTTGGTGCTGCTGAAGGTGATATTGTCCTTGCTGGCACCGGCTGCAATGGCAGCAGCCTGATCCAAAACAAGAGCGCTGCCGCCTGCATAGGAGGCTGCGTTGGCAGTTCTTGTGAGGAAATTGCTGTTGAAACCGAAGTTGTTGGCGGTATAGGGGTACATATGCTCGGTGCTGACACCGGGATTGGCAGCAATCACATCCTGAGGCAGCTCAGGCCACCACATGTTGCCGTCGGCATCGACTTCACCGCGGTAACGGCCGTGACGGCTCATAACATAGGTACCGCCGCTGTGGTAGTCCTCACGGCGGGTCATCTGCTGCACACCGGACAGGTCCTCACCCATTTCCATGTTGTTGAGCCACAGCTGAGAATTGTACATACGGGTACCGACTTCTCTCTTGCTGAGGCCGAACTGCTGACCGATGGCGGCCAACTCCTCGGAATAACGGGTAAAGTTATTGACAATGACGCGATCCAGAGACATTCTTGCCACACCGAGACGGTTCACATAGAGTGCCTGTTCTTCGGCGGTGAGGGAGCTGTCAGCCAGAACGGCTGCAGTTGCATCATCGAAATACTTGTTGGCACGCTTGACCTCTGCAGCGGTGATCCAAGGAGCATCCAGCCAGGCAGAGCTGAACTGCCAGATCTCGTTATAGTCGGCAGCGCACTGCTCCATGAATACCAGATAGTCATAGACATAGTCACCGGCAGCTTCGCCAAAGTAACCGTCGGTGTAGATCTTTGCCAGCTTGTAGGGGTCCTGATAGGGATCTTCGATGGCCTTGGCCAGCAGCCAGAGCTTCATATCCCAGAGGTCGGAGCAGTTCATCAGACCATGCTCCATGAACACACCGGCGCCGCCGGCCTCGTAGAGCTTCTGATAGTCAGCAAAGAAACGGAACATGTTGGGGTTGACACCGCCCATACGCTGGGTAGTGGAAGAATAGTCCCAATAGAGCAGATGGCCGGGCTTCAGAACCTTGGACCAGTTGTCCAGACGCTCCTTGACCTTGACATTGGTGGGATGGTCCATGTCGTGCATGATATCCATATCGGAAGAAGCCAGACGGATGACCACGTTGTCAGCAGGCAGAGTGCCATCCAGAGGCATTTCCAGATAATCAGCATAGATCAGCGTTTCCACCAGAATATCGGGGTAGACCTCGCCCACCTTTTCTGCGATCTTATTGACAAACTGGAGCATGTAGCCGGAATAACCGCCGGCAGCCTGAACGGCCAGACAGTTGTCACATTCGCAGAAGCCGTGGATATCGTCGGAAGAAACGGAGGTGTAGGTGGGACGGGGTGCACCGTCTCTGTCAGCCTGGGCATAGTAATCCCGGACAGAGCCCTTGACCTTGGTGGCCATGGCTTCCACCAGCGCTTCGCTGGTCAGGCAGAACAGACCGTTGTTCAGTCTGGTCTGGGTGTCCTTGTCCCATGCGTAATATTCGGGGTTGGTGGCATAGTAGACGGAAACGGGGAAATACCGGCTGAAGGTATGGGTGTGATAGGGGCCGGTAAAGTAGGTGGTTCCACCGTAATCCAGAGGTGTATTGGAAGAGAAACCGTTCAGACGGTTACGGGCACCAAACAGGCTCTGGGCGCTGCCGGTTCCGAAAACATCACGGTAGATAAACACAGGCTCACCGCTGTCGGAATAGTTGGCAGGGATGACGGCATCGGTCAGGGAAGGAACATACTCTTCCCAGTAGTTCCACCAGTGAACACCGAGAACATCCTCCAACAGGTGATAGACACCGTAGAGGACACCTCTGTTTCTGCCGCCGGTGATGACCACATTTTTGCCGACAGTCTGAATGGTCCAGCCTTCACCCATACCTACTTCATCGGTATAGGTCACATTGTTATCGGCGGCGAACTTGGTGGCACCAACATAAATAGCCTTGCCGGCACCGGCATACTCTTTGACCACAAGGGGCTTTTTTCCGGTGATGGCCTTCAGATAAATCTGCAGTTCTTTGCAGGCGTTTTTTCCACAACCGTTGCATCGGCAGGCTGGAGAATAATCATATCCTCCAGAACAAGACCGTCTGCTGCAACGGTGTTGGTATCGGCAGCAGCGGCAATGGTGATGCCCAGCGCTGCTACAATCACCAGCAGCAGGCACAGCCATCGGGAAAAGCGAATTCCGTGTTTCATAAGATCCCTTCCTTTTCGGACATTTTGGTTCAAAATGCGAAATTTTCGCATATTACTTATACACTATATCATATTATATCAAGACTTTCCACATGATTTTTACTAAAAACAGACAAAAACAAAACACCCCGGGTAAAAAATACCCGGGGTGTGAAGAAAATTTATGCATTTTCGACGCGCTGCCGTTCCTTATGGGCGGCGGTGATGACCAACTGCATGATGACGGATACGGTGACCATAAGGACAACAAGAGCGATCAGACCCATATCGTAAGAGCCTGTGATATCGTAGATCCGGTTCATAATGGGCGGGCTGACGGCATAGCCAAGGGTGTTGACAGAAATCATGAGGCCCATGAGGAAGGCATAGGATTTCTGACCGAAGCAATCCTTGGTAATGAGGGGAAGCATGATGGTCTCCAGAGGCAGACCGAAGGCGATGGCGATCTGATAGACGAAAGCCATGGTGCCGTTGTTGACCACAAGCAGGCAGAAGATGCCGGCAGCGGCACAGAACTGGCAAATGAGGGCGGTGACCCGCAGACCCAGTTTATCAAACAGGATGCCGGTGGCGGATTTGGAACCCATGAGCACCAGAGAGCCGATGCTGAGGGCATTGGCAATGGCAACGGGGTCGATGCCGCGATCCTTCATGTGGGCAGCGGCAATGGAATAGACGCTGGTCAGCGCCATACCGGTGCAGAATACGCAGACCATGCAGGCATAGAAATAGGGCTTACGGAAGGCATCTTCCGCAGAAATGCCCTTCCAATCCCGACCGCGCTGCTGTTTCCGGTTGTCGGCCTTGTTGCCCAAAGCCGACCAGCCGCAGTCTTTTGGCTCATTGCGTATCAGCAGCACGATCACAGCGCCGATGACCACCATAATTCCGCCGCAGACCCAATAGGAGATGCGCCAGCCGTCGGCGCTGCTGTAGATCATGCGGGAAACGATCTGGCTGGCAACTGCACCGCCCAGACCGTTGGCAGCGAGAATAAAGCCCATAATGGTGCCCTTGTTGCCGGAAAACCATTTTTCCACAATGACGCTGACCAGAGAGGTGGTGGACCAGGCCAGTCCCAGACCCAGCAGGGTGCTGCCCAGATAGAACTGCCAGAGCTGATGGGCTGTGGCATTGACGATGTTGGAAAGGGTCAGGCAGAGAAAGCCTGCGGCAAAGAGCTTCCGGGGGCCGTATTTTGCCACCAGCTTACCGAAAAACAGGTTGATGACGGCGGTGGCGATGTAACGGCAGCTGTCGCTGATGGAGAACAGGCTTCGGGAGAGCCCCAGATCTTCCGTGACGGCAGCCAGATACAGACTCTTGGTGGAACTGTTGAAGCCAAGTGCTGTAAAAATCGAGAGAAAACACAGGCCAAAGATCACCCATGCATAGTGAAAGCGGGATTGTTTTTGCTGGAGTTTCATTGGGGAGATTCCTTTCAGGCTTCGACCTTCTGCCGTACCTTGTGGGCGGCGGTAATAACAAGCTGCATGGTGACGGAAATAACGATCATCAGACCGACAACACCGATCAGACCGATATTGTAAGAACCGGTGGTATCGTAGATGAAGTTCATAATGGGAGGGCTGACAGCGTAGCCAAGGGTATTGACAGAAATAACCAGACCCAAAAGGGAGGCATAGGATTTCTGACCGAAGCACTCTTTGGTGATGAGAGGCAGCATAATGGTTTCCAGAGGCAGACCGAAGGCAATGACGCATTTGTAGACAATGGCCATGGCGGGGTTCTTGGCCAGGAACAGGCAGAAGATGCCGGCAGCGGCGCAGAACTGACAGATGAGCACCGACACCCGCAGACCGAGTTTGTCAAACAGGAAACCCACAGAGGATTTAGAACCCATAAGCACCAGAGAACCGATGCTGAGGGCATTGGCAATGGCCATGGGGTCGATGCCATTGTCCTTCATGTGGGCAGCACCGATGGAGTTGACGCAGGTCAAAGACATACCGGTGCAGAATACGCAGAACAGACAGGCATAGAAATAGGGGCTGCGGAATGCCTCTTCAGAGGAAATGCCGACCCAGTCACGACCGCGCTGCTTCTTTTTGGCAACGGTGCCGTCTCCCAGAGGTGCCAGCTTGCAGTCGGCAGGCTCATTGCGAATGAACAGAACGATCAGGGTTCCTACGACTGCCATAATGATGCCGCAGACCACATAGGAGGTACGCCAGCCGCTGGGATTGTTGTAGATCAGCCGGGAGACGATCTGGTTGGCCAGAGCACCGCCGAGACCGTTGGAGGCGAGGATAAAGCCCATGATCGTACCCTTGTTGCTGGTGAACCATTTTTCCACGATGACGCTGACCAGAGACGTGGTGGACCATGCCAGACCGATACCGAGTAGTGTGCTGCCCAGATAGAAGTGCCAGAGCTGTTGGGCGGAGGCATTGACCGCATTGGAAAGGATCAGGGTGAGGAAGCCTGCGGCAAAGAGCTTTCGAGGGCCAAATTTCAGCACCAGCTTACCGAAGAACAGGTTGATAACGGCGGTGGAGATGTAACGGCAGCTGTCGCTGGTGGAGAACAGACTGCGTGCAAAGCCCAGATCCTCCGTGATGGCAGCCAGATACAGGCTTTTGACGGAACTGTTAAAGCCCAGCGCCGTAAAGACGGACAGGAAGCACAGGGTAAAGACCACCCATGCGTAATGAAATTTTCTCTGTTTTTGTTCCATGACGGTAAAAACTCCTTGTTAGTGTACGGTTTCGATTTTCTTCCGCTCTTTGTGAGCGGCTGTGATGACAAACTGCATGACGATGGTGGAAAAAACCATCAGACAGAGCATGGAGATCAAACCGGACCGATAGGTGCCGGTGGAATCAAAGATGAAATTCATCAGCGGCGGGCTGATGACGCTGCCGAGGGCATTGATGGAAACCATCAGACCCATGAGGAAGGCATAGGACTTCAGACCGAAGCACTCCTTGGCAATCAGAGGCAGAATGATGGTGTTCAGCGGCAGACCGAGGGACCAGACAAGCTGATAGATCATCGCATCGGAGCCGCCGGAGGCCAGAAACAAAAGTACGATGGAAGCGGTGGTACAGATCTGGCAGATCAGGGTGGTGAACCGCAGTCCCAGCTTGTCAAAGACGATGCCGGTGGCAGTTTTGGAGACCATAAGCACCAACGCGCCGAAGCTGATGGAATTGACCACAGCGGCTTTGTCAATGCCTCTGTCCAGCAGGTGGACCGTAGAAGCGGAGGCGACGGAATTGATCGCGACAGCGGTCAAAAATACGCACAGAATGCAGATGTAAAAATAGGGACGGCGAAGGGCTTCGCGGGTATCCACTCCGATCCACTCGCTGCCCCGCTGCTTTTTTTCCTTCCCATGGCCGATATGGAGCGGGGCGCAGCCAATATCGGCAGGCTTATTCCGTAAAAACAGGAAACCCAGCAGACCGATGACAGCCATGATGATGCCGCAGACCAGATAGGAAGTCCGCCAACCGTCGGGGCGGCTGTAGATGAATTTGGAAACGACCTGGGTAGCCAAGGCACCGCCGAGGCCGTTGGAGGCCAAAATCAAACCCATGACGGTTCCCTTGTTACCATCCACCCAGCTTTCGATGACCACGCCGACAAGAGAGATGGTGGTCCAGGAAATGCCGATGCCAAGCAAGGTGCCGCCCAGATAGAACTGCCAGAGCTGCTGTGCCGAGCTGTTAATCAGGCAATAGGCTGTCAGGCAGCAGAAGCCGGCGGTAAACAGCTTTCTGGCGCCGAATTTCGCCATGAGTCTGCCGAAGAACAGGTTGACCACGGTGGTGGCAATATAGCGGCAGCTGTCGGTGATGGAAAACAGGCTTCTGGAAAAGCCCATGTCTTCCGTGACTGCAGCCAGATACAGGCTGTTGGGGCTGCTGCCGAAACCAAAAGCGGTGAAAACGGATAAAAAGCACAAAATCAGAATGATCCATCCGTAATGGAACAGTCTGCCGGTTCCGCTTTTCATGACACAACCTCTTTTCCTTGTCATGTTCGCCACTCATTGTAATGGTTTCGCCCGGAAAATGGTATTGCATATTGTTGCCTTGTTTTGATATAATGTGACATATATGGAGGGGGAGATGTGGGTATGTACAAAAGAGTGATTTTAAAAAATCTGGAACTTCAGGATTTGAATCCGAGAGTTTATGGTGTAAAGGAATATGAACCCGGGGAGATGGTTCACAATCGCCGTATTGCCGGCATCGTTTTGCACTATGTGACCCATGGAAAAGGCTTATATCTGGTGGGTGACCGCCGGTGGGAAGTGAGCGAGGGCGAGATTTTTGTCAGCCATCCCGGCGAGAGCACCACCTATATCTCCGATGAAGAGCACCCCATGACCTATATCTGGGTCAGTTTCGACTGTGCGCCGACCTTTGGAGATATGCTGCAGACGGATATTATTTCTGCACCTTGGGCAAAGACTGTCTTTTCGGAGATTCTCCGCAGCAGTGAGACAGCCGTGCCGGAATGGACGGTCTGCGCGTGTCTGCATCAGTTTTTTGTCGGTCTGGTGCAGCAGCAGGCGGTACACAGGAAAACCGATACGGACTACGTCAATACTGCGGTTCATTATATTCAGAGCAATTTTTCTGAGGATATACGAATTGCCGATCTGGCAGCAGATCTGGGACTGAACCGCAGTTACTTCTGTCGGATTTTCAAGGAGCAGATGGGGCAGTCGCCGCAGGAGTATCTGGTGAGCCATCGGCTGGAGCGGGCGGCCGCCTTGCTGACGGGACATGGGCTCAGTCAAAAAGAAGTGATTTTGCGTGTGGGCTATCAGGATGTGTCCACCTTTTCCCGGATGTTCAAGCGGAAATACGGGATTTCCCCCGGCGAATATGTAAAAAAGTGCAAAGCAGAATAAAAAAGTGCGGCATCGCCGCACTTTTTTCGTATCAATTTACAGTTCTGTATTTCCGCAAAGCCAATCCATAGATACGTTCAAGGCTTTGGATAAAGCCAGAAGCTCGGCATCACAGACATGACGCTGGTTCTTTTCGATGCGGGAGATGATCAAGGCTGTCATATCCATGCCCGACAGCTGCATTTTTCTTGCCAAATCCTCTTGTGTCATGGGTGGCTTCTGCAATGCACGACCCAGTCGGACGCGTTCAGCACAGATATTTCCTCTGATCAAGAACAGATTTCGCGCCATAACCCTACTCCTCAACATCTACTTTCGATAGTTTTTCTCTTCTCTGTTGATTTTATCCTAATATTATGTATAATGTTGAATAGAGTAGATGAAAAATATCTATTTTAGATATAAAGAAAAATATTTTAGGAGGAAACAAGTATGGGCGAAGGCGAGCTTTATCGGAGCATGTACATGGTTCTTTTTCATAGCTTTACAGATGCCATTGCAGCGATGGAGGAACAGAATTTTAGCTTGGCGCGGGAAATTCTGATAAAAGGACAGCAGGAAGCAGAAGAGGTCTGTATCAGCGAGGAAAGCGAATGAAATGCCATGCTGCATTTGTAGCATGGCAATCCTTTTGGCCTTTAGGACAAAAGAACCCCCGGCTGAGCCGGGGGGATAAAAAGCTTATAGCGGAAAGAAAACCTCCAGTG
>JAZNLL010000038.1:0-3413 GCA_045579045.1 Candidatus Avilachnospira sp.
GAGCGACGAGCTCCGCTTGAAGTTGGTGTTGATTGGAGTGTGGGTCCACCTGTTCCCATCCCGAACACAGAAGTTAAGCACACTTTCGCCGACAATACTTGCTGGGTGACCGGCCGGGAAGATAGGTAATGCCAACACAGAGAACTCCATCCGAAAGGGTGGAGTTTTTTGCTGCCTAAAAACGTTCGGGTTGGCACTAAGGCTTTGCCCTGCACATTGTTTGTGCAAAGCCAAGTTCCTGCCCAGCCGCGGCGGTCGCTGTATCCGCCATCGGCGGCGCTCCCTTGCGGCCCCCCGGACTGTTTTTATACGGCAGGGCAATCCGTGCACTGGCCAGAAAGCTCCGTAATGCCAACACAAGATAGCCTCGACCGAAGGGTTGAGGCTATCTTGTATAAAGAAAACCACGCGCTAGACGCGTGGTTCAAAAAAGCCTATGGCGGTGAGCAAAAGTCCTGTTACAATAATGATGCGGTCTGCCAACTGCACGAACAAAGTAACAGGAAAGTGTTTTATAAGGCGAAGCGAACAGTAATAGGGAAAATACTGCGAGAGTTATGTGAGTGGAAGGGTGAAAAAATTATAGAGACCGAAGCTTGTCCGGATCATATCCACCTATTCGTAGAAATACCGCCGAAATATTCGGTGTCGGGATTCATGGGATGCTTAAAGGGAAAAGTGCTGCGATACTGTATGAGCAATTCGGTGAATTGAAATACAAGTATCGAGGAAGAGAGTAATATAGCGAACCAGTAAAATAGACAGCAGACAACAGACCCCCCTAATGTAGGAAAGTAGAAGTACTACATTAGGGGGTGTCGTTATGTAAAAGAGGAGATATACAAAGATAGACAAATATGCAGAGGAAAACTCGAAAATTTTTCGAAGGAGAAAACCTTGTTGAAGGCAAATACTGCGTGCTATTATGTACTGGTCTAAGATATAGAAATCTCATCTGCACAGGAGGATGTAATATGATGAAGGCAGCGTTTGTCGGTTTTGGTGAAGTCAACACACCTATTGAGCTTCTGGAAAAGAAATGTGCTGTTGCGGAGGCCGGCCTTAAGGCAGAGGGCTTGGATTTGATTTCTGTATATCCTGTTGTGGACGATCCTGCCGAGAAGGCCATAGCCGATGCGGTGAATACCTTGAAAAATCAAGATTTTAATTGCTTGGTCTTATGCGTCGCCGGTTGGATTCCCACCCATGCTGTGATCAAGGTGACGGAGCATTTCCGACATAAACCCATGGTTCTCTGGGGCCTGTGCGGATGGATGGAGGAAGACCGTCTTGTGACCACTGCCGATCAGGCCGGTACCAGCGGTCTGCGTAAGGCACTATATGATATGGGCTATACCTTCAAGTATGTCTATGACATCGTGGGTCTGCCCTCCAAGACCAAGACGGTTTACAACTATGTGCTGGCAGCATCTGCTGCAGCCAAGCTGCGTCATGCTAAGAGCGGCATGGCAGGCTATCGCGATATGAACCTCTATGGCACTCTGTACGATGGCGGCAGCCTGAAGCGCCAGATTGGTCCTGAAATTGAAACCTTTGAAATGCTGGAAATGCAGCAACGCTACGACAAATTGACAGAAGAGGCAAAGCAGGAAGTTGTGGATCGCTGCATCTCCAAGTGGAACTTTGTGAAGCCTGCCGATCCCGAAGGTATGAAGAAGGCCGCCGGTTACTATCTGGCTGTGCGAGATATCTGCAAAGAACGCGGCTACGATGCCATTTCCCTGAAGGATGTGGACGGCATGAAGAAGCTGTGCGGCTTCCCCCCTGCTCCCATTTTCATGCTGCTGGCTGACGAAGAAGGTTTGTGCACTGTTCCCGAAAATGACTCTCTGGGCAGCATCACTCAGCTGATGGTCAAGTATCTGACCGGTCAGTGCGCTTACTATCTGGAATTCTACGAATTCTTCAAGGACCGTGTTCTGGCAGGTGTGCCGGACTACGTTCCCGGCGAAGTGGTGGATGGCCCTGTTACCGTGATGCCCGCCGCCTTTGGCGAACTGTCCGAGGGTATCCTCAATGTCAGCAAAGTCAAGACCGGTCTTGTGACCATGTGCCGCCTGACCTACATGGATGGCAAGTATTACATGCATATGGTGACCGGCGAAGGTGTCACGCCCCGAAAGTGGGAGGAAGCCGGCTGGACCCAGCCTGCACCTCAGCTGCCCGGTCTGGAGATCCTGTTGGACGATGTGGAAGCCTTTACCCAGAAGGTCATGTGCCAGCACTATATTATCTCTTACGGCGACAACCGTGAAGCGATGACCAACCTGTGTAACATTCTCGGTGTTGAAATCATCTGATTCACAGCCTTTGACAAGGAGGAACCACCATGCTGAAGAATTTTAATATCAAGCCTCCCTTTTTTGAAGTGGGACCCAAGGCTTTCCTGTGCGGTGAAGCCATGCTGAAGCTGGCAAAGGTCATTGACAAATGCGCCATGAAGTATGATGTGGATGTCATTGTCACCCCCCAGTATACCGATATTCCTCTGCTGGTGCAGAATACCGAGCGCATTCTGGTCTTTGCCCAGCATATGGACTCTCTGCCTGTGGGCCGGGGTCTGGGTTCTGTCCTGCCTGAGGCGGTGAAGGCTGCCGGCGCGGTGGGTGTCATGCTGAACCACGCGGAAAAGCCCTTGACCATGGAAGAAGTGGAAAAGACCATCCGCCGTGCAGATGAAGTGGGTCTTGCCACCATCGTCTGTGCCGATACCGTGGAGGATGTTCAGACCATTGCGAGGATGGGTCCCAACCTGATCGTCGCAGAGCCGACCGCCCTCATCGGAACCGGTCAGACCAGCGACAGCAACTATGTGCTGGACACCATCGAAAAAGTCCGTGCCATCAACCCTGAGATCATGGTGTTGCAGGGTGCCGGTATCTCCAACGGTCAGGACGTATACAACACCATCAAACTCGGCGCGCAGGCCACCGGCAGCACCAGTGGTATTATCAAGGCTGCCGACCCCTATGCCATGGTAGACGAAATGCTTTATCATCTCAGAAAAGCTTGGGATGAACTTCATAAATAAATACATAACAGGAGGAAAACAAAATGGAATTCAAATTTTTTCAGAAAGAGCTCGAACTGCAGTCCCGTGGCTGGATCCCCACCTTCCACGACATTTCCAAGGAAATTATCGAAATCGTTAAGGCATCTGGCGTAAAGCACGGCACCGTCTGCATCGCTTCTCACCACACCACCTGCTCCGTCATGGTTCAGGAATGCTCTCACGACATCGACTCCTTCGATATCGAGTTCCTGCAGCACGATCTGCTGGACATCATGCGTAAGATGATCCCCGACTTCGTCAACGAAGGCGACTACCGTCATCCCGGCCCCATCCACACCCAGTTCGGCAGATATGTCAACGAGCCCGGCGACTTCACCTC
>JAZNLL010000039.1:0-42576 GCA_045579045.1 Candidatus Avilachnospira sp.
ACACGGAACTGGTTCTGCAGCAGCTCGCCCACGCAGCGCAGACGGCGGTTGCCCAGATGGTCGATATCATCGGTCAGACCGACGCCATAGACCACGCAGTTCAGATAGTTGATAGATGCCAGAATATCATCCTTGGTGATATGCTTGGGCATCAGATCGTCCATACGCTCTTCGATGGCTTCTGCCCATGCTTCGGAATCAGTAGTGCCGTTGGCAGCCAACAGTTCCTTCAGAACGGCGAAGCAGACTTTTTCCTTAACGCCGTACTGGGCAGGATCGAAGTCCACAAAGTTCTTCATATCCACCATGCCGTTGGAGAAGATCTTGACCAGCACGCCATCCAAAGTGGTGATGACAGCCTCGTTGACACCCTTGGCAGAGATGGCCTTTGCCTGCTCACGGGTGAGGGTCTCACCGGGCATGGCCAGAACTTCACCGGTCATGGGATCGATGACAGGCTGAGCCAGAGTCTGACCTGCCAGACGGCTCCAGATGTCCATCTTCTTATTGAACTTATAACGACCCACCTTGGAAACATCGTAACGTCTGGCATCAAAGAACAGCGCATCCAGATAAGCCTCAGCGCTTTCCACTGTGGGGGGTTCACCGGGTCTCAGCTTGCGATAGATCTCCAGCAGGGACTCATCACGGGTTCTGCAGGTATCCTTCTCCAAGGTGGCAAGGATACGGGCATCTTCACCGAAGAGTTCCTTGATCTGACCGTCAGTCTCCACACCCAGAGCTCGGATGAGGCAAGTGATGGGAATCTTACGGTTCTTGTCGATACGGACATAGAACACATTGGCAGGATCGGTCTCATATTCCAGCCATGCGCCACGGTAAGGAATGACCGTAGCGGTATAGGTGTGCTGGTCAGCCTTGTCCACTTCGTGACCGTAGTACATACCGGGGCTGCGGACGATCTGAGAAACGATAACACGCTCAGCGCCGTTGATGACAAAGGTACCGCCGTTGGTCATCAGGGGGAAATCACCCATGAAGATTTCCTGTTCCTTGATCTCGTCGGTCTCCTTGTTGTGCAGACGGACACGCACCTTGATGGGCTTTGCATAGGTGGCATCCCGTTCCTTGCACTCCTCTACGGTGTACTTGGGGGGCTCGTTCATGCTGTAATCCAGGAAGCTCAGCTCCAGATTGCCCGTGTAGTCGGTGATGGTGTCCACATCCTTGAACACCTCATTGAGACCTTCGGACAGGAACCGCTCATAAGAATCCTTCTGGATCTTCAGCAGGTTGGGGATCTCGATGATGTTGCTGTCGTCATGCTTGGCATAGCTCTTACGGAGCGTCTTGCCGTACATGACATCTTTGACCATTGCCATGTAAGATCATCACAGCCTTTCTTTGGAATTCTGTGTATTTGATACGCTCGGGTGAGTTGTCATATTTTGCAACAACTCTCTTGCAATTTCTCTGAGCTCGTGATACAGTAATCATGGGCTCAGATGGGCCCATTTCGCCTATTTAGGCATTATGGAAGGTTATTGTATCACAACAGAGCCTTCAAGTCAATGGATTTTCAGGAAAATTTTACTGCCGAAAGGCAGTTTTTTCTTTCTATTCGGACAAAAAGCACCTGCCTTGACAGCAGGTGCTTTTTCTTATTCTTCTGTTTGGATCGGCTCTCCATGGAACACCTCTCCATCCTTCACTTCCACATAAGAAAAGTTGGTGGAGTCTTTTTCCATAAAGACCAGATTTGTTCCGTCAAATTTAAAATAGTTTTCCAGACCAAAATCCATATAATCATCGTCACGGAGTGTCAGAACGGAATCTTCCAGCTGCCACTCTCCTGTGCCGATGTAGCTGCTGAACATTCCCTCGTAATAGTTGAAGGTGCCGTCCTCGTTGATGGTAATGGCAAAGTCTCCGCCGCCGAAGCCTTCCTTTTCATAAATGTAGGTCTTCCCTGCCGGAGACAGCTCCTCCGAACTGCCGCAGGCAGCTAAGCAGCACAGGGCAGACAATACCAGAAGAAATGCAAGAACTCTTTTCATACGGGTATCCTCCTGTCAAAAAGCCTCATAGATGAACACACCGTTGCCGGTGAAATAGACCAGTGCCAAAATCAGCATAGCAGCATAGACGATCAGCTGAAGGATCTGACCCACGGTTGTTTTTTGAAATGCTTTCCATTTTTTTACGAAAGAAGCCACGGGTCGATCACCTCCATAAAGCGGTATGCGCCATACTCATAATTAAGATGGCCAATGTCGTAGAAGCAGGATGCATCCAGTTCCCTCTCCAAATCGAGGAATTCCACATTCTTTTCTATGCAGATGGATTTGGCCTGTTCATAGACTGCACGGGTCTCTGCAGAGATCTCCACTTCCGGGTTCACAGGCATCCAGACACAGCGCAAACGGATACTCTTTTTTGCACAGTAGTCCGCCACTTTCTCTAAGCATGCCATGTTTTCCTGAAAATCCTCAATCGGTAAGTTTACATAACGAGATGTTTCAATTTTCTCTGCCAGTTCCACCGAGGACATGGAGCCGGAATAATGTGCCTTCTGCCGACCGGAATGATCCTCCGGTGCTTTTCCAAACAGCTCTCTCACAGCGTTTTCCAGACACAGCCGCAGCTTATCTCTCTGGAAATAGGCATAGGGTTCATACCAGTCCTGATGCCAGGGATAGGTGGGATGGGTCTCGAATTTATCATAGAGAGTCAGATCGCTGAGACCGATGACCAGCTGGGAGCCGATCTCCACATTCCCCTTTTGAATCATCTGCCACAGGTCACGGACAACACCATAGTCCAAGCCAAGGTTAACATAACCACTCTTGCTCACCTCTTCCCGATAGGCAGAGATAACCACAGAGTTGCCAAAGAATACTTTGTCCCAAACCTCTTCGGGATGATCCCGACAGGTCAGTTCAAAATCATTGAGGACAAACCGTCCGGAATGGATCAGATAGGGTGTAAACACGGCAGAGAGCAGAATATCAAAGGCAATAAATACCGCAGCCAAGGCAAGGAGCCATCCGTTCTTCTTCAAAAAACTCATAAGCGGAAGAACCCCCTTAATGCCTGCAAGATCTGAGTACCGTTCATGGTGAAGAACATGGCATTGATGGCAAACAGGCCGTTGACCACCAGACAGCGGAACCAATAAAGCCATTTGCTGGTCTTGCGCTTATCTACCGTGGTGAGACCAAATACATTCTCCACAGCAAGGAAGAAGCCCATGTACACACCGGTTGCCAGTGCCAGCAGATCAAATTCATGCCACAGGCTCATGACCAGCATGGTACCCATGCCGATGGCAGCGGATACATATTTATTGAGCCGTTTACCACCTACAACTACAAAGATATGTTCCCGGATCCAGTCGCTGAGGGTCACATGCCACTTCCGCCAGAACTGGGTAAAGCTGGCTGCCGTCCAAGGATCCTTAAAGTTCTCCGGTGCAGGGATACCCATGATGGTACTGACCGCAATGGCCATGTCGGCATAGCCCGCCATATCAAAGAACAAAATGAAATAGCTGAGCACGGCCAAGGCACCGCTGACATAGAAATGGGGCCACATCTGCAAAACACGGTTCAAAAGCTGCTGGGCAATGGCCGCCAAAACCAGTTTTTTGAACATGCCGCGGATGAACCGCTTGACACACTCCTGGGTCACAGGTGCTGTCAAAGGCTTGGGATTGCGGTACAGCTTGATAAAGTCCCGGTACCGGAACAGCGGTCCGCCGGTGACCACCGGGAAGAACAGCAGGAAGTTGCTGTACGCCAGAAACGGAATCTTCTCCTCTGTGTAGTACACATAGAAAATGGCATCCACAGCCTTGAGCATATTATAGGAAAAGCCCACAAGGACAAAGAGTGCCGGAAGCGCCGGAAAAAATCCAGCCAGACGCACATAGAAAAAGGGTACTACATCCAACAGGCACAGTGCCACAAACCAGAACTTTCGTCCCTTTTTGATGGCTCCCATCAGCTGCACCAGAAGCCAGCTGAAGACCGCATAAAGGGCATAGAACACCGCCAGCTGCCAGTCCACATAGAGCAGCAGCCCTAAATCGAAGATCAGCAGCCACGGCGTCAGCCGTTTCTCCGAGCCTTTTCTTCTCAGAAGATAGCTGCCAAGGGCAAAGATCACCGCCGCTGCCAGCATCAGCAGCAGGGTGTCGGTTTTCAGATACCACATGGTTTAGCTGAGCTTCTGCTCCACCACTTCGGCAATCTCCTCAATGGTGTTCATGGGATAGAGGGTGATATCCTTCTGGGTAATCTGAATGTTGAAGTGATCTTCCAGGAACAGGACGATCTCCGTTGCACCCAAAGAGTCCACAAAGCCGTAATCAAACAGGTGGACATCGTCAGCAAAGTCGGGGTCATCGGCCTCGATCTCAAAATGCTCCAGAATATAATTCCGCAGAACTTCCTTAATGTTTTCCATGATAATTCCTCTTTTCACAGATATTTGCAGCACAGGGTACCGATGGGTTCCATCCCCTGTTTTTTCCAAAACTCACGGGCATTTGCATTTTTACCCAAAACCTGCAGTTCCATGACGGAGATATCCTGCTCTTTCAGCCAGTTTTCCGCATATTGGGTCAGTTTCTGCGCAAGACCTTGATGACGGGCTGCAGGTGCCACATACAGATCATTGAGATAGCCCACACTGCTTTCACCACGGCACACATACTCCGGTGCCAGGCGCAGAATGGAGCAGAACACAAAGCCGCACAGCTCCCCTGCCCCGTTTTCTGCCACGGCGGTCAGAATCAGACGGGAGCGAAGACGGTTTTCCATGACTCTGGGCAGCGTCTCCTCGTTGAGGTCATAGTTCATGCCCACATCAAGAAGCCCCTGATGATAATCACGATACAGCCGCAGCAGCTCGGGCAAATCTTCGGCAGTTCCCTGCCGGATAGTCAGTTCCATAGCAGACACCTCACAGCATAGCCTTCAGTGCCACACGGTCGATCTTGCGGTTAGCATTGAGGGGAAATTCCTCCATGCAGACCACCTTACCGGGCAGCATATACTTGGGAATGTGCTTACCCAGTTCCAGATTGACCATACGCTTGTTGAGTTTTTCTTTCGTTTCGGCAAAGAGTACGATCTGCTCGTTGGGTGCATCGAATACAGCACAGGCATTGGTCAAGCCGGGTACATTCCGGGCTGCATTTTCAATGTCTCCCATTTCAATGCGGTTGCCCCGGAGCTTGATCTGGCTGTCCTTGCGACCCACATACTGAATGAGACCGTCGGCTTCCTTATAGGCCAGGTCACCGGTATGGTAAAGCTCCTCATAAAACGCCTTGTTGAGGGGGTTTGCTGTAAAGGCTTTTGCGGTCTCCTCAGGTGCATTCCAATAGCCCAGTGCCAGCTGACTGCCAATGACGCAAAGCTCACCGGTTTCACCCACAGCCGCCTCTGTACCATCGTCTTTCAAAATCAGAACACGCATATTGTGCCGCTCATAGCCGATGGGCAGCGGATCTGTATCGGCAAATTCCCGATCCACCATATAGCAGGTGCAGTCCACGGTGATCTCCGTAGGACCGTAGAGGTTGGAGTAGACACAATGAGGCTGCGCCTTCCGCCACATATTCAGCTGCTTATTGGGCATGACTTCACCGGCAAAGACAACGGTTTTCAGATCCGGCAACTCCATGGTCTCCAGAACACCGCAGTTTGCCACGCTATTCATGACTGTCGGCACCCAGAACACGCAGGTGACCTTCTTCTCCTTCACAAACTCCATGAGCTTGATGGGATACATGAACAGTATCTCCGGGATGATCAACACCTTTGCACCCTTCAGCACAGAAGCATAGAGATCAAAGACGGAGTTATCAAAATGGAAACCGGATTGCAGACCCATGACTGTCTCATCGGTGATGGAATAGGTCTCTGCAATATATTCGGCGTAATCCAGCACGCCACGATGAGGAATGACCACACCTTTGGGCACGCCTGTAGAGCCAGAGGTATACATAATATATGCAGGATCGGTATCGACAGTATCGATCAACGCTTTGTTGACAGCATCTTCGTCTGCATTTTCAGCAAAAAGGTTGACATAATCAACAATTTTACAGTGATCCAGAGAAATGTCTGCCAGTTTGGCTCTGCCCTCTTCATCGGTGATGAGTACAGGTGGGTGGAGATTATCCAGCGTACGGCGGATACGCTCGGCAGGCGCCGTAAAATCCAGAGGTGAATAGGGTACGCCGCAATAGAGGGCAGCATAAAAACTGACCACAGAGGCATTGCTCTTGGGCAGATAGACTGCCACCGGCTGCCCCCGCTCCACGCCCAAGTGGAGCAGTGCCGTGGCAACAGCACGGGCAGCTTCACGGAGCTGGGTATAGGTCATTTCACCCTGGCTGTCCTCCAGCGCGATGTGGTTGGGAAACTGCTTTGCAGCATGTTCCAGCATACAGGCAATGGAATTCATCAGAGCTCTCCTTTCAGCTGCTTTTTCAGCCGTACACGGTCAATTTTATCGTTCGCCGTATGAGGCAGTTTTTCCATGGGGAACAGCTTGCCCGGCAGCATATATGAGGGAATGTGCTTCTTCAGTTCCAGATTGAACCGACGCAGAGGCAAGGTACCCTGTGTTTCCACAAACAGTGCGATCAGCTCATTTTCTTCGTCGAAAATGGCGGCAGCATTTTCCACGCCCTCAACGGTCATGGCAGCTGTTTCGATCTCGCCCAGCTCAATGCGGTTGCCTTTCAGCTTGATCTGATTATCCTTCCGACCGCAGAACTGGATCAGGCCGTCCTGATCCCAATAGGCCAAATCGCCGGTGCGGTACATCCGTTCCTTGTACTGTCCTGCCAGAGGGTTCTGGACAAAGACCTTATTGGTGATCTCCGGGTTATTCCAATAACCCAGTGCCACACCGCTGCCGATGACGCACAGTTCGCCCTGCTCCCCTACTCTGGCGGCCTTGTTGTCCTCTGTGAGGATGACTACACGCATATTCTCACAGGCCTTGCCAATGGGCAGCGGATCTGCATCGGCATATTCCCGGTCCACAATGTAATAGCAGCAGACATCGGTGATCTCCGTAGGTCCGTAGAGATTGGCATAGGTGCAGTGAGGCAGATATTTCCGCCAAATGTTCAGCTGCTTGTTGGGCATGACTTCACCGCAGAAGGCCACATTTTTCAGCTTGGGCAGCTGCACCGTTTCCAGAACACCGGAGTTTGCCACATTAATCATGACAGTGGGCACCCAGAAGATGGATGTGACTTCCTTTTCTGCCAGAAACTCCGGCAGACGGACGGGGAACATCATCAGAACATCGGGGATCAAAATCAGCTTGCCGCCGCAGAGGAGGCAGCCGTAAATATCAAAAGTAGAATTGTCGAAATAGAACGGTGCCTGATTGGCCATGACCGTTTCTTCATTGAAATGGAACGTGTTGACCACCCAATCGGCATAATCAATGATGCCTCTGTGGGGAATGGTCACGCCCTTGGGGGTGCCGGTGGAACCGGAGGTGTACATGATATAGATGGGATCACTGTCCACCACTTTGGTAAGAGCAGCATCCACCAGTGCATCATCGGTTTCTGCGGAAAGCAGTTCATCGATCAATGCCACCTTTGTTTCACCAATGGCGCAGTTTGCGAGATTCTCAGCCAGCTCGGAATTGGTGACGATGAAGGCAGGCTCCAGACTCTCCACGATCTTTTCCAGACGGTTCATGGGAATATGGCTGTCCACAGGCGCATAGGGTGAGCCTGCGTACATAGCCCCCATAAAGCCGCAGAGCATATCTACACTCTTGGGCAGATAGAACACGATGGGCTTTCTGGCAGAGCCTCTCCGCAGAAGCTCCGATGCAATGGCTCTGGCCTCCTGCCGATAAGCGGCATAGGTCAGACTTTTTTGTTCATCTTCCACTGCAGGTCGGTCCGCAAACAGCTTTGCAGCCCGATCCAGCAGACAAACAGCAGAATTCATAAGGGTCACTCCTTAATTTTTTCAAGGGTCAGGGTGGCAGCATCACCATAATGGGTAAATACAGTACAATTCTCTTTTTCCGTCACGATCCAGTCGGAGTCGTTGGTTGTATAACCCGGCTCAGCCACAACCTGCAGCATACCGTTATCCAAAAACTCAATGGTAACAGTATCCGTGGAAACTTCCACATTTGCAGGCAAATTCACCTGCCGCAGAGGCGATGTCTGGTTTTCGATCTGAGAAACCGTCACACCCTCGTCCAGACTGAAGAACAGGCTGTTGCCTTCCCGGTGCCAGACCTTGGCATCGGTGAAATAGGCATTCACATGTTCTGCAAATTCCATTTCCAAACCCATACCGGGCTGTACTTCTGTTGGCGTGATCTTCAGCACGCCGTTTTCATTTTCCACCAGAACCTCCAGATTTCTTGCAGCGGCAGAGGCCTCCATCAGCTGATCTTCCCGAACAAAGTTATAGCCGTAGCGGTACTGGAAATCCGAAACCTTCTGTGCAAAATCCCGTGCGCCTGCATCGTTTTCATAGCAGAAATCGCAATGATAATACAGGCAGACAGGCATGCGGTATTTGGCAGAAATGTCGCTCCACACAGGATCTGCATAGAGGAACACTGAGTTGTTCTGAACAAGCAGGGTATCTTCCCCGTTCTTCTGCAGGAAGAACGGCAGAGAGATCACATTTTCTGCCGCATACTGGGGGGCGACACCGGGGTCACCGGGTGATGAGAAACCGGAATTCCAGAGAATACCAGCGTCATACTCAGCGTCAAAGGTTTGCGTATCACCTAAAGAGCTGGTGTACCAGGTGTGCATATTGGCACCGACACCCTCCGACTCTACGCCGTAAGAGGCAAATGCCTCCTTGTGCCGCTGCAGCTCATAGGCTTCTCTCTCAGCAGATGCAAAGGCATTGGTGTAGTGGTGAATGCCAACATACTGGTAGTTTTCTTTAGCATAGTCAAACTGCATCTGCAGTTCATCCCGATAAGGGAAGTATGCAGAATCAATGGGATAAGCCATACCATATTCCAGAGAACCGCAGACCAGATCATCTGCGCCGTCCTCATCCACATCGTAGAATGTGGGCACGCAGTAGTTGCCAAACTTGGCATGATGATTGCCCTTGTAGTTCATTTCTTCCAGATCGATATGGCCGGCAGGCGTCATACCACCCTTGCCGTCACCCAGAAGCAGTGCAATATAGCCATCAAAGGTGCCAACAGCCAGATCTGTGTTGCCGTCGCCATTCCAATCCACCATGGTAGGTGCCAGGAATTTGCCGTAACCCTCATTGACGCAGGTCTTGGAATAACTTTCCATCGCCTGCCAGCCAAAACCGTTTTCCTGACCATAGTACAAAAGCAGAATTCCCTGATCGCTGCCCACAGCCAGATCGACTGTTCCATCTCCGTTGATGTCCCCCAAAGATGGTAAGGACTGTCCGGGAATATCGGTAGAAAGCAGCACACCTTTATTTACATAATTTCTGTTATCGTCACCTTTGAACCAATAGATGTTTCCATCTGCAGCGCCGGTGAGAATATCCACGATGCCGTCGCCATCCAGATCCATCACCTGCGGTGCGGAAAAACCGGACACCTGTACACCAGACAGCTTTTCCCCTGCCGAAACATGCAGTCGGTCAGAATAAGTCAGATCATCGTAACAATAAACCGCACCGTCATAGGAACCGCTGAGGAGCTCCGTTTCACCGTCTCCATCCACATCGGCAAAGCAGGGATAAGCACGGTAGTTATATTCGGGATAGTCCCTAAAGTAGCTGCCGGCATCCTCGATTTTGCCGAGGCTCAGCCACTGTCCGTCGCTGGCAATGTGGGTACCGGAGGAATAGGCATTTTCATCCAGATCCATGGCAAAGCCGAAGCCATCTTCAGACTGATTGCGGAGATAGGTAATGCTTTCAGCACGGAGGAACCACCAGTAGCTGTTTCGAATAAAGGTATAGGACGGAATCTGCTGATACTCCCGGCAGATGTCATCAAAGACCTTCATGGCATTGTTGGCATAGGCGGTGATCTCCTCATAGTGGAGCTCCCATGCCATGGAAGGACTGCCGTTGTAGCCGTAAACCCGATTGAGGGCATAGCCGTACTTTTCTTTGGCTGCAAGGGCTGCAAAGCGGCTGTACAACAGCTGATTGCAGGCAGCGGTCGTACTGGCGAAAGCAGCTTCCCCCTCCTCCCGATGGGTCATGGAATAGTTACCGAGAGAAAAGATATTGGGCAGCAGCGGATTGGTTAACATAACTGCACCATTTCCGTAATTATGGAAAGTATAAATCGCCTGCCCTTCATATTCAGCCAAAGTGATCGCTGTATCTGTTACAAAACCCCGACCATAATCCTTTTCCATCAGCAGTTCCGCTTCAAAGTACTCGGGATAGAGGGATGCAAAATCCGTAATGACCTCTTGAATGGCATTCAAATCCTCTCCCACTTCCGGATAGGCCATATCCAGAGGACATTCTTCCAGAATGGTAATGAGAGAAATACCCAGATAATCCATGGGCATGGTCTGAGAGAATACGTTGTCCAGTAGGACAAAGCCGCCCTGCTCTGTATACTCCATCAAGGCACCGCGGAGTCGTTCCATGTGGGAAGACTCCACCATGGTGGCATCGGGAATAACCACATCGTAACCGGACAGGTCATACTCCCCTGATCCGTCCACTGCCTCTGCATCCAAACCGATCAGCACAGACTGCTCCAGCAGTTCTATAGTATCCTGCCAGCGCAAGCTGTCAGCCTCTCTGTCATAGACCACGGCAACAGAGATTCCGTAGGCACTTTCCACTTCCGGCAGGGGAACTGTTGACATCGAAATTTCACCGGAGAAACTCACTTCCGGTTTTGCGCAGCCTGCAAACAGACCGCATAACAGGCTGATAACCACCACCAGCCAGATAATCTTCTGCTTCAAATCCATACCTCCAAAGGGTACACTTAGGCATAATAATCCAGTATGATGAATTATACCAATTTTCTCCTGTCTTTTCAAGACTTACACAAAAAAGCAGGAGATAAATTCTCCTGCTTTCTCGATATCATGCCAGCGGATCCGGCGGCGGTGCCCATTGGAAGTCCTCCTCCGGTTCAGGTTCCGATTCCGGTTCTGCTTCAACCGGCGGTACCCACACAGGCTGAGGAGGCAGATCCGGTTTGAAGGTCAGAGGTTCCAGCGCATCGGGATCCATCAAGGTTGCAACAAGCCAGGCTGCCGCTCCTCTGGACAGAGTATCCTGAGGGCCGTTATAACCTTCCTGTTTCTGCTTTTTCACCACATCAGCCATGGCAGCTGTCCAATCCTGCTCCTGTGCCCGGTTCAGAATGGTCTGTGCTTCCGCCACAGTGATATTGTCCATTGGACGGAAGTTCTTGGCACGGGCGATGAGCTTAGCTTCCACAGCAGCTTTCAGCACATCGTGATACCAGATATTATCTTCCACATCTTCATAGACATGGCTGCCCTTGCTGCCCCACAAACCTTTTGCACGGGTGACCATAGCAACAAAGTCTGCACGGGTAGCTGGCCAATTTCCGTTGAAAGAGCCTGTCGAACCGCCGCTGAGGGCACCGTAAGAGGTCAGCAGTTCCACTGCATCCTCATACCAGGTGTCAGCAGTATCGGCATAGCTGGATACGGTTTCCCGATCCTGATGTCCGTGAGACAGTTCCAGTGCCTTAAAGGCAAATTCATAATAGTCCGTTGCCAGAATGGCAGCCGAAACCGCAAACTGGTCGGAAGCATATTGCAGCAATTCTTCACCCAGTTCCGTATTCTCCTCTTCTTCCCATGTGAACGTGCCGCTGTTGGCATCATAGACCACTTCGGAAGTCAGGAAGCTGCCATCCTTCAGAAGGGCCATATGGGTGGCATCGGACAGCACATCTCTGCCCGTCAGCAATCTGGCATCGTAGTCAAATCCCATGAGGTTGAGGATGGTGGGAAGAATATCCATGGTGCAGCAGTAATCCTCTACCACCACAGGTTCTTCCATACCACCTGTCCAACATAGGAAGCTGTTTTTGTACTGCCAGAAGGGAGTATTCATTGCCTCCTCCCCTGCCAGTTCCTCGTAGGCTTCTTCCGGCAGGCCGTAGGGCAGATGATCTCCTGTCAGCACTACCAAAGTCCGCTCTGCCAGACCTTCCTGCTCCAATCGGGTCAGCAGATGGGTCATAGCCTGCTCCAGTTCCAGCTGACAGGCCAGATAAGCCCGGACAGTCTCAGAATAAGGCAAATGTTCCACCAATGCTTTGTTTTTGATGGACATGGCATTGGTCTCAAAATCGTAATCGGAATGGCCGGAATAGGTCATGTAATAGGCATGGAAAGGCTCTTTCGTCAGATAGTCATCCATAGTCTCCACCAGCATCTCAAAATCGGATGCAGGCGTTCCCGGCTCCATATCCAGACCGAAGTCCACAGCCCGGAAGTCATATCCCATATTGGTATGGGTGTTGACCCGATTGTAGAAGGTGCCAACATTGTTGTGATAAGCCAGTGTTGTCATGCCGTTTTCCGAACAGATATTACCCAAGGCATAAGGCAGATAGTTTTCCGTGGAGACAGCAAAACTCATACGGCTCAGATCGGGCATCAGACCCATACAGAGGCTGTACTCACCGTTGGTCGTCAGATTGGGGAAGCTGTTGTAGAAGTTTTTGAACACAAACCCTTCTTGAGACATTCGGTACAGGGTTGGTGTCAATTCCGGGTCGATGACATAATTGGAAAAGGCCTCGGCGCAGACAACGATCAGATTGTAGCCTTCAAAGAGACCGGTATATTCGTTCTTCTTTGTGGCATAAATAGAGCCAAAATAGTCATTTAAAGACTGAATGGCAGTGTCATCGGTCATATCGTTGAGGGCTGCAAAGTCCATTTCGCCCAGAATATTCCACTCCTCCGGAGTCATGTCCTCCACCCGGTCACCGCCGCCAAATACAGCCAGTGCACCGCCGCCCTGCCGACCCAGATCCAAGGCTTCTGCCGTCACAAAGCCGAAGTGCTCTGCCCAACGGTCAATGGTAGTGGCAGGATTGCGAAGCAATGCCGCAGGCTGATTGGGACCGGAACCGAAGGTCGGCAAAACCATGAGCACACCCATGAATATGTACAGAGCGGATACACCCAGACCCAACAACAGCTTCCAGGGATAACCCCCTCTTGGCAGAATACCTTTGTATCGCAGAATGTAGAAGGCGACCAACGGCACAAAAATCAGCAGCAGCTGCGGCAGTCGCCGCCACATAGCAGCAAACATGATATGAGAGAAAGTTGCAACTGCATCGCCGCCGGCAGATACAAATGCCAGAGACAGAAAGGAACCGAAAATCTCATAATAGACCAACTGAACAGCATAGACCGTTGCCAGCAGCGGCGGCAGGATCCAACCGAAAACACGGCCTGTCCAGCCGGGTAAATGAACCAGTGCCGTCAAAACAGCAGCATAGGCCAGGGTCAATCCCAGTCCCGGCAGGAAGCGGACAAAACCGTCACAGGCAGTCCAATAGAGGTTCAGTTCCCAAATAATCAGAACAAAGAACCAGTAAAACGGAGCCATAAACGAGCGTTTCAAATACATTGACCTCCTAAATGGAGTAAAAATTCGCAAAGTATGACACAATATCTTGTTATACAACAATATCATATCAGTTTTTACGAAAAATACAAGAACAAAAATAAGGTATCCGAATGTTCGGATACCTTATTTTTAGAAACCGATTTTGTTTTGCAGCTCTTCAAAGCTGTCACTGAGGAAATCTGCACCGGCAGCCAGCAGCTGCTCCGGGCTGCGGTAGCCCCATGTGACACCGGCGGCGATGAAGCCCATCTTCGATGCAAACTCCATGTCCGTGTCGCCATCGCCTACATACATGATTTCCTCCGGCTTCAGGCCCAGCTCTTCGCAAGCAAGGTGTCCTGCCTCCAGAGAGGGCTTCAGAGGACGCTGCCAGTTATTGCCCCAGACAAATTCCCAATCATACTCCGGGAAGTAATGATTGATAATTCTCTGGCTGGTCGTCTCAGTTTTATTAGAAATTACCGCGATTTTTTTGCCTTTTTTTGCTAAAAAACTCAAAAATTCCTTCACACCGGGGAAGTAATCCGTGTGAACACAGCAGTTTTCAGGGTAATATCCCTGATAAAAGCGGTTAATTTCATCGATTTTTTCGTCAGACGTGCCTTCCGGCAAAGCAGAACGAAGCAAATTTTTAATGCCGTGACCGACTCTGGCCCGGTAGGTCTCAATGGGATACGCCGAATAACCGAATTGGCACAGGGCGAGATTCGCACCTGTGCCAATGTCGGCTATGGTATCCAAAAGAGTGCCATCCAGGTCAAAGACCACGGCTTTGATCTTTTGGAAGTCCATCAGAAATTACACGCCAGCCTTAGCGGTACGGATAATTTCAGCCTCGGAAGCAGTGAACTTGGTGACATGGCCTTCCAGAGGAACGATACGGGTGGAAACGGCGTCGACGATCCAGGAAGCCTGGGGGAAGAAGTACTCATCGAACTCGAAGGGAGGCGTGATCCAGTTCTTGGCGCCAACCACAAGGGGAGGAGCATCCAGATAGTCGAAGCACAGAGTGGTGATGTTCTGAGCGATGTCGTTCAGGAAGCTGCCGCGAGCGCAGGCATCGGATGCCAGCAGGACACGGCCGGTCTTCTTGACGGACTCGATGATCTCGGTGTAATCCAGGGGAACCAGAGAAGGTAGGTTGATGAGGT
This sequence comes from Candidatus Avilachnospira sp., assembly GCA_045579045.1. Taxonomy (GTDB): domain Bacteria; phylum Bacillota; class Clostridia; order Oscillospirales; family Oscillospiraceae; genus Avoscillospira. Next base: position 14,735 of record JAZNLL010000039.1, read on the forward strand.
CGGCCTCCATGCCGTACTTCTCGGACAGTTCCTTAGCAGCGTCAACAGCACGGTACAGAGTAGCACCGATGGTCAGGATGGTCAGATCCTTACCGTCGCGAACCTTGTTGACAGCGCCGGGAGCCCACTCGTATTCCTCAACAGGCACGCCGCCCTTGTGGAACTCTTCGCCCTTGTCGTAGATTCTCTGGGACTCCAGAATGATGCAGGGATCGGTGCCGTTCAGAGCGGACTGCATGATACCCTTTGCCTCGTAGGGAGTTGCGGGGAAGTAGACCTTCAGGCCGGGGATATGAGCGACCAGAGCGGCCCAGTCCTGAGAGTGCTGTGCACCGTACTTGGCACCGACGGACATACGCAGAACCATGGGCATCTTCAGGATGCCGGCGGACATGGACTGCCACTTGGACATCTGGTTGAAGACTTCGTCGCCTGCACGGCCCAGGAAGTCCATGTACATCAGCTCGACCACAGCGCGGCCGCCGCACATGCAGTAACCGACAGCGGTACCGACGATAGCAGCTTCGGAGATGGGAGAGTTGAACAGACGGCTGTAAGGAATGACATCAGTCAGACCACGGTAGACAGCGAATGCGCCGCCCCAGTCACGGACGTCTTCGCCGTAGGAGACCAGGGTGGGATCTTCGTAGTACTTGTTGAACAGGGGCTCGAAGATGGCGTCACGGATGTTGTACAGCTTCATCTTGGAGACGGGCTTGCCGCTGGCATCGAATGCGAAACGCTCCTTCTTTTCCAGATCGGTGTAACGCTTGCAGTCTTCCTTGGGGCCGGTGGTGCGAGCCTGCACGCCGGGTTCCATGGAGCGGACAGTCTGGTTGGAGAACATCAGCTTTTCGACATAGTCGGGCTGAGCCTCGAAGTCCACATAGGGGCTGATCTCCACGTCGGAAGCGGCGCGGCAGATCATGGTCATACGCTCGGAGGTCTCCTTCAGGATCTCTTCGAACTTGCTGTCGGGAGCAACACCGGCATCCACCAGAGCCTTGCGGTAGGTGATGATGGGATCGTACTCACGCCATGCTTCGATCTCTTCCTTGGTACGGTAAGCGTTCTGGTCGGAAGTGGAGTGACCCAGCAGACGGTAGGTCACGACGTCCAGCAGGACGGGGCCTTCGCCCTTCTCCAGGATTTCCTTCTTGCGGCGATATGCATCGATAACAGCCAGAGGATTCCAACCGTCGACACGCTCAGCATGCATCTGGCTGGGAGTGATACCGGCACCGATACGGGCCAGCATGTCATAAGCCATGGTCTCGCCACGGGTCTGACCGCCCATGCCGTAGGAGTTATTGAACACGTTGAAGATGACAGGCAGACCGCCCTTGCGGCCTTCTTCCCACAGGGTGCGCATCTGATCCATAGCGGAGAAGTTGAATGCTTCCCAAACAGGACCGCAGCCCAGGGATGCATCGCCGATGTTGCAGACGACCATGCCCTTCTTGTCATTGTTCTTCTTGTACAGAGCAGCGCCTGCTGCGATGGTGCCGGAACCGCCGACCAGAGCGTTGTTGGGATAAACGCCGAAAGGCAGGAAGAAGGCGTGCATGGAGCCGCCCATGCCGTGATGGAAGCCGTTTTCACGGGCAAAGATCTCAGCCAGAGCACCGTACAGAACGAAGCGGATGGCCAGTTCCTTCACATTGTCAGTCTTGCCGAACTTCTCAACAGCACGCAGGGTCTTGCCGCCCAGGAAGTTTTCCATAACGTCCATCAGCTCGGCATCGGACATCTTCTCGATGCAGCTCAGGGACTTAGCCAGGATCTCGGAGTGGGAACGGTGAGAACCGAAGATGATGTCGTCCTTGTCCATCAGATAAGCTTCGCCAACGCAGGAAGCTTCCTGACCCAGGGACAGGTGAGCAGGACCGGGATAGGTGGTATCGATGCCGTTGTAGCTGGCCTGGGTCTTGATCAGGTTCAGCATGTACTCGAACTCACGCAGGATGGTGATGTCGCGATAGATGCGGACCAGATCTTCATCGGAATAGTTCTTGCGCTCTTCCTCGATGGTCTTGTTGTAAGCGCAAACGGGGATGTCTTCAAAGTGGATCGCACCGGCAGCACGGGTTTCTACGGGATCCACATACAGGGACTTAGGCATAGTGTTTGACTTCCTTTCTTTATGTTGATTTTTTATTTTAGATCATAAAAAGGCCTTCACGAATGACCTCGCAAACAGAGGGATGAGGGAACACCAGCTTCTTCAGCTGGCTCAGAGGCAGCTCGGTCTCCAGCATGAGAGCAGCGCCGTAGATGATCTCGGAGGCATAGCTGCCGATCATCTGCACACCGACCAGACAGTTGCGGTCCAGATCATAGACCAGCTTGCAGAAGCCGTCGCCACGCATGTTTTCAGCCACATAACGGCCGGAAACCATCATGGGAGTCTTGACGACCTTGACGTTCATGCCCTTCTTCTCGGCGGATTCCTTGGTCTCGCCAACAGCAGCCACTTCGGGAGTGGTGTAGATGACGGAAGGAATGGCCTCGTAGCGCATTTCGTCCTTGATGCCCAACATATGGTTCACAGCAACTTCGGCTTCACGGTAGGCCGTATGCGCCAGCATCAGCTTGCCGTTGCAGTCGCCCACAGCGTAGACACCGGCCACATTGGTGCACATATGACGGTCTGTGACCACTGCACCGCGCTCGGTCTGCACACCCAGAACTTCCAGATTGAGGCCCTGCACATTGGCACGACGGCCGGCAGACAGCAGGACCTTATCGCAAGCCAGCGTGTGAACACCCTGTGCATCTTCATAGGTGACAGAGTCCTTGCCGACTTCCAGAACCTTGGCAGAAAGCTTGAACTCCATGCCTTCCTTCTGATAAGTCTTCATGAGGCTGTCGCAGATCTCCTGATCCGTAGGACCGGCGATCTTGGGCATCATTTCCACAACGGTGACCTTAACGCCAACAGTTGCGAAGTAGCAGGCCATTTCCAGGCCGATGACACCGCCGCCCATGCAAACGATGGACTTGGGCAGTTCCTTCATGTCCAGAATCTCACGGTTGGTAGCCACGAAACCGGCTTCCAGACCTTCCTTCAGGCCGGGAATAGGAGGAACGGCAGCTACGGACCCGGTGGCAATAACCAGACGGTCGCAGGTCAGCAGCTCATCGCCGGCATAAACCTCAAAACCGTTGGCACTGCGGCCCTTGACCTTGGCTTCGGCCATATAGACCTGAATGCCGTGGGACTTCATGGTGGCACTGACACCGGAAACCAGAGTCTTGACCACCTTATCCTTCCGTTCGACCACTTTTGCGTGGTCGAAGCGGACATCATTGGTAAACACACCGTAATCGGCACCGTGCTTGGCAGAGGAATACTGCTTGGCACAGTACAGCAGGCTCTTGGTGGGAACGCAGCCCTCGTTGAGGCAGGTACCGCCCATCCAGCGCTTTTCGATCACAGCAGCTTTCAGGCCGCCCTGAGCGGCACGCTCGGCGCACAGATAGCCGCCGGGGCCGCCGCCAAGGACGATAACATCATATTTTGCCATATCGCACCTCTTACTTTGCCAGCAGAGTCAGGAAGTTCTCCAGATTCTTGCACAGTTCCTGCATGAAACGGGAAGCAGGAGCGCCATCGACCACGCGGTGATCGAAGGTCAGGGACAGGCCCATTGCAGGATAGGTCTCGATCTGACCGTTGTTGACACCCTTGATCTTGGTCTCGATGTTGCAGACACCGAGGATGCCGGTCTGAGGAGGATTGATGACGGGAGTGAAGGATTCGCAGCCGAAGGAGCCGATGTTGGAGACGGTGAAGGTACCGCCGGCCATCTTGTCGGGACCCAGCTTGCCATCACGGGCATCGCCGGCCAGAGCCTTGGCAGCCATGGACAGCTCCAGCAGGGACATCTTGTCGGCACCGTGGATAACGGGAACCAGCAGACCCTTTTCGGTGTCGCAGGCAAAGCCCAGGTTGACAGTCTTGAACTGACGAACCACATTCTCCTCCAGCATGTTGGCATTGAGGTTGGGGTGGTTCAGGATGGTACGGGTAATAGCGAACATGACCATGTCGTTGAGGGAGATCTTGGACATGGGGCCTTCCATACCCTTGAGCATCTTGCGGTAGCTCTGGATCTGGGTGGCATCGAAGGAGAAGTTGACGGTCAGCTGAGCCATGGAGCTCAGGGACTTCATCATGGACTTGGCAGTTGCCTTACGCACAGCGTTGAACTTGACATCCTCGTACTCGGCGGCAGCGGCAGCAGGTGCAGCAGCAGCGGCGGCAGGAGCGGCAGCAGGTGCTGCTGCAGGAGCAGGAGCAGCGGCCTCGGCCACAGGAGCCTTGTTCAGCTTGCCCTCTTCCATGAGCTTGCGGACATCGCGCTCGATGATACGGCCGTTGGGGCCGGTACCCTTGGCGCCGCAGAGATCCACATTGGCCTTGGCAGCCAGAGCCTTGGCTCTGGGAGAGATGGGGCCGTCGCAGGTGCCTTCTGCGGCAGCAGCAGCGACAGGAGCGGCAGCAACAGCCACGACTTCGGGCATACCGCTGACACCCTTCAGGCACTCAAACTCGTCGCCGGCCTTACCGACAGCGCAGACGTTGATGAGGCATTCGACTTCGTCACCGGCCTCATAGAACTTAGCCAGCAGAGTGCCGGCCGCGGTGGAAGTGCACTCGAACTCAGCCTTATCGGTCTCGTAGGAGAACAGAACATCGCCAACAGCGACCTGATCGCCGACGTTCTTCTGCCATTCGCCCATGATGCAGCTCTCGACAGTGATGCCTTCCTTGGGCATGATGACGGGCTGAGCAATGGGACCGGCAGCAACAGCAGCTGCAGGAGCAGCGGCTGCGGCAGGTGCGGCAGCAGGAGCTTCAACGGCTTCGGGAGCACCGCCGATGCCCTTCAGGCACTCGAAGTCCTGACCGGGGTTACCGACAGCACAAACGTTGATGAGGCAGGGAACTTCGTCGCCTTCCTCGTAGAACTTTGCCAGCAGAGTGCCGGCTGCGGTGGAGGTGCACTCGAACTCGGCCTTATCGGTCTCGTAGGAGAACAGAACATCGCCGACGTTGACGGTATCGCCAACATTGACCTTCCACTCGCCCATGATGCAGCTCTCGACAGTGATGCCTTCCTTGGGCATCAGAACGCCCTGAGCGGCATTGGCAGGAGCAGCAGCTGCCACAGGTGCAGCAGCAGGAGCAGCGGCAGGTGCTTCAGCGGCAGCGGGAGCCTCGGAACCGCCCACGCCCTTCAGAGCGGAGACGTCTTCACCGGGGTTACCGATGGCGCAGACATTGATCAGAACGGGGACTTCGTCGCCGTCTTCATAGAACTTCTCCAACAGAGTACCGGCTGCAGTGGAAACACACTCAAACTCGGCCTTGTCAGTCTCATAGGTGAACAGAACGTCGCCAACATTGACGGAATCGCCCACATTGACCTTCCACTCGCCGATGATACAGGATTCAACAGTGATGCCTTCCTTGGGCATCAGGACACCTTGTGCCATGGTTGATACACTCCTTTTTAATCTGAAATAGCCTGGGGGGAATTTTGTTCCCCCAGGCAGAATTTATAACTTAGCCCTTGCAGGACAGCAGGTACTTTTCAGCCTCTGCGCTCCACAGACCATTGTTCTTCTTGCAGATCAGATCCAGTTCCTTGAACATGGGATCGGTCTTGCCCAGCTCTTCGAAATCAGCGATTGCAGTCATGGGCATTTCGATCTGGGTGTAGACCAGCTTCTTGCCGCCGCGGATGTTGGGCAGGTTCAGAGTGGTATCCACAACGGAGTCCAGACCGCCAACGTGGGTAACCATAGCAGCAGGATTGATCTTACCGGAGGTCATCATTTCGATGGCTTCCTTCATATCATCGGTGTTGCCGCCGGAGGTACCGACCAGATGAGTGTAGAGGTAGTGGACGTTGTAGAAGTTGAACTCGGCCTTGAAGTTGGAGTTGGTGGGGCCGGCAAAGAAGTTCAGGCAGCCGTCGAAGCCCAGAATGGCATCGGCCTGCTCAACGACAGGACGGACGGGAGCGAAGCAGATAACGTCATTGTAGCCGGTGCCGCCGGTCAGGTCGCGGAGGACCTTAACGGGATCGTCAACCTTAGCGGTGTTGACGTAGTGCAGCTCGATGCCCATTTCCTTAGCATGCTCGACGGTGTAGATACCGGCAGCGCGCTCCAGACGCTCGTCGTCAATATCGGTGACGACCAGCAGACCGGGCTTACGGTCGCAGTGCAGAGCGTAGTCAATAGCGCCCAGACCCATGGGGCCAACGGAGGCCAGCAGAGCCATCTTGCCGCCTTCCACGATGCCCATATCGTGCTCGTAGGAACCGGCTTTGGTGTGGTACATAGCATGGAATGTACCGATGATGCAGCTCATGGGCTCAGACAGGGAGCCATAGAAATATGTATCGGAGTCGTACTTCAGCAGGTTGTCGGTCAGCAGAGTCTCGTTGGGCACATTGCCGTACTGGGCGTCACCGCCGCAATACTGATAGGAATAGCCGGGAGCCAGCTGAGAGCCCTTGTAGAAGTGAGCAGGCTGGATGGCGAAGCCGTCGCCGACCTTATACTTGTGCTTCCAGTTTTCACCGACAGCATTGATGACACCGCAGAACTCGTGGCCAACGATGGTGGGGTTCTGAGCAACATCATCGGGAACACGCTTGTGGTCCTCGCCTTCCACAGCAGCCTTGTAGGAGCTCATGCAGATACTGTCGGAAATGATCTTGACCTGAACATCGTCAGGACCGACCTCAGGCAGGTTGATCTCTTCCAGGCGCAGGTCCATTTTGCCATGGATACGAACAGCTTTCGTCTTCATAGTGATTGTCATCCTTTCTTATTCTCCCAAAACAGGGTTTGTTTTGGGCTTGTTTATGTAGTTTTATGTTGGTTTGTATTTGTTTCCCTTTGTATTTTACCGAAAACCTCGTCTAATGTCAATACAATTCCAAACGAAATTCACATTTTTCCGCAATTTTTCAAGACTTCTGCGGGATGAGATGTGGTTTAGCCTTTTATCATAAAAAATCCGCAGGCAATGCCTGCGGATTTGTGTTGTTTTTTATCCAATCAGATAGCCGTAGTTCCGCAGGACTGTGAGGATAAAAACCTCCAGTTCCGCCGGCAGATCATTGTTTTCTGCAAGGTCATATTCGGCAACCTTGCCGTCATGACGAACCAGAACCTTCTTTCCGCCCAGAGGCAGGAAACCGGTGTTGGCAGGAGACTCGTCAAAGCCTTCTCTGTCGTGGAACAGCGTGAACTTCTCCTTATAGGGTGCAGAGTCGTAGGGGCAGAACACCAGACAGTTGCCGCACTCGTTGCACATGGCATCCACATGGAGAATCTGATGACGGCCATCAGGCAGTTCAATGACCACATTGGCCCGGTTGGGACATACATCAGCGCAGCACTGACAGACCACATTACAGGTCAGGCAGCGGTCACCCTCGCACCTGGAGGACAGGCACAGGATGCCCTTCTTGGCAATGGCAGCTTCTCTGGAAGGCAGTGCCTGCTTGGGAATCCGGGCTTCCTTGTATTCGCCCAACACAGCTGCTGCAAAGGCAGCGGCATCTGCAATACCCTCGACCACGGTGGCAGGACCGCGGAAGCAATCGCCTGCTGTCCAGACGCCTTCCACATTGGTCTTGAGATCCGGCAGACCCTTGGCATCCAGTTCCACACCGTTGGCAGCAAAGATGGTCTCATCCACCTTTTCACCCACAGCCGAAATGACCAGATCGCAGTCGATCTCCACAGTCTCCCCTGTTTCCACAGGTTTTCTGCGTCCGGAGGCATCGGGCTCGCCCAGAACCATTTTATTGCAAAGGAGCTTGCCGTTTTCCTGCTTCACAGGAGATACCAGCTCCAGGAATTTGACACCATCGGCAATGGCCAGTTCCAGTTCTTCTGCATCGGCGGGCATATACTTCTTGGTACGGCGATAGACCAGCGTAGAGGATTTTGCGCCTGCACGGAGTGCCGCTCTGGCAGCATCCATGGCGGTGTTGCCGCCGCCGATGACCGCCACATGACCCAGTTCCAGATTCTTCTTGCCCTTGATATCTTTCAGCCAGCCGATGACCGGCTTCACATTGCCGGAGATCTCCAGCTTGCCGGGCTTCCAAGCACCCACAGCGAAGAGAATATGGGTATAACCCTGGGCTTTCAGTTCTGCCACAGCAGGGGCAGCGGTGTTCAGCCGAATATCCACGCCCAGCTTTTCCAGCATGGCAGCATCTTTGTCGATGGCTTCATGGGAAATACGGAATTCGGGAATGACCTGACGGACAATGCCGCCAAGGCGGTCAGACTGTTCAAACAAGGTCACTTCCACACCGGCTCTTGCCAGGAAGTGGGCAGCTGCCATACCGGTGGGACCGCCGCCGACGATGGCTGCCTTGACACCTTCTTTTCTCGGCGCCGGAATGAGCTTGGGCAGGAGCTTATCAAAGCCCCGTTCTGCAGCCACCAGCTTGGTGGCACGGATCTGCACGGAACGGTCATAGAAGTTTCTGGTGCACTTATCCATGCAGTGATGGGCACAGATGGTACCGGTAATAAAGGGCAGCGGATTCTTTTCCAGAATGACCCACAAAGCTTTTTCGTAGTCACCCTGGCGGCACAGCTCGATGTATTCGGGGATATCCTGTCCGATGGGACAGCCACCCTTACAGGGAGCGGTGTTGCAGTCCAGCAGAGGTACCTTTTCATAGAGTTTCCGTCTTGGCAGCGGCTTGATGGCCTTCTGATGGAGAGGATCTCTGCGTGCTGCCAGAGACAGGGCTGCAACAGCCTCCGTATCCACAGCCGTAAAAGGTGCGAAGGGCAGCTGCTCCAGCTTCTCACCGATCTGCTTGAACCGCTGATAGCCACCGGGCTTCAGTTCTGTGGTCGCCATGGTGATGGGCCAAATGTTGCAGGCGAAAATGCGGTCAATATTGAAGAAATCAGCACCGCCAGAATAGCTGAGCCGCAGCTTTCCGTCAAACTCTTTGCCGATCCGGTTTGCCATCTCGATGGTCAGGGGGAACAGGGACTTGCCTGCCATGTACATTTCCTCGGAGGGCAGCTCGTTCTGCTTCACATCCACCGGGAAAGTGTTGGACAGCTTCAGACCGAATTCCAAATCCTTGGACTGAGCCAGAGCCAACAGTCTGCGGAACATGGGAATGGCATCGCAATACTGCAGATCGTCGTTGAAGTGGAACTCACCGAACTGGATGTAATCATATCCCATACCGTCCAGAATATCTCTGGCAGACTGATAACCCAGAATGGTGGGATTGCACTTGACGAAGGTATGTACATGCTTTTCCTTGATGAGATAGGAAGCAATGGCCTCGATCTCCGAAGGCGGACAGCCATGGAGGGTGGAGACGGTGATAGAGTTGGACACATGGGGTGTGATGGTATCGATATAGTCGCTGTATTCGGGGTACAGCTTATGGAGCACCGAGATGCACTCTTTCCAGATGGGTCGGTCGGAGGCATCCTTCATGCCCTCGATGAAGGTATCGATCTTCTCACCCTGGATACCTGCCAGATCGTAGCCCACGGACATATTGAACACAAAGCCGTTGGGGTCACCCAGACCGTAGACCTTTGCCAACATCTTACAGGCACACCATGCCTTCACATATTCCTCATAGGCCTGCGGCACATAAAGCTCCGTGGACCATTCACAGTTGTAGCATTCGTCCTCTGCCAGAATACAGGGGCGATTGACACAGGCAGCCAGATCGGCACCGTCCATCTTCTGAACGGTTTTCAATTCAAAGAATCTGGCACCGGCAAAGTAACCGGCAATGATATTCTGTGCCAACTGGGTATTGGGACCGGCGGCAGGTCCGAAAGGCGTTTCGATATATTCAGAACCGAAAATAGGCAGTTTCTTCTCCCCTGCCACATAGGGGCGATGGACACCGAACACAGAACCTTCTTTTTTATATTCCGTGGCGATCCATGTCATCAATTGTTCAAAGGGAATGGGGATCATCAGTTCACTCATTGTTTTTACCTCCCTCAATGTTTTCCGCAGGGGTTAATAGGTGCAGTTGTTGAGACCGCCCCACAGCTTCTTGGCTTCTTCCAGAATATGGGCATTGACTGCTTCTTCATCCACACCCACCAGTTCCCGATCCAGCATCAGCAGCTTGCCGTTGCCGATGGTGGTCTGGCACTGACGGCCGGTCATACCGAAGATCATGTGACCGTCGATATTGGCATCGGAGAAGGGCGTGAAGGGCTTGTAGTCCATGACGATAATATCGGCAGCCGCACCGGGCTTCAGGACACCCAGTTCATCGGGGAAGTATCTGGCGCCGATCTTGGCATTGTTCTTAAAGAGCATATCCGTGACCTCGCACCAGCCCACATTTGGCAGGCAGGCATTGGAACGCTGAGAGCAGAGTGCAACCTTGAGGCTCTCCAGCATATCGTTGGTATAGGCATCAGTGCCCATGCCAAGAAGAATACCGTTTTTGTACAGTGCCAGTACCGGGCAGATACCCACGGCGTTACCCATGTTGGATTCGGGATTATTGACCACCATGGTATTGGTCTGCTTGATAATATCGATCTCCGCAGAGTTTACATGGATGCAGTGACCGAGGATGGTCTTTTCACCCAGGATGCCGTGGTCCTGCAGTCGCTGAACAGGTCTGCGGCCGTAGTTCTGCAGGCTGTCGTAGACATCGTTCATGCCTTCGGACACATGGATATGGAAGCCGGTGCGTCCGTTGTTGGCCTCCACCATCCGCTCAAAGGTTTTATCGGAAATGGTGAATAGCGCATGACCGCCGAACATGGCCTTCAGCATAGGATTCTGCTCTTTTTCGCAGTATGTAATGAAGTCGGCGTTTTCCCGGATGCCTTGCAGGCATTTTTCCTCGCCGTCGCGATCGGAGACCTCATAGCACAGGCAGCTTCTGACACCAAACCGCTTTGCAGAATCGGCAATGGCAAACAGAGAGCCGGGAATCTCGCAATAGGAAGCGTGATGGTCAAAGATGGTGGTGACGCCCTGCTTGATGCAGTCGATGTATAGCGCATCGGCAGAGGCCATGGTTCCCTCCAGAGTCAGCTTCCGGTCAATGGCCCACCAGGTGCCGTCCAGCACCTCATAAAAATTGGTCGGGTTATTGCCCACGATACTCAGGCCTCTGGCCAGAGCGGAATAGATATGGGTGTGAGCATTGATAAAGGCCGGCATGATCACGCCGCCTTTGGCATCGATGATTTTGGCATCGGGATACTGGGCACGGAGTTTGGTCTCCTCGCCCACTGCAACAATTTTAGTGCCTTCATAGGCAACTGCACCCTTTTCAAAATAAGGCGCAGCAGGATCACGGGTGATGAGGCGTCCGTTGGTGATGATTTGCATGATATTCCCTCCTTCATGGGTGTCACTCGGATAAACAAAAAATGCACCAAATCCCAATGAGATTCAGTACACTCGAAGCAAAGCCGAGTGATAGTTGCAGCCCGTGTGCGAAACACTTCGTTACAGCTACCATTCTTAAATTACACTTTCATTCTACTTCATAGAACCGAAAAAATCAAGCAAAAATTCACAAGACCTAAAAAATATTTTTCATATTCCTTGTGCGGTTTGCCCATAGAAAAAGCCTGTTTGAACATTGTGGCTTTTTGTGATATCATATCTCCACGACCATTTTGGAGGTACTTATGAACGAAAGAGAAATTTCCGAAATTCGCCGGCGGTTCCGTGCCGACAAAAGTAATATATCCCAGATCAGAGGCTGCTATGTCAGCGATAAGGGTGAAATCCTCACCCGGTTCACCCAGTCTGTCAATCTGATGCTGGAAGATGAAAAAGAAAAGGTGCTGGCCGTTTTGAAGAAAGCACTTTCCGGCGGTCTGGGAAAGAATTTGACCGATGTGGTCTTCCCTACCAAAAGTGTCATGGAAGGTGAAGAACACAAGCTGCTTATGAAGCTGCGTGATTCTGCACTGGATGATGAGGCTGCCGCCGAAGAGTTTTTCAATAAAGTCATTCAGACTGTGCAGATGGATACCAATTATCTGATTCTACTGGCAAGCGATGCCTACGATGTTCCCTTTAAGGGCAAGGACGGCAGTGACTTTGCCGACGGTTCCGATCAGGTCTATCGCTATATTCTCTGTGCCATCTGCCCTGTAAAGCTGAGCAAATCCGCCCTCAGCTTCCATTCTCAGGACCAGGAATTCCACAACAGCAAGACCGACTGGATCGTCTCTGCACCGGAACTGGGTTTCCTCTTCCCTGCCTTTGATGACCGCGCCACCAATCTCTACGGCGCATTGACCTACACCAGAGACACCGGCGACAATCACGAGGAATTTGTGAAAGCCGTTTTCGGCACCCATGCTCCCATGGCAGCCAAGCATCAGCAGCAGGAGTTCCAGGCATTGCTGGGTAATACCCTTGCTGAAGACTGCAGTATCGAAGTGGTGCAGGCCGTTCATGCCCAGTTCAGTGATATGATTCAGGAGCATAAGGAGAGCCGTGACAAAGAGCCTCTGTTGGTGTCCAAGCCCGAAATGAACCACATGCTCCAGACCTGCGGCATTTCCGAAGAAAAGGTCAAAGCCTTCAATGATGAATTTGATGAAATATTCGGTGAGCACGCCGACCTCAGCCCGAAGAATCTGGTCAATCCCAGACAGTTCCATGTGATCACACCCGATGTCAAAATTCAAGTCGCACCGGAAAAGCGGGATTTGGTAGAAACCAGAGTGCTTGACGGTGTCAAGTACATTCTCATCCGCGCCGAAGAGGGTGTGGAAGTCAACGGAGTTCCCGTCAATATCGAAATACCGTAAAAAAAGAGGCCTCTTACGAGGCATCTTTTTTATGTCAGACTCTTATATTTTGTCAGCCATTTTCCATTGTAGAAGCGGATGACAAACACTACTGCACGGAATAACCAGTCACAGAACATGGCAAGCCAAACACCCATGACACCCATTCCGAGCATTTTACCGAACACCACACTCAATCCCACACGGAAGACCCACATGGAAAACACAGATAATACCATGGTATATCGCACATCGCTGGCCGCACGGAAAGCATTGGGCAACGGAAACGCCAAAGGCCAAATGGTAGATATACACAGGCTATGGCAGATTATGATCTGCACAGCAAGGGCAATTCCATCTCCGGAAAGATTATACAGACCGGCCAGATTTTTCGCAAACAGGCACATAATTACCGACACCAGCAAAATCATCCCATAGGTGCTTCCGAGAAGTACTTTTGTATAGCGCTTAGCCTGTTCCTTCTCGCCCGCTCCCACGCATCTTCCAACCACGACCACCATGGCCAGACTGATGGCCTGTCCGGGAACATACTGCAAGGACGCCAAAGAGCTGGCGGCTGCATTGGCTGCAATCTGCACAGTTCCAAAACCGGAGACAAGGCTTTGGGTCAGAACCTTACCGAACTGGAACATACCGTTTTCAATACCGTTGGGAACACCAATCCAGCAGATTCGCTTGATCAAGCTCCATTCCGGTCTGATTTTCAGAAGTCCAACGATTCGCAGATTGGCCTTGGGACTGCGAATTCGCAGGAGCATAAACCCTGCACCCACAATTCTGGCAAACAGAGTAGCAATCGCGGCACCGGCTGCGCCCATATGGAAAACAAAAATCAAAAGCGCATTTCCTGCCACATTGATACCATTCATCATCAATGATGTTGTCATGGAAATCTTAGAATTTCCCGCTGCACGGAAAATAGCTGCGCAGGCATTATAAATGCCCAAAAACGGATAGGACAGCGCCGTAAACAGGAAGTAAATCCGGGCATTTGCCATGACCTCAGCATCAATGCTGCCGTAGATCCAGTTCAAAAGAGGCTTTCGCAAACCGACAGCGATCAGAGTCAGAAAGACAGCCGCAGCCGCAACGACCAAAACAAGCTGTCTGGAAGCCTCCTGTGCTGTTTCTTTTACACCCTTACCCAAAAGTTGGGATATGACGATGGCACCGCCACCTGCCAGTGCCGAAAAAACATAAATCAGAAGCAAATTGAGGGTGTCAACCAGCGACACACCGGAAACTGCGGCTTCGCCGGCACTTGCCACCATCACCGTATCCAGCATACCTACCGTCACGGCCAGAGCCTGCTCAATGAGAAGCGGTACAATAATTTTCCGCAAATCTTGTTTCGAAAATAGCAAGATACTCACCTCCCATTTCTGTTATACGCCTGTATTATATAGGTTTAACCGATATACCTCTATGTCAATACATAATTGAACTTGTCTGAAAGATAGATTTATGTTAGAATGAACGCGGTGATATTATGGATTTCTTAGTTGGTACAACAACCTACCTGACTCCCAAGCCCAGACACAAGCACAAGATACACGAGATCATTGTATATTTACAGGGCTCCGGATTTCTGCAGACATGCAGCAACACCGTTTCCGTCTGTGCCGGTACCATTGCAGTAATACCGCCCGGCGCAGAACACCACACTATGCCCTCCGAACACTTGAACAGCATTTACATTCAAGGCAATTTCAGCCACATTCTTCGTTCCGATCAGCCTCTGATCTTAAATGACAACGATTATGGCGACGGTATTCACCTGACTGAAATGATTCTGAGAAACAGACATGAGAACAAGGAATACGCATCGGTTCTATGTGACTGCTTTCTACATTTCATATCCAAGAATATCCGTTTTGACGATGAGATCAGTCTGGCTGTCAAAAAGATTGTTCAGCATATCACAAATCATTTTCATGATCACGCACTCGATCTGAGCGAGGTTCTCAATCAAAGCGGCTATGCCGAGGACTACATCCGTTCCCGGTTCAAAAAGCAAATCGGAATGACCCCTACCGTTTTTCTGGCGCAGCTTCGGGTTCGACATGCCTGTTATCTGATTGACATTTATCAGAGTTCTCTGCCGCTTTCTGAGGTGGCCGCCCAATGCGGTTATACAGATTACGTTCTTTTTTCCAAACGGTTCAAGAACATCACAGGAATGTCCCCCAGAGAATACAGATCCAATTTATAATCAGAAAGGAAATGACCATGGAAAAGTACTTTAAGAGCATCATTGATCAGGATCGCGCTCCCGTTGTTGTTTGTGACACCGATTCTAAAATCATCTATATGAACCCTGCCTCCATTAAGCGCTATCACGGGGATTTGACAGGAAAGAATCTGAAACTCTGTCACAATGCGAATTCCAATGAAAAGATCGACCGGGTGTTGGAATGGTTTGCTGCAAGCGCTGATCACAATATCGTTTACACATCCCGAAATGACAGAGAAAACAAAGACGTTTACATGGTAGCACTACGTGATGAAAACGGGAGTTTGATCGGCTATTACGAGAAACACGAATACCGCAGCAATGAAACCGGAACGTTTTATGATATGCCGGTTTGATTGTTTGTAATTCGCATTCCTTCCCAAAATAAAATCCGTTATCCAAAAGGATAACGGATTTTATGGTACGCCGGAAGGGACTCGAACCCCTGACCTACTGGTTCGTAGCCAGTCACTCTATCCAACTGAGCTACCGGCGCATTTCGCTTGAGTATAATAACACAGTCGGTCGGATATTGCAAGTACTTTTTTCAAGAAAAACAAAAAATGTCAAAAACTTGTTTCCCGCAGTCGCAGAAGCGTGGCGCCACCTTTTGCAAACTCTGCAATAATCGCGGGAGCTCCGGAACGAACAACAAAAAGGTTTTCTCCGTGGGGTTTATTCAGGATGTTCTCCACCGTATCGGGCGATGGCTCCGGCAACACCCGATAGGACTTGGTCTGGAAGCTCAATCCTCTGGGCAGGAGTATAAATACAGAACGGCAGAACAAAACCTGATCCAGTGCCTCGTTCGCCCTTTGCAGCGCAGAGGCGATCTCCCATTCATCATCCTTGACGGTCAGACCGACTGTATGACCTGCTGCATAGATATCACGAACCAGCTGACGGTCAGCCAAAATCTGCTCTTCTGTCAAAAAGAATGCACCATGGACAGACATGTTTTCGAGCATCTCCAGGGTTTCGGCATTGACAGCCTCACCCGTAAACGCAAGATACACATTGGTCTTATTCTTGGACGCATCATTTTCCTGTCCGATCAGTCCATCGGGATTATCATGGAAGGATTGGCTGTTTCGCTCATACTCCTCCGCCGCACGGCTGATGAGATTCTCTGCCTGTGCCACAAACGTGCCGTCATCATAGACCTGACCGCCATCGGTAAAGCGGAGAATCGGATAACCGTAGCGGCTGAAGAGCAAGGTTACGGACAGGCCAAAATGTCCTGCAACAGAGGCCGGAAGATAAACGATGCCACCACGGAACAGCAAATCTGTCTGATAAGTTTTATTCGCCTTATCTGTATAGGTCTTTTCCTTCAGATTAAAAATCAGAGTCTGATCACGGTTGAACAGCACAAAGGTATTCTTTTCTGCATTATAGGAAGCGCCGACACCGTTGGGGCTGGCATTAAAAGCGTTATGCGGTATGTAGAGTCTGCTGCCGGAATAATAAGGTGCTTCACCGCCGGACAGGACCAGAGGCACCGAATCGTTGGTTGCCACAAAACAAAGAGGGCTGAGACCGGATACACCGGGCAGCATACAAAACAGCAGCGACAGCATCAGCACAAAAGCCAACAGTCTTTTTTTCATAGGTGCACTCCTTCCGTCTTTTTTGTCAGTATAGCAGAAAAGCACAAAAACCGCAAGATGTACGGCTTTATGGAATAAATCTCCCTGTATTGGACGATACTACCAAAAAAGGAGGGAACGCTATGGTCAAAGGTATTACCAAACAGGTTGTGGTTGTGAAGAAGCCGTCTGACGGTTTGTTTGAGCAGGCAATTTTTCTGGTTCGGGATGATGTGGTATCGGAGGGCGGTGTAACGGAAGAAGCGCTGCTTCGGGAGGCTCGGCAGGTCTGCAAAGCCGGCACTGAGTCCACTCCCCTTCTCCATCGGCTTTTCTGGTTCGCCGCAGGTGCAGGCCTGATGGGTTTTATTTGGGCGATTATTTCTTTCATATAAAAAAGGGAACGCAAAGCGTTCCCTTTTTCTTATTCTGCTTCTACAAGGACACCGTTTTCATCAGCTTTGACGCGGATGACATGAATGGGGGTCATGAAGCTTTCGATCAGCTTATTTGCCACGGGGTCTTCCACATCCTTCTGGATGGTACGGCGTAGATTTCTGGCACCATAGGTGATGGAATAGGATTTCTTGACCAGATAATCCAGCAGGCTCTCATTCCACAGGAAGGCAACACCGCGGTTTTCCAGAGACTGCCGCAGCTCTTCCAGCATAATGCCGGCAATGCCGCGGAAGTCCTCCTCTGTCAGGCGGTTGAAGCAGATCACCTCATCCACGCGGTTGATAAATTCGGGACGGAGGAATTCGCTCAGTGCCTTCATGGCCTTTTCCTTGGTCTGATCGGACACCGTCTGACCAAAGCCCACAGAACCGCCCTTACGGTCGGAACCGGCATTGGAAGTCATGACGATAATGGTATTTTCAAAGTTGACCAGACGGCCCTGGGCATCGGTGATGCGTCCGTCATCCAAAATCTGCAGCAGGATGTTCAGCACATCGGGATGGGCCTTTTCCATTTCGTCAAAGAGAATGACAGAATAGGGTTTCCGTCTGATTTTCTCCGTCAGCTGACCGGCTTCGTCGTAACCCACATAGCCGGGAGGCGAACCAATGAGCTTAGAAACGGAATGCTTCTCCATATATTCGGACATATCCAAACGGATCAGCGTTTCCACAGAGTCAAACAGGTCGTCTGCCAGACACTTGACCAATTCAGTCTTGCCCACACCGGTAGCCCCCACGAAGATAAAGGATACAGGACGCTTCTTGGGAGAAATGCCCACACGGCTGCGGCGGATGGCAGATGCCACAGCCGCAATGGCTTCATCCTGTCCGATGATCCGCTGCTTCAGGCGGCTTTCCAACTGACGCAGCTGATCGTACTCCTGTGCCTGGATCTTACTGGCAGGAATTTTTGTCCACAGTTCAATGATGCGAGCCAGATTCTCAATGGTCAGAGCAGGCTTGGGTTCTTCATTCAGAACCGCCAGTTCCTTCTCCACCTGCAGGTCCCGGCTGCGCAGTTCCGCCATACGGGCATAGTCCTGCTCCTCGGCTTCCATAATCATCTGCAGTTCCAGCTGCAGGTCATCATGCTCTTTCTGCAGTGCCATTCGCTGACCGATGGACTTGTTCTTCAGGTTCACATCGGAACAGGCTTCATCCAGCAGGTCAATGGCCTTATCGGGCAGGAAACGGTCGGTGATATACCGCTCGGAGAGAACTACCGCCTGACGGGCAATTTCGGGAGAAACTTCCACACCGTGGAACTCTTCGTAGTAATGAGAAATGCCGCGGATGATATCGATGGCTTCCTCCATGGTGGGTTCATTGACCGTCACAGGCTGGAAGCGGCGCTCCAGTGCAGAATCCTTTTCGATATACTTCCGGTATTCCTTAAAGGTCGTCGCACCGATGACCTGAATCTCTCCACGGGAAAGCGCCGGCTTGAGAATATTGGCGGCATTCATACTGCCTTCGGCATCGCCTGCACCTACCAGATTGTGGACTTCGTCGATAACCAGAATGATATTGCCCAGTTTTTTGACTTCTTCGATCAGGCTCTTCATGCGGCTTTCAAACTGACCGCGGAACTGAGTACCTGCCACCAATGCCGTCAGATCCAGCAAATAGACTTCCTTATCCTGTAGCTTATAGGGCACATCCTTCGCCACAATTCTCTGGGCAAGACCTTCGGCGATAGCAGTTTTACCGACACCTGGCTCACCAATGAGACAGGGATTATTCTTCTGACGGCGGTTGAGAATCTGGATCACCCGCTCCGTCTCCACATCTCTGCCCACAATGCGATCCAGTCCGCCATCTCTGGCTTTCTTGGTCAGATTAAGGCAATAGGTATCCAGGAATTTCCGCTTTTTGTTGTTCTTATTACGGTCATGCTTTTCCTGCTTCTCCCCTTCCTGAGGCGGATTGGGCGCAGGCAGATTCTCATCCTGACGGTTGCCAAAGAGCTTGTTAAGGAACGGGAAGGTCGCCGTCTGGCTGTCCATTTCTTCCTCGTCCTCACCGTCATTCTGAGACGGATCCATGGCCATCAGCCCTTCGACACCCTGGAATGCATCCATCATTTCATTGGACAGACCTTCCAGTTCCTCTTCGGACAGACCCATCCTGCTGATCATATCCTCCACAGGCTTCAATCCCATATCCTTGGCACACTTGAGACACAGACCTTCAGACAGGGTCTTACCGTTTTCTATTTTAGTGACAAAAATCACTGCCACATTTTTCTTACACTTGGAACACAAGGTAGGTTGCATCAAACAATTCTCCTTTTATACAGGGTACAAGCAGTATAGCACACTTGCAAAGCCGTGCCTACCGCCAAATTATTCAAGGAACATAGAGGTGGCCCGAACCGCCGCCAAGGAGCAGCGCCGTACCGTCGGGACGCATCAGCACCGATGTGGCGGCACCGATGTTCTGGGTCTGGGAACAAATCGCAAGATTTCGGTCATAGACCGTCAGACCTTTGGAGGTCAGGACCGCGATATACTTACCGGCTGCGGACAGATCCAGAATTTCCTGTCCTACATAAACAGACACCGGTTCTTCCATCGTATCATCCATGACCACCAGAGAATAGCGGTTGCCTGCTCTATACGTATTCAAGGACAACGCCAAAAATCCGTTGCCGCCATCGTCGTAATCCTTCAGATATTTTCCTTCATAGGAATAGGTCTGCTGCACCTCTCCCTGAGCATTCAGATAAGTCACTCCACTTTCACCGACAGCGCAAATGGTGTCCCCGTCCAAATACATCAGATCATAAATCAGATCGCTGCCCAGCTGTACGGTATGGACGATTTGATCTACATCTGTACGGAAAAGATTTAAAGTGCTTGCAAAGTTTCCGTCCTTTTGATCCAGACCAATGGTCGCCATTTCGTTCCCTTTCGGAGAAATAGCACATACAGGCATATAGGTACTGGTGGAAAGCCAACGGTAGACCAGTTCCTGCTTTTCATTATAGACCGTCAGAACAGACTTGTAGCCGCCTTCGGAAGAGAGATAGCAGATATCTCCGTCAGAGGAAAGATCCGCATCCAGAACGGCCTTCTCCGTGCTGACACGCAGAACCTCACCGCTACTCTTGTGAACAGCCAGCAGAGCGTTGCCGCCAACATCATGGGCCATGACCATCTTGCCTGCAGCTTTGATCTGAGGCAGGGACAGCTGGCTCTGGGATACAAAGATCACATTGCCGTCTTCCGAATAAGTGCTCAAACCGCCGACAGAAGCCACCGCAAGACCGTCTTCAAAATTGGCATAACAGTTACTGTTATGGGCGTCAAAGCTGAAAGTGCCGTATTCACCATCGCTGCCGGCTCGCCAGTATTTCAGCCGCAGAAGCCTTGCATCCATGTGCAGCTCATCCCAGAAGAGAATCAGTGCCACAACACCGCAAACAACCAATGCCACCAGAACCATGGCAATGATCTTCTTCCAAATGGATTTTTCTTTGGGCATCTTTACGATTTTCAGTTTATTCCACATGGAATGACACCTTCCCATCATCGTACCAGAGCTTCGTCATGTACAAACCACCGGGAGGAACCGTAGGGCCGGCAGCCGTGCGGTTGCCGGATTCCAGCAGCGCACCGATCTCTTCCGGCCTGATCTTCCCTTCTGCGGCATAGACCACAGTTCCTGCCATGGCACGGGCCATGTTATACAAAAAACCGTTGGCGCAAACTTTCAGACGAATCAAATCGCCTTCCCGTTCCACATTGTAGTAATAGACCGTCCGTACTGTGGATTTCACATCCGTACCCACAGACCGCACAGCCGCAAAGTCATGGGTGCCTACAAACTGATCTGCTGCCTGCTGCATGATCTTTTCATCCAAATGCTTGGGATAGAACCATGCTCGGTTAACATAAAACGGATCTCGGATACGGGAGTTATAAATCAGATAGGTATATTCCTTTCTGACACAGGAGCCAATGGCATTGAAATCATCATGGACTTCCATGGCACCGGTGACCACAATATCCTCCGGCAAATGGGTGTTCATGGCATAGGGCAGCCGATCCACCGGAATGGTGGAGGATGTGCGGAAATTGGCAACATACCGACGGGCATGGACACCTGCATCGGTTCTGCCGCAGCCGGTCATCTTCACAGGGTGACCAACAATCCTGGCAGCCGCCTCTTCCATGGTCTGACCCACAGAAACATCCCGTTTCTGAACCTGCCACCCATGATAGGCTGTGCCCTCATAGGTTAAAAACAGAGCGATATTACGCATGGTTTTCCTCCATTACAGACCCATTCTGCCCAGAATAATCACAGCAGCCATGGTAGCCAGACCGATAATCAGAGCAACGGCATCCCTTCTTGCATAGCGCAGCTGCTTCATTCTGGTGCGGCCGTCACCGCCATGATAGCAGCGACATTCCATGGCGACCGCCAGTTCATCGGCTCTGCGGAAAGAGCTGATAAACAGCGGCACCAAAATAGGGATCAGGGCTTTGGCCCGGGAAAGAAGGCTACCGGTTTCAAAATCGGCACCTCTTGCCTTCTGGGCACTCATGATCTTATCGGTTTCTTCAATCAATGTGGGAATAAACCGAAGGGCAATACACATCATCATCGCCAGCTCGTGAACAGGTACCTTGATCTTTTTCAAGGGATTCAGAAGCTGCTCCAAACCGTCCGTCAGTGCGATGGGCGATGTGGTATAGGTTAACATAAAAGTTCCGGCAATCAGCATGGTGATACGCAGTGCCATAAATACAGCACTGAGGATGCCTTCTTTTGTGATCGTAAAGATCCAGAAGGAAACCAGTTCTTCACCGGGGGTGTAAAACAAATTCAAAACAGCCGTCAGTACAATGATAAACAGCAGAGGCTTCAAACTTTTCAAAATGGTTTTCAGCTGGATTTTTGACAGGATAATGACCGCTGCCAGAAAAGCCAGAACAATTCCGTAAGTCAGAAATTTTTCGGCACTGAACAGGGTAACGATATAGACGATGACCATAATCAGCTTTGTTCTGGGATCCAGACGGTGAATGACCGTATCACCGGGGAAAAACTGACCGAGGGTGATATCTTTAAGCACGGGATGCGCCTCCCTTCCAAGAAAGGAGCAGTTCCTTTGCCTGTTCCACCGTATAAACAGAGGTATCCACCGGCAGACCCATGGCCCGCAGGCGCAGGAATACCTGAGTGATCTGAGGCACATCCAGACCCATGGCAGTCAGTTCCGAACCATGGGCAAAGATCTCCCGGGGTGTACCCGTCATGGCAACGGTACCGTCATTCATAACGATCAGCCGATCCACATTGGAGGCGATCTCTTCCATGCTGTGGCTGACCATGATGACAGTTGCGTTCTTAGCAGCCTGATAGGCACGGATGTTCTCCAAAATCTCTTCCCGGCCCACAGGATCCAGACCGGCAGTGGGTTCGTCGAGGATCAGCACTTCCGGTTCCATGGCAATAACACCGGCAATGGCGGCACGGCGTTTCTGTCCGCCGGAAAGTTCAAAAGGCGATTTCTCTAGATTTTCCTCCGGAAAACCGACAAAACCGGCAGCACGGCGGACACGCTCATCAATTTCCTTTGCAGAAAGTCCCATATTTTTGGGACCAAAGGCAATGTCCTTATAAACCGTTTCTTCAAAGAGCTGATATTCCGGGTACTGGAATACCAGTCCCACAGAAAATCGAGCCTGTCTGGTATACTTCTTATCCTCCCAGATGCTTCTGCCGTGAAGCAGAATTTCACCGGAAGTCGGCTTCAAAAGTCCGTTCAAATGCTGAATCATGGTAGATTTTCCCGAACCGGTGTGGCCGATGATGCCTACAAACTCACCGGGATAGACTTCCAGATTCACATTATAAATGGCATCACGCTGGAAGGGCGTACCGACTCCATACGTGTGCGTTAAATTCTTTGTCTGTAAAATAGGGTTCAATGTCCCATTCCTCCGAAATCAGGGTCGGATCTGCACAAACGCTTCCTGCAGTACCCGCGCGCACTCTTCCACAGAAAGTGCATCAAGAGGAAGATCAAAACCTTCCTTGTTCAGTTCATAGAGAAGTTGGGTGGTCTCCGGCACCGTCAAACCGACAGATCGGAGCAGTTCCACCTGTGTGAACACTTCCTTCGGTGTGCCGTCGGTGATGACGGTACCTTCGGACATGACGATGACCCGGTCTGCCAGAACAGCCTCCGGCATGTGATGGGTGATGAGCACCACCGTCATATTGTGCTCCTTATTCAGTCGGGAAATGGCCTGAAGCACTTCCCTTCTGCCCTGAGGATCCAGCATGGCAGTTGGTTCATCCAGCACAATACAGTTGGGGCGCATGGCCATGACACCGGCAATGGCGATCCGCTGCTTTTGTCCACCGGAAAGCAGATGAGGGGCATGATCCCGATAGCGGTACATATCCACTTCCTTCAAAGCCTCATCTACCCGGCGACGAATCTCTGCCGGTTCAATGCCCAGATTTTCCGGTGCAAATGCCACATCCTCCTCCACCACGTTGGAGACGATCTGGTTATCCGGGTTCTGGAACACCATACCCACCTGCTGGCGAATCTGCATCAGCAGTTCTTCCTGCCGGGTATCCATGCCAAAGACATGGACACTGCCGCCGGAAGGCAGCAAGATCGCATTGAAATGCTTGGCAAGAGTGGACTTTCCGCAGCCGTTGTGACCCAATACCGCCACAAAACTGCCCTGTTCAATTTTCAAATTCAGATGCTCAAAGACCTGAATGGGTTCGCTTTCCTCTGAACCGGGATAGGCGTAGGTCAGATCTTCGGCAATCAATGCTTGCTTGTCCATAGTTTATCCTTTATTTGAACCAACGGCCGGTGCTGCCGCAGGGCAGCGTCAGACCGGTATTGCTCACCGGCAGGCCAAGTTCCTGACATTCCGTATGTCCACCGTGTTTCTTTGTGATGAGGGTATCCATCATGTAGCCCAGAACAGAAGGAGCCAGACCGGTCGTATAGGAGTTGATGATGACGAACAGAGGGTCATCGGACAGGACTCCGGTCACCAGTTCCAGGAAGGGATACAGATCCTTTTCCAGCTTCCAGATCTCACCGGAAGGGCCTCTGCCATAGGAAGGAGGATCCATGATGATGGCATCGTAACGGCGTCCCCGCTTGATCTCCCGCTCCACAAACTTGGCACAGTCATCGATGATCCAGCGGATGGGAGCTTCCTCCAGACCGGAGGACTTGGCATTCTCTCTTGCCCATGCCACCATACCTTTAGCTGCATCCACATGGCAGACGGATGCACCGGCAGCAGCCGCTGCCAGGGTGGCACCGCCCGTATAGGCGAACAGGTTCAGCACATTCACATGGCGGCCTGCATTTTTGATCTGCTCCATGGAGAAATCCCAGTTGACTGCCTGCTCCGGAAACACACCCGTATGCTTGAAGTTCATGGGCTTTACATTGAACACCAGAGGGCCGTACTTCACCTGCCAGCGCTCCGGCAGTTTGTGCTCAGACCACTTGCCTCCGCCGGTGTTGCTTCTGGAATAGCGACCGTCAAAGTTCCGCCAGCGGCGGTCTTGCTTGGGGGTATTCCAGATGACCTGCGGGTCGGGACGCACCAGAGTATACTTGCCCCAACGTTCCAGTTTTTCTCCGTCAGAGGTATCGATGACCTCGTAGTCTCTCCATTTATCAGCAATCCACATATTGATACTCCGTTCTTAACAGGGCGATCATTCTTCGATCCACTCGCCCCAGTCTTCGCTGCTTTCTTCTGTATTTTCTTCTGTATTTTCTTCTTCCTCTTCAGGCTCCTTTTCTTCCACATGGACATAGCAAGGGAGACTGATGGGATCCACTTCCGGTGTGGCGGCTGTATACCAACCGGGTTCCACAGTGCCGGAATCCGCCACATAGGACTGATCCAGAACCACAATACCGGAAATGGGGAATACACGGTCCACTTCAATGAGACCGACTTCTTTCAATTTGTTGCCCGGTGCCTTGGCACAGAATTCATTGGCAATATGATCGCCGCAGAGTTCTGCCATCACATGGCAGTCACAGTACTCGGTGGGCACATCATCCAGACTCAGGTCTCCGGAAACCGTGCGGTCTCCGCGGACATCTTCCCGACAGGCTTCCGTTGCGAGTAAGCCGCTGTCACGGCAGTAGCTGGCTGTTACCACATCTGTGGGACGTTCAAACTCGACAGGTGTCAGACCCTTGTGCAGTCTGCTCATGACCTTCTGCCAGAGGGTCACAGCCGGATTGGCGGTGCTGTCTGTGAGAATCATCTCTTCGGGATAGTCATAGCCGCACCAGACCACAGCCGTATAGTAGGGCGTATAACCGGCAAACCAGCGATCCTTATCGCCATCGGTAGTGCCGGTCTTGCCGGCCACAGCCATCTTGCCCAGCTGGGCACCGGTACCGGTACCTTCCTTCACCACATCCATCATCATATCCGTGGAATACCATGCGGTCTTACCGGACATGGCCACAGATTGATCCTGTGTATTATCGAGAACCACTCTGCCCTCGGCATCGAGGACTCTGGTGTAGGTTCTGGCTTCCCGGAGAAGACCGTTGTTGGGGAAGGCCGTATAAGCCTGTGTCATGTTTTTGACGGTCACACCGCCGCCGTTGAGGGCACCCAATGCCAGAGGTGCAAGACCCACATCGGTCACCACGGTGCCGCTGGAGGTGATGCGTTCTTCCACCAGACTGTTCAGCTTCATGTTGTTCTTTGCAAAGTCAAAGCTGACCTGCGGTGTCATTTCTGCTACCAGCTTTACGGCAACGGTGTTCAGAGACTGACCCACTGCTTCCCGGACAGAGACAAGACCTCTGTAGGTTCTGTCCATGTTCTGAGGCCAGGAGGCGAACTCCGTAAACTGATGGGGGGTATCGTCGAAGACGGTTGCAGGATTGATCAGTCCCATTTCCAGCGCAGGGGCATAGACAGAGATGGGCTTCAGAATGGAGCCGGGCTGGAAGTAGCTCTGAGTGGCTCTGTTCTGGAGCAGACTGCCCTTCTTCTCACCGACACCGCCGGCCATGGCCACGATATCACCGGTCTCATTATCCGTGATGACGATGGCAGACTGAAGCTGCTGGCTGCTGGCGGTTTCCGGCAGGTTGGACAGGTCTTCATAAACTGCATCCACTTCAGCCTGTACTTCGGGATCGATGGTGCAATAGATCTTATAACCGCCGGTCTGGAGCATACGCAGGGTCACGCCGTACTCATAACCGGTCTTTTCCATGAGGTCATAGACTACTTCGTTGATGACCTGATCTTCGAAATAGGAGAAGTAGTCAGAGGTCGCATTCTCCGCAGACTTGTTCACAAAGACCAGTTCTTCGTTTTTCGCCTGCTCATACTGGCTTTCGGTGATATAGCCCTGCTCCTGCATAGTGTAGAGAATATCCACCTGCCGCTCTTTATTGGCTGTTTGATTGAGATAGGGATCATACATGGAGGGGTTATTGGTGATACCGATGAGGGAGGCGCATTCTGCCAGCGTCAGGTCTTCCACGTTTTTACCGAAGTAGACCATGGCAGCAGCCTGCACACCGTAGCACCGCTGACCCAGAGGGATGATATTCAGATACCATTCCAGAATATCATCCTTGGAGTATTTCTTTTCAAATTCCAATGCACGGAATATCTCCACCAACTTCCGTCGGACGGTGACTTCATCTTCGTGGGTCAGGTTTTTGATCAGCTGCTGGGTGATGGTTGACGCACCGTAGATCTTATTGCCGGAAAACATATTGAGGCTGGCACGGATCGTACGGAGCCAGTCCACACCCTGATGCTCCTCAAAACGTCTGTCTTCGATGGCAATGCAGGCATTTTTCAGGTTCAGGGGAATATCCTCCAGACCGACCCAGACGCGGTTTTCCTTTTCATAGAGCTTCCGCAGTTCCTGCCATTGACCGGTTTCACGATCCTGATAATAGATCACGGAAGTCTGGTCAAGGGCAAAGCCCTCTACCGAAAAATCCACCTGTTCGGACAGATCGGTTTTAATATATACTGCAAAGATGCAGGCAAAGATCAGCAAAGCCATAAAACCCACCAGCACCAATGTGCCGAAGATTTTACCTGCCCAATTCCAACCGGAACGGGGCTTCTTCTGACGCTGTTTTCTTGCCATTGCAAACACCTCCGGATATGCGTTTTTTATCAAAAAATGCCGGGTCTGCATAAAATACCCATTTTGATTCATTGTATTATAGCACATCCGCAAAATAATATCCACATTCTTTTTCAGAAGAAAAAATTATCTTCGCCTACCTGCAAAAGGCAAAAAAATTACACATATTAATTGCTTCTGGTTTTGTTCTTGCAACCAACATTTTATATACTTGTTTAAGCTTTTTTGTTTTCATTTGCATCTACAAAATATCCATTATGTCAAAACTTTCTACTACGAAATCCAAACCGCAACCTTGTATTCTTTCTGCAAATTCATCGTGCTACACTTTCCTCTCACGTGATTTTCTGCATATAAAAGAGCCGGGTGCAAAAGCACCCGGCTCAGTTTGCGATTAGTTGAGCTTAGTCAATTTTTGCTTCCATTACAGACCAAAGAAGCTGTTAGCAACCTGGTTGTAGTAGTACATAGATCTGAACATATTGAGCTGCTTGACATTGGTAGAACCTGCAAGACCTCTCTTCAGATAGCAGACAACGCTGGCCTGGATGTTCTGCACATTGCCTT
>JAZNLL010000040.1:0-15687 GCA_045579045.1 Candidatus Avilachnospira sp.
CAGTATGCCATTCTGGATAAAAATGTCACCGTCAAATCCGGCACAAAGCTGCTGGGTTCTCCCGAGCAGCCGCTAGTTATCAGAAAGGGCGTTACCGTATGAAAATCGCAATTGCAGCCTCCGAAGCTGCTCCCTTCATCAAGACCGGCGGCCTTGGCGATGTGATGCAGGCATTACCTGAGGCTCTCAGCAAACTCCCCGGCAACACGGTTTGTCTCTTCCTGCCCTACTATGGGAAGATCAAATACGGCGGTCAGTATGACTGCGAATTTGTCACCAGCTTCAATGTGGATCTGTCCTGGCGCCAGTGCCATGTGGGTCTGTTCCGTCTGAAATCCAAGAAAAAGAAGCTGCAGATCTACTTCATCGACAATGAGCAGTATTTCAACCGGGATGCTGCCTATGGCTATATGGATGACGGCGAGCGCTTTGCCTATTTCTCCAAAGCGGTTCTGGCCTGCATGAGCTATCTGGGCTATAAGCCCGATGTGCTGCAATGCAACGACTGGCAGACAGCTCTGGTGCCTGTGCTGATGCACAGCGCCTTTGCAGGACAGTTTGCCAACACCAAAACTGTCTTTACGATCCATAATATCGAGTATCAGGGTTGGGCAGCCATGGACTTCAACGGCGATGTCCTTGGCCTGCCGGAGCATTGGGTGCAGACCCTCCGCTTTGGCGATGCCATCAACTTCATGAAGGCCGGTATCGTCACCGCCGATGCGGTGTCCACCGTCTCTCAGACCTATGCCCAGGAGCTGCAGTATCCCTATTTCTCCCATGGCATGTCCGATATCCTGCGCATCCGTGCAGACCGGTTCTTCGGCATTACCAACGGCATCGATACCACCGTCTTTGACCCTGCCACCAACGGCAATATCGCCAAAAACTTCACCGTGGAGAACATGGTGGAAATGAAGGCAGAAAATAAGGCTGCCCTCCAGAAAGAAATGGGTCTGCCGGTGAACCCCAAGGTGCCTCTCTATGCCATGGTCTCCCGTCTGGCAGGTCATAAGGGTATCGATATCCTGTGCTATATCTGTCAGGAACTGCTGAAGGAAGATGTGCAGGTGGTCATCGTCGGTACGGGCGAAGCCCAGTATGAAAATGCCCTGTCCTCCATGGCAGGTCAGTATCCCCAAAAGATGGCAGTCAAACTTGCCTTCGATCCCAAACTGGCAGACCGGGTTTATGCCGGTGCCGATGCCTATCTGATGCCCTCCCGCAGTGAACCCTGCGGCCTGAGCCAGCTGTTCGCCATGCACTTCGGCACCATTCCCGTGGTCCATGCCACCGGCGGTCTGAAGGATACGGTCCTGCCCTATGACGAGACCACCGGCGAAGGCAGAGGCTTCACCTTCCAGAGCTATAACGGTGAGGACTTCATGGGTGCCATCCTGCGCTCCATGGAACTGTATTATAACAACCGCAAAGCCTGGAACGAACTGGCCAAACGGGATATGCAGATCGATGTCAGCTGGAACGAACCGGCCCTCAAGTACATGGAAATGTTCGAGTCTCTTATGTAACGTATGCATCTCAAAAGGCCCCCTCTGACGAGGGGGCTGTCAGCGAAGCTGACTGGGGGAGAGACCGTTCAAACATCATCAAAAAAATCCTCCCTGTAAAGGGAGGATTTTTTACATCTCTCTTCTGCCTTCCAGTGCCCGGAGCAGGGTCACTTCGTCGGCATATTCCAGCTGGCTGCCAACGGGGATGCCGTAGGCCAGTCTGGTGACTTTCACTTCCAAAGGCCGCAGCAGCCGGCTTAAGTACATAGCTGTGGCTTCGCCTTCGGTGTCGGGATTGGTAGCCATGATGATCTCCCGGACGTTGCCTTTGGCAACTCTGTCCAGCAGTTCCCGGATCTTCAGACTGTCGGGACCGATGTGATTGAGAGGGGAGATAACACCGTGCAGCACGTGATACACACCCCGGTATTCCCGGCTCCGCTCCATGGCGATCAGGTCTCTTGGCTCTGCCACCACGCAGATAAGACTCTGATCCCGTTCGGCATTGTTGCAGATGGGACAGACTTCCAGATCCGTGAGGTTCTGGCACACGGGGCAGGTGTGGACATTGGCTCTGGCCTCCAAAATAGCCTGTGCGAAGTTCTCCGCATCTTCCTGGGGCAAACTCAGTACATGGAAAGCCAATCGCTGTGCGGTCTTGCCGCCGATGCCCGGCAGACGGGCAAACTGTTCGGTCAGCCGCTCCAAAGCGGCAGGGAAGTACCGCATATCAGAACAGACCGCCCAGGTTCAGACCGCCGGTGAGCTTGCTCATGGAAGCAGCGGCTTCGGCCTCGGCCTTGCGCATGGCTTCGTTGACAGCGGCGATGACCATATCCTGCAGCATTTCCACATCTTCGGGATCGACTGCATCGGGCTGAATTTCCAGACGCATCAGCTCATGCTTGCCGTTGACCGCAGCAGTGACCATACCGCCGCCGGCAGTGGCTTCATATTCCTTGGTCTCCATTTCCTGCTGCATCTGCAGCATCTGCTGCTGCATTTTCTGTGCCTGCTTGACCATATTCATGTTCATACCGCCCATGGGCATACCGCCGCGGTAACCGCCTTTTGCCATAATCGTGATCTCCTTTTATTCTTTGATAGAAATAATATTTTCGTGGTTCTGACCGAATTTGACCAGTTCATTCATCAGGTCTTTGCCGCCGGAGGGCGACAGTTTGTTCTTTTCCGCACAGCGGACCCGCATGGGCTTGCCCAGCATGGCAGAAGCGATTTCTGCCGCCGGTTCCAGCACTTCCGGCACATCCAGCATTTTCTTGACGAAGCCGCCTTCGGCAGCCAGCGTCAGCACACTGCCTTCGATGACCGGCTGTACCGTACCGGGGATAAAGCCCTTGACTCGGTTGGGGATTCTGGCTTTCAGCTTTTCAGCGAAGTCCGGCCAGAAGCCAGTGGGTGCCTCTGCCGTTCTGGGAGGCACGGGAGGCAGATCCTCCATAGGGATGGGTGGCGCATCGTCATCGTCGGGCATGGGAGGACGGTCATCGTCCTCTTTCTGCACAGGTGCTTTGACTGCCACGGAGAAATTGCCTGTGGCAATTTTATCTTCCAGTCGGCTCAGTCTGGCATTGATGCTCTTGGCGTCCAGATCCAGACCGGGATCGCAGAGCCGCAGAATACAAAGCTCTGCATCCACACGGCGGTTGGCGCTCTTGTTGAATCCGGAAAGGGTGTCCTGCAGCACGGAGGTGATTCGCAGCAGCTCTGCCGGGGTGAACTGATCGAACAGGGAAGCGGCTTCCTTGTCTGTGACCACACCGGAGAGCATGGTCATGCCGCTTTTGGGTGCCGTTTTGAGAATTAGCAGGTCACGGCTCAGTGCTGTCAGCTCGTCCAGCATGGCGGCAATGTCCTTGCCGCCTGCGTAGAGGGAGGAGAACAGCTCCAAAGCGGTCGCTGCATCGTGATTGGCAACTGCCTGCATCAGCTGTGCCGTCCGCTTTTCACCTGCCAGACCCAAAGCGCTGTATACCAGCTCGGCATTGACAGTCCCGGCAGTGGCGGAAGCGCACTGATCCAAAAGGCTGGCACCGTCACGGAGGGCACCGTCCGCCAGTCTTGCCAGCAGGCGGCAGGCTTCCGGTTCCAGATCGATGCCTTCCTGATAGGCAATATAGTTGAGCCGGGAGGCGATATCCTCCTGCAGCAGCCGGCGGAAAGAAAACCGCTGGCACCGGGAGAGAATGGTGGCAGGAACTTTGTGAAGCTCCGTGGTCGCCAGAATAAAAATCAGATGCTCCGGGGGCTCTTCAATGATCTTCAGAAGGGCATTGAAAGCCGCCATGGAGAGCATGTGAACTTCGTCGATGATGTAAACGCGGCGGCGAACCTCCGAGGGGGTATAGACCGCATCATCCCGGAGGGCACGAACCTGATCCACACCGTTGTTGGAAGCAGCATCGATCTCCAGTACATCCATGCAGGAGCCGGAATCGATGGCCTTGCAGGCGGCACACCGGTTGCAGGGATTTCCGTCCTGCAGATCCAGACAGTTGACAGCCTTTGCCATGATCTTGGCGCAGGAGGTCTTGCCGGTGCCTCTGGTGCCGGTGAAAAGATAGGCGTGGCTCAGCTTGCCGGTGCGGAGCTGGGTCTTGAGGGTCTGGGTGACCGAATTCTGACCCACCACATCGTCAAAGGTCTGGGGTCTGTATTTCCGATAAAGAGCCTGATACACACAGACCCCTCCTTCCTAAGCATAGTTACAATTATTATACACGATTTTGAGCGAGAATCAACCCCACTCCGTTGCGGAGTGGGGTCGTAAATCAGCTGTTTGTCGTTTTGTAGCCTGCGGCGCAGCCGGTGCAGCTGTCGCAGGGGGAAATGCAGGGTTCATTGCGGCCGGGGAAGAAGGCATCCACGGGGAAGTCGATCCGTCCGAAGATGTCGCAGGGGCTTTCGGTGCCGCCCACATTGCCGGTCTCGCTGCAGACTTTGGTAGGTACGCAGTAGTCAAAGCAGGGGATCAGCAGCTGGGTGTCCCGTTCCAAACGGACGATGGAGAACTGACCGATGGTGATGAGCAGCCGTCTGCATTCGCCGGAGAGCACCAGTTCATCATCGAACCAGCAGCTGACACATTCGGGCAGATCCGGCAGATCGGGGCAGTTGCAGCAGCAGTTGCAGGCATCCACGGTGTTGGAGGCCAGAATCATGGGATCGACCACTTCCACCACCGCATGGGGCATGGAGCAGTTCTGACGCTTGCAGGCGCAGGACTTGCTGGTAAAGACCTTGGCGTTGCCTTCGCCGCCGAAGAGCAGGGCGCGCTTGGAGAATACGGCAAGACCGTAAACGGCTACGGGACGGTTGTTGTTGCCTACGGTGGCATCTGCCACCACGCGGTAATAGAAGGTGATGTCCAGCGTGTAGAAACCGTTGTTGTAAGGAACGGCATCCACCTGAATATCGGTGTGGATCAGTTCGATGCACCGTGCGCGGGCAGAAGCGCAGCGGTCGAGAATGGCTTGGGATTCTCTGGTTAAGTACACACGCAGGTCTTCGATGCAGTCCTTGTCACAACACTAACAACCTTAGAGGGTTTTTCTTATAATGATTTGAAGTTTAGGTACAGGGTGAAGTCCCGGGGTTTGGTCTTTTTGGCCTTGGAATACTCGCAGGTGTCAAGGATTGATTTCAATAAAGTGTTCCTGCTGGCGGGATCCGATTCGGGCCAGAGGGAGAGGGCTGTCTCTATGGCAGCTCTCAAATTGTCCGGGCTGAGCTGCTCCAAAGACGCCAATCTGGATCGGGCATTGCCCAGTCGGGTTTTGATGTTTTGCTCCTCGATGGTGTTCTTTTCCATGCGATCCAGAAATGTGGCTCTGTCATAGATGCCGTCCTCCAGAAGATCATACAGCTTCGTTCTGCGGATGCTGTTTTTGTCCAGCTCGGTCTCCAATACAGAGATGGTGCGCTCGAGGCCGGCCAGCTCCTCCCGGCGGTCATCGACCGGCTCATAGAGAAGGGCATTCAGTTTTTTCTCCAGCGCATCCAGCAGGGCTTCTTCCACATACTTGGTCTTGGCCATGGCGCAGCAGCCTACCGTTTGACAAGCCAGATAAGGACCGTCTTTAACAGCGGATAAGGTCTGCATATTCTTGCCGCAGACAGAGCAGCGGAACACCCCTGCAAACTGATTGTGTACGGTGCCGTCCTGCGTTGGAGGAACATATCTGTTTTGCCGGACAGACTGTGCCAGATCAAAAGTTTCCTGGGATATGATCGCATCGTGGAGCCCCTCAGCCACAAGCCATTTGTCCTGCGGATTTGCTCTGGTGATGTTGCGGTCAGATCCATGGGATCCCTTTTTCACATGACGGTTGCGGTTGAATACGGTCTTGCCGGTGTACACAGGATTGCGCAGCAGATAGCGGACGGAATTCTTGTTCCATTGGGTGTTTCGCCGTGGGATGGATCCAAGGGCATTCAGTTCGTTTGCGATATTGGAAGCACCGACGCCGGCGTTGTACCGATCAAAGGCCAGCTTCACAAATTCTGCTTCTTCCGGCACGATTCGGAGAGATGGCTTTTTGTTGATCCGACACGATTCATACCCATAGGGGGCGTTGGCCACATAGCCGCCGGCTTCCAGGCAAGCGATGGTTCCTCGGCGCAGGCGCTTGCGGATCTGCTTATACTCCTGCCGGGCAAAGAGCGCCTGGATCTCGGTCATGGTCTCATCGATCTCATCCATGAGGTCATATGTCTTCTGCGGTGTGATGATTTTTGTCTCCGAGCGCCGGAAAGTGTTTAGGATCAGACCTTGATCCATCATATCGCCGCGGCCGAGACGATCAATGTCCATACAGAAAACGGCATGATATTGACCATCGCCAACGGCGTCAAGCAGGGCCTGCACCTGCGGCCGGCCGGAGATGGATTCACCGGACACGACTTCCTCATACCAGTCTACGATGCCCACATCCATGGAGCGGGCCAGTTTGAGGAGATCATGCCGGTGGGATGCCAAAACCTCCTCTATGGTCTTGTCGGCATCGGCCCGTGATTTACGCAGGTAGGCAGCATAGGTGCGCATAGTATCGCGTCCTTTCGAGTTGAATAAACAGTATTTGCAATTTCAAACTGGATGTGCTACCATAAAAAGGTAGACTGACCCCCTTGATATAGTAGTGTTGGGATTGTCTATTGCCGCCTCGGTGTTGCAGCACCGGGGCGGCGCTTTTTTGTTTTATACAGGAACTTCAAGTGCGCTCTTGGAAACGCTGCTGTTGTATTCTTCCCAACGATGCAAAGCATCGGGATCACTCTTTAATGTTTCCTCGATTGCCAAGGTCTCACGATACTCGGCGGCTGCCGCAGCCATCGTCCAGTTGGTTTCAAGACCGTGATGTTCGACCAGTGCCTTGATGTCAGACAGCGGGACACGGAAGAACTCTTTCTTGGTGTTAACCTTGTTGACCTGCATGATAGAGAGTGCTTTGTGCAGAGCGGTCTCCAATGCAGGAGCATCATCGCTCTCGATAATGGCATGAACATCAAAGGGGAAGGGAACAGAGGCATCACCCAGCTCTTTCACACGGTCCAGAGGATCAAGACGGCGGGTCATACCGACCTTATACACATTCTCACCGAAAGAACCAATATTGGAAATGACATAAACATTGCCGTGGCGGGTCTGCTGAGCCATAGACATGGCTCTCTGGCCTCGTTCTTCAGCTTCCTGCAGCTGCTTCTGCAGATCAGCAAGTTTTGCTTCGTATTCGGCACGGTTGGCTTCATTAGCATTTTCGATTTCCTTTTGTGCCTTTTCCATAGCCTTGCGGAGCATCTCTTCTTCCTTGGCAGCGTCCTTCATAGCCTTCTCATATTCGCGCCGAGCCTTTTCTTCTTCGCGCATTTGTTCTCTGATGCGGCGCTGCTCTTCCTGCGCTTGTGCTTTAAGCTCAGATACAACAACTGCCCATTTTAATTCTTCGAGACGGGCAGAGAGGTACTCAGGCGTTATGACGGCATTACGGAAAGCAATACCGTTGTGGTTTACCAAGGTGAATGCATCTTTGATCTTCTGCTCAAGAGTTCCGTAGTTGTCTTTCTTAGTTTTAGAAAGAATGGAATCTACCTTGCCGTTGAATGCATCAACAACAAACGCAATGGCAGTCGTTCGTCTGGAGGTTTCCACATAGTCACAAGTCGCCGCACGACCGGTCTTGACAATTTTGGCGGAGGTATCTCTTGCTTGTTTCAACATTTGTCCAGCTTCAGTATATCCGAAGTCTTCAGCGAGATCATCGAGCAAAGAATAGGTGGGTTTAAGATACTGATCGCCGTACCCATCAATAATATTCTTCATAGCGGCGGCAGTTTCGGAATACTCCTTTGCTTTGTCGGCAATTTGATATGCTTCGCCGGCAATCTCCTTGGCATTTTCTTCGGCCACGGCGCGAATTCGGGCAGATTCTTGCAGTGCTGCATCAAGTTCTTGTTGCGCACGAGTTGTGAGCTTTGCGGCAGCATCTTTGGCTTGGGTGCGGACTTGGTGAGCTTCTTCGGTGGCGTTGGACAGGATAGTTCTTGCCTCAGCTTCGGCATCGAGGACTTGCTGGTATTTTGAAAGATCAGAAATTCTTGCGTCCTTTGCGGTATTGTCATCTACCAAAGACCTGTTCTGTTGCTGGAGCTCATCGTTGCGCTTACATACTTCAATGAGCTTCTCTTCCAAATTCACGCGCATCGAGTGTTCATTTTTTCTGGCTTTGTTTGATTTTAACCAAAGAACAAAAAATACGATAGTAAGAATAAGAAATATAACCATACTGGAAATTCCTTTCTTTTTTAAAAATAATTATTGTACAGAACTGACAAAGGCCACGGCCTTGCCGAGAATCTGCATATCATCAAGAGCTTCACCCTCGAATTCCATGTCTGGGAAAAGAGGATTGCAGGCTCGGAGGATAATGCGATCAGAGCCGGGGACAAAATAGACCTTTTTCAAAGTAGCCTCGTCACCGACGCGGACTGCAGCAATTTCGCCGATTTCCACACTCTCCTGCTTGCGGATAAAAACGATGTCCCCATCATGGATCCGGGCATTGATCATGCTGTCACCCCGACAGCGGAGGCAGAAGTCAGCATTGATGTCACCGGGGAATTGGATATATTCGGTGATATTCTCCTCAGCCAGGATCGGCTCACCACAAGCGATGGTACCGACGAGAGGGTAAGACCTGTTTTCGGGCAGCGGGAGGATGTTGCTGACATTATCAAAAGTGGGAGCGTTTCTGCCTATCAGATAGTCAACGGATGTGTCAAAAAAATCCGCAATGAGAATGAGAACCTCAGATGTGGGCTCACGCAGTCCTTTTTCATAATTCACATAAGTGGTATACGGCATTTTGAGAAGCGCAGCAGCTTCTTTCATGTTGAGACCTTTTGCTTCTCTAAGCTCCTTAATTCTATTCATGGAAATCACCCCGCAAATAGTATTGCACAAAATGGGTAAATTGTCAATCTGACATACCCGAATTGGGCGTTTTACACAAAAAGGTGTTGCCCAATTCGGGTATTATTTTGCTTGAAAAATACTCAATACGGGTATATAATCCAGACAGTACCCAAAATGAGTATTTGGAGGTGAGGAAATGAAGTATCCGAATATTGACGCAGAAAGAGCAAGAAAAAACCTGACAAACGAAGGCCTGGCAGCGGAACTCGGTGTATCAAGAAAGACCCTGTACAACTGGATTTCGAATGGCTCCATTCCGCAGTCCGCACTGGAAAAGATGGCGGATGTGTTTGGCTGTACAGTCGACTATCTCCTCGGACGGCAGCCCGCTTGAGCTGGTAGCTCCGGCACACCGCCGCAGGTGACAGAGAAAGTGGCCAAGCGGTGAACTCATAGGAATGAAACGAGGTGATATGCATGGAGAAACCCAAGATCACAAGAAAGCCCGGCGGCATGGTAGTGCTGGGCGGTAAGACTGTAGCAGCTGCAGAGTGCTGTGAGATCGATCACGGCAAGCAGGGGACGAGCAGAGTGTACATCATCGACAAGCCGCCTGCCACG
Source organism: Candidatus Avilachnospira sp. (assembly GCA_045579045.1). Lineage (GTDB taxonomy): Bacteria > Bacillota > Clostridia > Oscillospirales > Oscillospiraceae > Avoscillospira. The sequence goes on from JAZNLL010000040.1 coordinate 9,565, forward strand.
GAGCAGGAACGGAAGCTGCGGCAGCAGCAGGTGAACCGCGCTCTGCATGAGATGTGGCTCTCCGTGCAGATGAGCCGCGCGAAACAGACCGGATAACCACAACGGAGGAAGTTATGAAAAAACTGGAAGCCATCATCAATGCCATGTTCTGGGCCGTCATGCTGACGGTGAGCCTGCTTTTGTGTGTGACCGTCTATCATCTGATGCTGGAGGCAAAAACGGCGCAGCAGGTCAGTACGGCCACTCAGATGGGCACCATAGAACCGGAATACATCACGGTCACCGCAGATCAGACGGCCACTGAATTGCCGGTGATCGAGCTGGAGACAGAGATCATCTATGCTGACGATCAAATGCAGTCGGTGGAGATCGTGCCTGTGTATGATGTACCGCTGGATGCTGATCTGCAGAATTACATCATCCGCCTGTGCGAACAATATGGGATCCCCCCGGAGCTGGTTCTGGCGGTCATTGAGAAAGAGAGTGGCTGCAATGCGGCTGCAACCGGTGACAGCGGAAATTCTCACGGACTGATGCAGATCCAGCTCCGACATCATCAAGAACGCATGGCTCGGCTGGAGTGCTCTGATCTGTATGACCCCTGGCAGAATGTGACCGTGGGCATTGACTTTCTGGCAGAGCTGCTGAGCCAATACCAGACGGCGGAGATGGCTTTGATGGTTTATAACGCCGGTGCCACAGGTGCACAGGAAATGTGGTTCTGCCAAGGTATCTATTCCAACGAATACAGCCGGACGGTGCTGGAGATCGCACAGCGGCTGACAACCAACAAGGAGGTTTGACCATGTATTACCGCGTATGTCCCGACTGTGGGGCGCATCTGGATCCCGGAGAAAAATGTGACTGTGAAAATGAAACCAAGGAGGAAACTAACCATGCGTAAAGAAAACATCGTTCTGAGAGCCGCCCGCTGCCCCGATGAGTGCATCGGTACCGTCCGCCTCACCCCTGAGGCCGAAAAAGTGATCCGCCGCCTGCGCAACAGGATCAACATGCCCATCCGGCAGATCGTCTCTGAAATCATCATCCAGGCAGACCAGATGAATCTGATCACCGTTGACCTCATTGACGATGACTGATGATCTGCTGAATAAAAACCAAGGAGGAAACAAATTATGATGGAACTCAAAATCGAAATCAAGGTGCCGGATCTGGCAGCGGCGATCAGCAAGCTGGCTGATGCTGTGGCTCCCGGCAAACTGGTCACGCCCGGCGAGCCCGTGCCTGCTCCCATGCCTGCGCCGGTGGTTACCGTGGCAGCCCCTGTCCCTGCTCCTGCGCCTGCCGTCCCCGTCACTGCGCCTACTTACTCCCTTGAACAGCTCGCGCGCGCCGGTGCTTCTTTGGTGGATGCCGGCAAGATGGAGCAGCTGCTTGCCCTGCTGGCCAAGTATGGTGTGCAGGCCGTTACCCAGCTCCAGCCGGATCAGTTCGGTGTGTTTGCCACGGAGCTGAGAAGTCTGGGCGCTCAGATCTGAGGAGGTAGCCTATGCCTCCCGAAAAACATGCATTGCTTTCCGCATCTTCGGCATCCCGTTGGCTGAATTGCACGGCAGCTCCCCGTTTTGAGGAGGGGCTGCCGGAGAAGACCAGCTCCTACGCAGAGGAAGGACGCCTGGCTCACGCCATTGCAGAGCTTAAAGTGCTCAAAAAGTTCACTGTGATGACCGGCCGCACATTCACCACCCGGCTCAACAAGCTCAAAAAGGATGCATTGTACGATCCCGAGATGGACAAGACCACAGATCTGTATCTGGAGCATCTGACCGAACAGGCCATGCTCTATGACAGCACCCCCACCGTGGTGGCTGAGGTCAAGGTCGATTTCGGTGAGTATGTGCCCGAGGGCTTTGGCACCTGCGACTGCGTTATGATCGGCGGCGACACTCTCAGCATCACCGACTACAAACACGGTAAAGGCGTTCCTGTTTCGGCCACCGGCAATCCTCAGATGCGCCTGTATGCTCTGGGCGCCCTCAAACGGTATGCGCCTGTATTCGGTGATGCCATCAAAAAGATCCGCATGACCATCGATCAGCCTCGGCTCGACAGTTATACCTCCGACATCATTACCGTGGAGGAACTGAGAGCATGGGGTGAAAGCATCAAGCCCATTGCGCAAAAGGCCTATTCCGGTTTGGGTGAGTTCGTGCCCGGTGAGCATTGCCGGTTCTGCCGAGGCAAGGCACAGTGCCGGGCACGCGCAGAAGTCAACACCGCACTGGAGGATTTCAAGGACTGCGTACCCGCTGGCTCTGTAAAGCCCGGTGAGTTTGTCCCGCAGGTGCACTCTTATCTGACCCCCGGTGGCGTTGAGGTACACCCGCTCCTCACTGACGCGGAGATCGGCGATCTGCTGATCCGTGGCAAGCAGCTTGTCCAGTGGTACAAGGATCTGAAAGAATATGCCACCAAGGCCCTGCTGGACGGCAGACCCATCGAAGGCTGGAAACTGGTAGCCGGCAAAGGAAATCGTGCCTTTACAGATCCCGATGCCGCCATCCAAGCCGTCATTGCCGCCGGATATGATGAGGCGCTGGTCTATGATCGTAAGCCCAAGACCCTCGCTGAGTTGGAGAAATGGCTGGGCAAAGCGGAGTTTGAAAAGATACTTGGCGGATTTGTGTTTAGACCCTTGAATGAACCCAAATTGGAACTTGCCTCTGATAAGAGAGAAGCCTACAACTCTGCAGCGGCTGACTTCACAGGCGTTGCAAACAACACAGAAAGGAATTGATTTGAATGTATCAAGGCGTACCTACTAAAGTTTTGACCGGCGAGGTCAGACTGTCCTACTGTCATCTGGATGTGCCCGTTCCCCCCAGAGACAATCCCAACGGAGAGAAGAAATACTCTGTAACACTTCTGATCCCCAAGAGTGATATGGCTACCTACCAGGATATGCTGCAGTCCATCGAGGCCGCAAAGCAGCAGGGCATTGCTACCAAGTGGAATGGTGCTTGTCCTCCCGTTCTTGATCCTGTTATCTGGGACGGCGATGGTGTCCGCAGATCCGGCGAGGCTTTTGGTGAGGAATGCAGAGGTCACTGGGTTATTTCCGCGAAATCCAACATGAAGCCTCAGGTGGTCGGTATCGACAACATTAACTGTGAACTGGCGCCCAACGATGTCTATTCCGGCATGTATGCCCGTGTCACCATCAATTTCTTCCCGTTTAACACCAATGGCAACCGCGGTATTGCCTGCGGTCTGGGTAATATCCTCAAGACCCGTGACGGTGAGCCTCTGGCCGGCGGTGCATCCGCAGCGGCCGACTTCGCCGGCATCGGCGCAGCTCCTGCTGCAGCACCTGCCTACGGCGTCATGCCTGCAGGTAATCCTGCTGCGCCTATGGGCAATCCTGCGATGCCTGCAGCTCCCGCCTACGGCACTATGATGCCCACGGCACCCACCTATGGTGCGGCACCCGCAGCTCCTGCAGCCGGCGCTTGGGGCGGCAACAATGGCATCAATCCCATTACCGGTTTGCCCTACTAAAAGGTGACTGCAATGCACCATCTCAGTATTGACCTTGAAACCTTTTCCAGTGTGCAGATTGGAAAAGCCGGTGCTCAGAAGTACATATCAAGCCCGGACTTTGAGATCCTGCTTTTTGCATACAGTCTGGATGGTGCGCCTGTTGAGATCATAGATCTGGCCCGGGGGGAGCAGCTCCCCCCGTGGCTGATCCAGGCGATCACCAGCCCCGACTATATCAAGCACGCATACAACGCCCCATTTGAGTGGGGCTGTCTCTCTAAATACTTCGGTTGGCTGCCGCCCGATCAATGGCGCTGCACCATGTTCCACGGTCTCTATTGTGGCTATACCGCCGGTCTGGATGCCACCGGCAAGGCTTTGGGTCTTCCACAGGATAAACAAAAGCTGAATACCGGCAAGGCACTCATCCGCTATTTCTGCGTACCGTGCGCACCAACAAAAACCAACGGACATCGCACCCGAAACCTACCGCGCCATGACACCGCAAAATGGCAGCTGTTCAAGGAATACTGTTGCCAGGATGTTGTCACTGAGATGGAGATCGAGCGCAGACTGTCCAATTTCCCTGTACCGGATTGGGTGCAGAAGCAGTGGGAGGTCGATCTCATCATCAATGCCCGGGGTGTGGCTGTTGACATGGATTTTGTCAGCGGTGCGCTTCAGATGGGCGCCACCGTCAAGTCGGATCTGATGGGAGAAGCCACAGCAATCTCCAATCTGGACAACCCCAACAGTGTGGCACAGCTCACTCAATGGCTCCAGGAGGAATTGGATGAGGAACTGACGGATCTCAGAAAAGATACCGTTGCCCAGCTGCTTAAACAGGACGGTAACAGCCCTCGTGTTCAGCGGATGCTGGAGATCCGGCAAGAGCTGGGCAAGACATCCACCAAAAAATATGACGCCATAGAGGCTGCTGTGTGCCCCGATGGCCGCGTCCGTGGGCTGCTCCAGTTTTACGGTGCTAACCGTACCGGCAGATGGGCCGGCCGGTTGGTACAGGTACAAAATTTGCCCCGCACCTACACTGAGCCCCTTGACCTTGCCCGTGACCTGGTGAGGAACCGCAAGCTGGATGCCCTGCGCGCAGTTTATGGCTCTGTACCCGATACACTCAGCCAGCTGATCCGCACGGCATTTATAGCCCCGGAGGGGCATGTTCTCATTGATGCGGACTTTTCGGCCATCGAAGCTCGCGTCATCTCCTGGTTGGCCGGTGAGCAATGGCGCCTTGAGGTCTTTCGCACTCACGGCAAGATCTATGAGGCCTCTGCCTCTCAGATGTTTGGTGTGCCTATTGAGCTCATCAAAAAGGGCAATCCGGAGTATGAGCTGCGGCAAAGGGGCAAGGTTGCAGAGCTGGCTCTGGGCTACCAGGGCGGTGTGGGCGCCATGAGGCAGATGGATACCGGTCACCAGCTCGATGATCTCAGTGATGACGAGGTCAAGGACATTGTGACCCGGTGGAGAGAGACCAACAAGCGCATCCGGGATCTGTGGTACGCTCTGGACAATGCTGCAGTGCGGGTCATCACCCAGGGTGGTGTGGTCGGTGTTAACGGGCTCATCTTAGCCCGTGAGTACGATTACAACCAAGGCACCGATTGTATGACCGTCACACTGCCATCGGGACGCAAGCTGTTCTATGTAAATCCCGGCATCGGTGAAAATCAATGGGGCAACCCATCCATCTCCTATATGGGCATGGATCAGAAAACCAAGAAGTGGAAACGGCTCGAAACCTACGGCGGCAAACTGGTGGAAAACTGCGTGCAGGCCATCGCCCGTGACTGTCTGGCCTACGCCATAGACAACTTGGAAGCCGCCGGGCTGCCGGTGATCTTCCATGTGCATGATGAAGTGGTCATTGATGCAGCTCCCTGGGCAGATGATGACGCCATGCTCAAGACCGTTTGCGATATCATGCGGCAGCCTGCGCCTTGGGCTCAAGATCTGCCTCTCAATGCTGAGGGTTGGGTTGGCCAATATTTCAAGAAAGACTAAGCTCTCCGCCGGCAAAGGGCGGAAAAAACCAAAGGAGGCACCCGTATGAGTGCGAAAATATCTGTGATCATTAAGCAGCCCGGCAGGGCTCCGTATAAAACAGCCATCTCTCCCACTTTGGAGAACCTGCAGAAAACTGTGGGGGGGGGGTAACATCGAAACCGTGACTTTTGCTGCGGATGCAACCATCATCTGCAACGAAGAGGGACGGCTTCGGGGAATGCCCTATAACTGCTCCGTACTCGGTATTGACTTTGTGGGACCCATTATTTTTGCCGGTGTAGACGGAGAAGATTTTTGTGATTTCCCCTGCAGTTTTCAAGACTTCAAATACTTATTCGATCACTTATGGGAGGAAGAATGATGGGAAAGAAAAACGCCCGCAGCGATATCCCTTTTGCGGACAGACTATTGTATCAGCGTTTCAACACATTGAAAGAGCACCGGGATGACGCCGCCAGAACGGCTCTGAAACTGGCCTGCGTAGCACTGAACGACACCGAGGGCCTGGGTTATTGGCGGCTGGTTCGTTTCGCCGAGAGACAACAGCAGCTGACCCTGGAATACTATGCGGATCCGGAAGTGGAGGAAGCTCAC
>JAZNLL010000041.1:0-6592 GCA_045579045.1 Candidatus Avilachnospira sp.
TCATTCATGACAAAACCTCCTTTGTTCGATAGTGCGGTTGGCAGACCACTTCTATCTTATCACTGGAGGTTTTCTTTCCGCTATAAGCTTTTTATCCCCCCGGCTCAGCCGGGGGTTCTTTTGTCCTAAAGGCCAAAAGAAGGCTGCGTACCCAAGTGGATACGCAGCCTTTTATCGGTTAAGCTTGGTTTGTATCGTAAAAACAAACGAGAGACGAACCACTCTGAGTTCGTCTCTTCGCGTTATGGTGGACGATATAGGACTCGAACCTATGACCTTCCGCACGTCAAGCGGATGCTCTAGTCAGCTGAGCTAATCGTCCGGCAGCAAGATGTGTTATACACATGGCTCAACAAAATGTCAACTACTTTTTTCAAAAAAGCCGATAACATTCGTAATTTTCCTATATCGTCCCCTGCCTGGCATTAGGGCATTCGTCATGGCTGCACTTCAAACACTCCCGTATATCATGATTCTCTAAGCAGCATTGCAGATAATCGCATTCGTCACAGCAGCATTCTACACCTGCATGTTCTCCGTTGCCAAGGCAGTACTTCCCTTCTGCGCCCGGAGTCAACTCTACACCCGTTACATCAACAATCATATCGAACTCCCAACTATTTTACATATTGACATTCTGTGAATGTCAATATGTTCCTAATTTTAACATATACTTTCTCTGTTGACAAGCACTAAATGTCACAAGGAGATACGATATGTTTACTAATAAAACAACAACCGGTCATAATAACCTTTGCGGTGCTGCCATAGAGAAACGGCGAAAAGAATTAGGAAAATCCCAGCGTGAACTGGCTGATATGCTGCAGATCGCCGGGCTGGATATTGACAAGAATGCTGTTCAGCGCATTGAGGCACGCAAACGGTTTGTCACTGATATTGAACTGGTTTACCTTTCCAAGGTTTTAAATCTGACTTACGAAGAACTGTTAGAGGCATAAGAAAAACCGCCCTTTGGGGCGGTTTTTCTTATGCCTCCGAGCCGCTGACGATTCGAAGGTCTGTATCGATCATTTCCTGAGCGAAGCTGGTGATGCCGCCATAGAGGTAGCGGCTCTCATCTTCGGCAAAGAGGAATTTTGGCATGACGCCACGGGGCAGCTGCCCGGAACAGGCTTCCTTCACCTGCTCCATGATCTCTTCATTGATCCGACTGCCGCCCATGACCAGATAGGGCGGATCCATCACACAGATCAGGCTCATGACCAGTTGGGTCAGGATCTTTACCAGTTCCGCTTCATCGGTGGTCTGCTTCAGCAGTTCTTCCACCGTTCCGCCGTTTCCGGCAGGCATATGCTTGATCTCGCCGCTGAAGTTGGTACTGCCGCAATGGCAGCGACCGCCCAGAATCACACCGGCACCCAGTCCCGTATCCACATGGAGGTAGATCATGTTCTTGGTCTTGCGCATCAGTTCGGCGCGGTAATAGCCCAGTGCGCGCAGCTTCACATCGTTCTCCACAATAACGGGGATGGACAGCCGATCCTGCAGCTGACGCAGCATATCCACCCGCTCCAGATAGGGCATCTGAGAGGATGCAAACAGCTCACCCGTAGGCGTGACCACACTGGGGAAGGTCACGCCGGCCACACGGATATTGGGATAGTTCCCTACCAGCTGCTGAATCAGGCTGCTCACCTGCTCGGCATAATCTTTCTGTTTCGCAACCGGCGTGCTGCCGCGGTAGAGAATAACACCGTTGGCATCGGTCACGGCATAATCCAGCTGCTCCGGCATGGCCAGCACTGCTGCCACCATGTCATGCTCCTGATTGAGGGAAAAGAGCTCGGCACGTCTGCCGCCGCTGGACAGAGCCGCACCGCGGCTGATGACCTCACCCTGCTTCTGCAGCAGCTCCACAATGGCATTGACCGTGGGCTGGCTCAGGGCAGTCGCCTCTGCCAGCTCCTTTCGGGTGACAGTTCCGCGGAGGCGGATGGCGTTTCTCACCAATGCCACATTGATGCGTTTCAGAGTACTGGTCTGGCCGGTCAAAGGCTTCGCCATATCCAGGTTCCTCCTTACTCTTTGTTACTGATTATATGCAGCAAGACCCAGTCCCAGCAGCTCAATGGCCCGTTCCAGCCGTTCCTTCTGCAGGACATAGGCAATTCGGATCTCATTTTTTCCCTTTCCGGGGGTGGCATAGAAGGGTGCGCCGGGTGCAAACATAACGGTCTGACCCTTGTCTTCAAAATCCGTCAGCAGCCACTTCTGGAAGGCATCGGCATCCTCCACCGGCAGGGCAGCCATGAGATAGAAGGCGCCGTCGGGCTTGGAGACCGTGACACCGGGGATCTTTGCCAGCTCCTTCAGAACCGTATCTCTGCGAAGGCGGTATTCCTCCCGGACAGCAGCAAAGTAGCCTGCATCCACGCTGTACAGAGCAGCAGAGGCCACCTGATCCAGCGTTGCAACAGACAGACGGGACTGGCAGAATTTCAGAACTTCTGCCATCAGCTCCCGGTTTTTGGAAACGATACAGCCAATTCTGGCACCGCAGGCAGAGAAGCGCTTGGAGACAGAATCCACCAGCACCACATTCTGTGCGGCTTCGGGGAATTCCGCCAGAGAACAGGCCAGACCTTCGCCCTCATAGAAGAATTCCCGGTAAACTTCATCGGCAATGATAAACAGATCATGCTCCAGAGCCACATCCACGACCAGCTGCAGTTCCTCTCTGGAGAGGACCACACCGGTGGGATTGCCGGGATTGGTAATCATGATGGCGCGGGTCTTTTCGTTGATGCCGGCTTCCAGCTTTTCTCTGGAGACGAAGCGGTAACCCTCCTCCACGGTGGTGGGAATGGGGCAGATGACACCGCCGGCAGCTGTGACAAAGGTATTATAGTTGGGATAGAAGGGTTCGGGAACCAGGACCTCGCTGCCTTCATCCAGAATACACAGCATCAGAAACAGCAGGGCTTCGGAGCCACCGGTGGTGATGAGGATATCCTCTGCGGCATAATCGGCACCCAGCCCGGCATAATAGCTGCGGATGGCTTCGATCAGCGCAGGAACACCGGGAGAAGGAGCATATTCCACCACTTTATCGTCAAATGCCCGAATCGCATCAAAGAACACAGCAGGGGTTTCAATGTCGGGCTGACCGATATTCAGATGGAAGATTTCACGGCCCTTCTCTTTCGCCGCCACAGCATAAGGATGAAACTTACGCATGGGTGACAGCAGACAGGCCTGAGCTTTGTTCGATAACTTCATAGGGTTTGCTCCTTTTGAAAAACTTTATCTTTCTTTATATCAATGCAGTTGGCGGAGCAAAGGAATCCTTTGCTCCGCATTACCTCAATCAAGGCAAAACTTCACTATATTTTACAATAGAAAGATGCGATTTTCAAGTCTTTCTTCAGATGCCCTTCTGCATCTCGTCGATGGACTCCAGAATAGAGTCGGCCATGTAGTCCAGCTGCTCCTGGGTCAGGCCATAGATGGGGAAATGGGTGAAGCGACGGTCGAAGACTTCCTCGGTGACGGGGCAGGAAGCTGCGATCTCTTCTTCGTTGTAGCCGCGATCCTTCAGAACCTCGAAGCGGTACAGAGGACCGAAGTGGGCGATCTCGGTGACACCCTTGGCGGCCAGCTTCTTCTTGAAGGTCTGGACGTCGCCGCCGGCCTTTTCCGGATCGAGGATCACAGAATACAGGTGGAAGGTGGGCTTAATGTCATCGTTGCCCAGATCCTGAGGAATCAATGCATCACAGACAGACAGACGCTTGGTCAGATAGGCGGCAGCCTGACGGCGTGCAGCCAGAATCTCATCATAGCGGCTCAGCTGCAGCTGCAGACCCAGGCCCTGAATCTCCGTGGTGGAGAAGTTAGTGGCGACGAAGCTGGAGCCGTCCTTGCCGGGGATGGCACAGACATCGTACAGCCAGTTCTTGATCTGCTTGGAGAAGTCGGCACCCAGGAAACGGGCACGCTTGACTTCGCCGCGGAAGTCTTCAATGTTGGTGCACATGATGCCGCCTTCACCGAAGGAGGTCATGTTCTTCACTTCATGGAAGGAGAAGGAGCCGAAGTGACCGATGGTACCCAGCTTTTTGCCCTTGTACTCACCGCCGAAGCCGTGAGCGGCATCTTCCAGAACCACGATATCATGCTTGGCTGCCAGCTCCATAATGGGGTCCATATCCACAGGATAGCCGCCGATATGGACAGGAACGATCATCTTGGTCTTGGAGGTGATCTTCTTTGCCACATCCTTGGGGTCCATGTTCAGGGTGATGGGATCCACATCGGCAAAGACGATCTTTGCACCGATGGACAGAGGATAGGCCATGGTGGCAGCAAAGGTGATGGCAGGCACGATGACTTCATCGCCGGGCTGGACGTTGGCCCACTTGGTGGCGATCTCAAAGCCGGCGGTGCAGTTGGTCAGGAAGATGGAGCCTTCCGTGTTCAGATACTCATCGCACATGGCCTCAGCCTTGGCAACCTCAGCATCCAGAGACAGCTTTGCAGGGGGCTCGGAAACGGCATCCAGCGCATTGATCTTGGCTTCCACTTCGGCCAGAGCCTTGTCGTAATCGGCACCCTCGCCCTTCATCATGAACTTGATGACAGCCATGACGTCTTCCCGGTTGTAGTTTTCGCCGACAGCTGCCCACGGCACCTTGGTCTCACCGGTATTGTAACGAAAATCGGTCGCTTTTTTCTTTGCCATGTTGTTTATCCCCTTTCAATGTCGGACGGTATGACAGCATTCTTTTCTATTCTGCACAAAACAGCACTGTCTTTTACCGTATTTTTTATGTAACTAAGCTTAGTATACAATGCTTTGACCTGTTCGTCAACACTTTATTAAAGTCCTTTCGTAAGTATTTTTGTATCTGTGTTTTTGCACAATTTGAACTGCCATTTCTTGTCATTTTTGCTGTTGCATCCCAACCTTGACTGTGATATAATAACTTATCATTATGGCCACCTGTCAGCACTCCACAAAATGCTGGCAGGCAGGTTAAAAAAGGAGGATACCATTTCCGTCTGACTAACGGTGCGGCAGTGTGGAGACCTGTCGTAATGCGGCTCGGGCTTTGACCCGTTCCGTGACGTCGCAGCATGCGGAGGCACTGCGATGATAGTTGCAGCCAATGGCAAAAGTTACACTGAGCAATGTTAAGAAAGTTTATCCCTACCTGCCCGGCGAAGAAAAGAAGAACAAGAAGGCCAAGAAGGACGTTGTAGAGGATCCCACCAAGGAAAAGGTCAACCTGCAGATCACTGACGAAGGCGTTGTCGCCGTTCAGCAGTTCAGTCTGGAGATCCAGGATAAGGAATTCATCGTTCTGGTCGGTCCTTCCGGCTGCGGTAAGTCCACCACCCTGCGTATGGTCGCAGGTCTGGAAGAGATCACCGAAGGCGATCTGATCATCGGCGACAAGAGAATGAACGACGTCGCTCCCAAGGACCGCGACATCGCCATGGTCTTCCAGAACTACGCTCTGTACCCCCACATGACCGTTTATGATAACATGGCCTTCTCCCTGAAGCTGAAGAAGGTTCCCAAGGCTGAGATCGACAAGAAGGTCCGCGAGGCCGCTGAGATCCTGGATATCACCCAGTACCTCAACCGTAAGCCCAAGGCTCTGTCCGGCGGTCAGCGTCAGCGTGTCGCCATCGGCCGTGCTATCGTTCGTGATCCCGCCGTCTTCCTGATGGACGAGCCTCTGTCCAACCTGGACGCCAAGCTCCGTAACCAGATGCGTGCTGAGATCATCAAGCTCCGCCAGAAGATCGACACCACCTTCATCTATGTTACCCACGACCAGACCGAGGCTATGACTCTGGGCGACCGTATCGTCATCATGCGTGACGGTTTCATCCAGCAGATCGGCACTCCTCAGGAAGTCTTTGAGCATCCCGCCAACCTGTTCGTCGCAGGCTTCATCGGCTCTCCCCAGATGAACTTCTTCGATGCCAAGCTGGTCAAGAACGGCGATACCTACACCGTCGAGTGCGCCGGCGCTGTTGTGGATCTGCCCGCCGACAAGCAGGCTGCTCTGAAGGCCAACGGTGTTGAGGCTCAGGATATCACCATCGGTATCCGTCCCGACCACATCGTGCTGGCTGAGGAAGGCGACAAGAACGCTGTGGAAGCTACCGTTGACGTTACCGAGTTGATGGGTTCCACCATCCACATGCACGTCAATGTGGAAGGCAAGGACGCTATCGTCATCCTGCCCACCATCGATCTGACCTCCGAGCAGAAGAACAGCTTCGGCTTCGGCGCCAAGATCAAGGTTGCTTTCGGCGGCAATGTTGTCCATATGTTCAACAAGGAAACCACTCTGAACTTGATCTAATACATAATGGGAGCCGGCGAAATCTCGCCAGCGCCCCCGATATTTTTCCTGCGGAAAAGCGATATGTTCCCTAAAGGAACTCGATATGTTGCTTTGCAACGCGATATGTACCTGCGGCACACGGTGGTGTCGCTTTGCGACAATTAGAATATGAAAAGACGAACTTTTTTAGAAGTTCGTCTTTTTCCATAACATTTTCAAAGAAAATATATCGCGAGCGAAGCTCATATCGAGCACCGCAAGGTGTATAT
>JAZNLL010000042.1:0-3600 GCA_045579045.1 Candidatus Avilachnospira sp.
AAGAAGGTGCGTATCTTTGGAACAGAGATTGTTTTCCAACAGAAGTCTCATCAAACTGATTATCCCCCTGGTGATTGAGCAGGGTCTGACCATCCTGGTGGGCATGGCCGACGGTGTCATGGTAGCTTCGGTCGGTGAAGCTGCCATTTCCGGCGTTTCCCTGGTGGACATGATCGCCGCAGTGATCCTGGTGCTGTTTGCAGCCCTGGCCACCGGCGGTGCCGTGGTCACCAGTCAGTTCCTGGGTGCCCGGGAGATTGAGAAAGCGAAACGCAGTGCCGGTCAGCTGATTTTAATGGCCACCAGTCTGGGCGTTCTGATTATGCTGCCCTGTCTGGTTTTCTCCGAGCAGCTGCTGATGCTTTGCTTCGGTGCTATCGAAGCAGATGTTAAGGAAGCAGGCCTTCTTTATTTGCGCATTACGGCAGTTTCCTTCCCCTTCCTGGCGCTGTACAATGCCGGAGCCGCCATCTACCGCAGCGTGGGCAACAGCAAGGTGTCCATGCAGGCCAGCCTCCTGATGAATGTCATCAACGTGGCGGGCAATGCCTTCTGCATTTTCGTGCTGAAGTGGGGTGTCTACGGCGTAGCAGTCCCCACTCTGATTTCCCGGATGGCGGCAGGTATCTACATGATGGTTATGTGCGCCCGTCCTCAGCTGCAGCTGCGGCCTACCCGTCAGGGCATGACATCCATCGACCAGAAAATGATGAGCAGTATTTTGAGGATTGGTATCCCTTCTGCCTGTGAAAACTGCTTCTTCTCTCTGGGTCGTCTGATTGTGGCCAGCATGATCACTCTGTTCGGCACTTCCCAGGTTTCTGCCAATGCGGTGGCGGGCAACATCGACCGGCTGGGCATCATCATCGGTCAGGCCATGGGTCTTGCCATGGTGACGGTGGTGGGCCAGTGCATCGGCGCCAGAGATACGAAGCAGGCTACCTACTATACGAAAAAGCTCCTTGGCTGGACTTATCTCGCCCAAGGTATTACCAATCTGCTGATCGTGCTGTTTGCCGGACAGCTGGTGGATTTTTACAGCGCCCTGGCTCCCGAGACCAGAGCCCTGGCCATGCGGCTTTCCATCATCCATGCAAGCCTCGCCATTCTCTTCTGGCCGGTATCCTTCGTGCTGCCCAATGCTCTGCGGGCCGCCAACGATGTGAAGTTTACCATGTGGGTGGGCATCGGTTCCATGCTGGCCTGCCGCATCATCGGTTCCTGGATTCTGTGTGTCCATTTCGGCTGGGGCGCCACCGGCGTCTGGATTGCTATGGTCACCGACTGGGTCTGCCGGACTTCCTTCTTCGTGCCCAGAATGGTCTCCGGAAAGTGGAAAACCATGTATAAACCCGAGTAACAAAAAAGACACCCCACAAGGTAGCATCCAATAAGACAGTATGAAAACTACTGACATAGGGTAGCTGCCAAGCAGAGTGCAGCAGCAAAAACGAGCGATATCCGGTTCATTATGAACGAGATATCGCTTGTTTTTCTTTTGTCCAAATCAAATTATGACGAAACCCGCCAGTGCTGGCACACCTTACGATGCCAATCCTGGCGGATTTTCACATTTTTTCAATTAAAGCAAAAACAACTGCTTGCTGCTCTTCACTTAATCTTGCCCAACGCTCCAATAGCTTCTGCTGAGAATCAGTCAGCGAAACAGGTGCATCGACTTCGACAAATAACGGAATAAAAAGAAAACCGTCTATCTTGAAAACAACCCCAAAACTGTTATATAATTAAAGAAGAAGGTTTGAAGCAAGTGAGATTATGACATATTGCGTTATCGCAGAAATTACCTAAGGAGAACGAATTGCCATACCACTTAAGCGGACCGGTTCGCAATGACAGCTAAGAATGAAAAAAGGAGGATAATTTATGAGTTTTTTGAAACGGGCCATTCGGGATGCCGTCAGTCAGGGTATCAGCAAGGGCATCGGCGATGCCGTGGGCAAGGCCGTCCGGGAGGTGGTGGAACCCAGGGCCACCGAGTATGCAAACAAAGCTGCTGACCGCTTTGACCAGGCGGCGGGCAATGCCGCCCAGGAAGCAAGAAAAACCACATCCTCTCTGGAGGGTGCCTTTGCCAATCTGGAACGCTCCATGCAGTGCTATGCCACCCAGATGGGCAAGAACACGAAGATCTGTCCCGGCTGCGGCCAGCCTACCACAGCGGAAAAGACCTTCTGCCCCGCCTGCGGTGCCAAGCTCCCGGAGCAGACCGTAGCAGAAGGCGCGGTTTGTCCCTCCTGCGGCAAGCAGAACACCATCGGCACAAAATACTGCGAAGACTGCGGTACCAAGCTCCCTGCGGCAGTTGCCGAGGAACAGGCACAGAGAGCAAAGGATGAAGCAGAACTTAATCAATGGGACACCATGCTTCCCCAGTATCCCAAGTGGACCTGTGGCGGCAGCGAATATAATCTGGAAGAATATGACCCCGGTGTGATCTACTTCTCCGCAGGCTATAACGGCGACACCAACGCCGCCCACCGGGCCCTGGAGCAGTACCGGCAGATTCTGATCGCAGACGGTTTCCGTCCCGCAGGCCAGTACCCCAGCCCCGGACAGCTTTTCAAGCGCATCGACGGTGTGGTGTACAATGCGGACACCGAGCATGGCTTCGAGGGCGACCCGGACCGGCTGTCCATCGGCTTCTGCATCCGGGAACCCCATGGTGGCTTTGACTATGTAAAACCGGAGCCGAAGAAAAGCAGGGACATCGGTTTGGATGACCTGAAGGATCTGAAAAAACTGTTTCGCCGATAAGGACAAAAGGGCGGTGACCAATCCGGTCACCGCCTCATCTCTTTTTACGGAAAAGTATGCAAGATTCAAATTTTATCCACACTTTGCACTCCGGAAAAATTATTGATAAAATTTAGCAAACATGGGAACCATTTGTCCTTAGGAACCAGGGCGCACTTCTATACATGGTCTGCGACCATGTAGTGCATCCTACGGAGTTTACAGCGAAGATATCTGAATATCCTCGCTGTCCTGCATCACTTTTGTTCCGTACAAGAGGCTGCACCCCTTGCGATGCTTCGCATCTATCCTTGCCCAAATAGGGCACAACCATAGTTCTGACGAACCGCATTTGTTCCCTATTTTCATTTTCAAAACAACAATCATAGGAACATCATTAAAGAGCTCTATTTGAAGGACAGCTACAACTACATTGGCATTCTTCCTGCAGCATTGCTCTAATGATATGAAAAACGGAAAATGGCATGACCGAAATCATGCCGTTTCCCGAAAACAATACACTCTTTTATTGGACAGCGCCTCAGGGGTGTCTTTTTATGCCCATTCCGGCTTCTTTTCAAATACCTTCGTTTCTCCTTTGTAGGGGAACGTAATCCGGCAGGAAAACAGCATCGGTTCTGTCCGTTCATCCCGGGAGCCGTATTTGTGATCTCCCACCAGGGGAAATCCCCGGCTGGAGAACTGCACCCGGATCTGGTGGCTTCTGCCTGTGTGGAGCCGTACATGCACCAGACTGGTTTCGCCTTCCGTCAGCCGTTTGAATTCCAGCCGTGCCTTCTTCACACCGCCCCGCTGACGTTTGACCACAAAGACCTTGTTCTTTTT
>JAZNLL010000043.1:0-32636 GCA_045579045.1 Candidatus Avilachnospira sp.
ATATCCGAAGAACCGTTGCAGGGTCTCCAGATCGCCACGGTCCCAAGCCACCTCGATGGCATGGCGGATAGCACGCTCCACTCTGGACGGTGTGGTGGAAAATGCCTTTGCCACCTGCGGATAGAGTACCTTGGTGATGGCATTGATGACTTCCATATCGTTAATGGCGATCTTGATAGCCTCCCGCAGATACTGATAACCCTTGATATGGGCAGGAACTCCGATCTCATGGATCACAGAGGTCACCATGGCTTCGATATTGACCTCTGCACGGTGAAGCGGCTGTTTTCTGCCCGTTTCTTCTCCCTTCAGGATTTCACCCAAACGCTCCACCACAGCATCGATCTTACAGGGCTTGGTCATAAAATAACGCACACCAAGACCTGCGGATGCCGTAGCCGCATACTCCGTCAGATAGCCCGTCAGCACCATGCACATCGGTGCCGGCACCAGTTCCGCTGCCCGCCGCAAGACCGCGATACCATCCAGCTTTTGCAGCATCAGATCCAACAAAATCACATCGGGAGTCGTCTGCTCCATCAGGCGGATGGCCTCTTCTCCATCTGCCGCTGCTCCGATGACTTCCCACTCTGCCACCTGTTCTGCTGCCTGCTTCAGCTGAAGTCTGAACACTTCGTTGCTGTCAGCAATCAGAATTTTCTTCCGATCATTCATAATAAGTAGCCCTCTCCTAAAATTGTCGTTCTTATTCTTCTTCAGACACTGTCCAATTATCGCTGCGATAATCCAAGTTTAGCACATATATCCATCATTTTCAACAGTTTTTATGCCATAAAAGTTGACTTTTCATCGACAGCATTCGACACATTCCGACAGGATTCGACATTTTTCGACAAAAGTTTATCCATCCACACAAATTCTGACAAAGCTCTGACCATCGGATTGCCGCTGCACTCTGATCTGTCGGTCTACCCATTGCTTCAGCAGATCAACATGAGAGATGATACCTACCAACCGTTCCCCTTCCGAGAGCCCGTGGAGGGTCTGCATGGCCTGACGGAGCGACTCATCATCCAGAGAGCCAAATCCTTCATCCACAAACAGGGTTTCCAGACGGACACCGCCAATGGGCTGCAACTCATCGGACATACCAAGTGCCAGACACAAGGATGCCTGGAACGACTCACCGCCGGAAAGAGAGGCGGCACTTCTCGACATACCGGTGCCGTGATCCAGTACATCCAGTTCCAGACCGGACTGGCTGCGGCGGTTGGCTTCTGTCCTTCTTTGCAGAGAGTAGCGTCCGCCGGTCATTTCCAACAAGCGCACATTGGCTCTGCGCAGAACCCGATCAAAGAAGTTCATCTGCACATAGGTTTCCAGCATGATCTTTTCCTTGCCGCTGATGGCACCGTTGACAGTCTCGGACAGACTGCGAACCATCGTCCACAGTTCACCCTGCTTTTTCAGTTTTTCGCCGCTTCTTAGCAGCTGTTTTTCAATGGCATCGTTGGCCGTCAGACGGTGATTTGTCTGCTCCCGGAGCTTTTGATTTTTCTGCCGGGCTTCTGCCCATTGAGCCCGTTGCTGCTGCAGCAGTTCCAGATCCATTTGCGGCAGTTCGGAGACCTGCCGTTCCAGCAAAGTGATCCGCGTGTTCTGCTGCTGCAGAAGCTGTTCTGCTCTTCCATGATTTTCCCGGGCAGCAAGCAGTTTTCTTTCCAGTTCCGCTGCCTGTCCCGACAGATGTTCGATCTGCAGTTCTGCCTGTCGGCGGTTTTGGAACTGCAAATGTTCTTTCTGATTGCCGATTTCTGCATCCAAGGCAATCTGCTCAGCAGACCATGCGGACAGTTTCATATCCAAATCCCGCAATTTTTCTGCGATTTCTTCCATTTTATCTCGGAATCTTCCCAGATTTTCCTGTCTTTTTTGCAATTTCAGACGCATTTCTTCCGCAGAATCATAGTCCTTTTGAAGCTTCGTCAGCTTTTCTCCGGCCTGCGTGATTTCACCTTCAAGGCAGGCCAGAATCCGCAGGTCATCCTGCTCTTGCAGAACATCTGCCGCCAAGCGAAGAAATCCTTCCCGGGCAGCTTCCGCCAGACCGTTCAGCCGATGAGCCTCCATACTGGCCCGTTCCCGACGGTCATTGGCCTTTTGCAGTTGCTTTCGCTCCTGCTCCAATTCTGCCTGTGTGGGCGCATTTTGCGCCATCTCGGCAGGATTGGGATGATGCACAGATCCGCAGACAGGACAGGCTGTTCCTTCTTTCAGTCCGGCCGCCAGAACACCTGCCTGCTGATCCAGAAACAGACGTTCTTTTTCCGCGCAGGATTGGGATATCCGCTCCGCTTCTTCTCTTGCCAGCAGATATTCCTTCTGTCCGCACTCCAGAGAAGCCTGTGCCAGCTGCATTTTGTGGCCTGCCTCTTTTAAACGCTTCAGGTTCTCCAGGTGCACATTTACAGCCTTGATTTCCAATTCCGCTTGGGCGATTTTCTGCGAAACGGACAGTAAAATCTGTGTTTCTGACTCGATCTCCAATACAGACTTTCGGCATTGCTCTGCATCTTTTTCAGCCCGGCGGCGCTGATCCTGCCCCAGAAGCAGCTGCTTCTGCAGACTCTCATAGCGGTTCTGAAGCTGCGTCAGACGGTCATACTGCGGCAAGGTCTGCCGCAGCGTTTCTGCCTGCAGATGCAGTTGCTTTACCCGGTTCTCCGCTTCTCCACAAGCGGACAGTTCTTCTTTTTTCTTCTGCAGGTCTGCCTCCAGCTGCGGCAGCTGCGTTTTGGCAATCTCCAGCTCCCGGCGGCTTTTATCCGCCAGTTCTGCCTGTGCCAGCTGTCCATCCAGATTTTGAAGTGACTGATTTTGCTGCTCTGCCTCCAGATCCAGCTTTTGGAGGATTTCCGTATCCTCTTTCAGCAGTTCGGACAGCAGTTCCAAAGCACCGTCCTCCGCCGTGACCGCTTCCAGTCTGGCAGGATCGCATTGGATCCCCTGCACGTACTGCTCCATACTTCTTTGAATGTTCTCATAATCCGCACGCAAAGCTGAAGCTTCCTGCCGCACCCGCTCTTGAAACCGCTGGTAAGGTCCGGTATGGAAAATTTCACGGAATATCTTACTGCGTTCTTCCGTCTTTGCCAGAAGCAGGCGCAGAAAATCACCTTGGGCGATCATGGCGATCTGAGAAAACTGTTCCCTGTCCAGACCGATCAATTCCGTAATGGCAGCTGTGACTTCTCTGTTCTTTGTCAGAGGCTGCCTTCCGTCCGGGTAGATAAGGGTCGATTCTGCAGGGACTTTTCTGATACCTTCACCCCGTTCTTTCGGCCGTTCATATTCCGGGCTTCGCCGGACTGTATAAACCTTTCCGCCGCAGGAAAATTCCAGTTCCACAAATGTAGGGGTCTGTGCATTGGCAAAATTGCTCCGCAGCATATCGGCTCTGCGGTTGCTGCCACTGGGTTCTCCGTAAAGTGCAAAACAGATGGCATCAAAAATGGTGGTCTTGCCGGCACCGGTATCGCCGGTAATCAGATACAGCCCCCGATTGCCCAGCTTTTCCATTTCCAGCACCACTTCCCCGCCGTAGGGACCGAATGCGCTGATGGTCAGTTTCAAAGGTCTCATTGATGTTCCTCCCAGATTTCTTCCATCCACTTTCTTGCCATTTCCCTCAGTGGTTCGGACATTGGTCGGTCATTTCGATCTTGATAGAAATCCTCCAGCATCTGCAGGGGTGAATGTTCCGGGCTTGCCATAGGCTGCAGCTGGGACTGGGCTCTGGTTCGCAGATTGTCATATTCCAGCCGCAGGAGGTTGGGATATCTGTGGCGAAGCCGTGTCATGGCATAGGGAACATCATCTTCATCCAACAGAATCATTCTCAGATAATCCTCTGAGGAATGCATCATCAGTTCATCAAAGACTCCCTTGACCGTGCGGACAGGATGACAGGGCACCAGGGGTGTCTGAGAAACACAAACACTTCCCTTTTCGCCCAATTCTACCCAAGTGACAGACTTCTGTTCCTCCTCCGAGAAGGAATAGGCCAAGGGTGTACCGCTATAGCGGACAGACTCTCTCGTGACCGACTGGGCACGGTGAAGATGTCCCAGCGCCACATAGTCAAAGGGTGCAAACACTTCTGCGGAAACATCATCCAATCCGCCGATGGAAACAGATTCAGACTCACTTCGCAGAGCGCCTGTGACAAGCTGGTGGGCCACCAGCACATTTCTCTCGTTTTCATTGGGCGACCATGCCTTCACCACAGCCTCTACCGCTTGGGTGTAGTCCTCGATCTCTGTTTCCGAAAACACGCGGCGGACATGAACAGGCTTCACGAAGGGCAGCAGATAAACATGAACAGGGCCGTATTCATCATGAAGCGTCACCGGTTTCGTGACTTCCTCCAGAACCGGGGACACATAGACACCTTTTTCGTCAAAGAGGTTCGCACCGAAAGCGATTCGCTCGGCGCTGTCATGATTGCCGCTGACCATAAACACAGGCTTTTTCCGATCCGCCAACTGAGTCAGAAACCAATCCAACAGACGGACGGCTTCGGCAGAAGGTACGGATTTATCATAGATATCTCCTGCCAAAATCACCGCATCAGCACCTTGGGTATCCAACAGTTCCAGTATTTGCTGCAGAATGAACTGCTGATCTTCCAGCAAGGAAGCATCATACAGCCGCCTGCCCAGATGCAAATCGGACAGATGCAGAAAAACCACGTTAATATCACCCTTTCGAATATACAAAATATGCGTAGAGGGTAACTCTACGCATATTTTCAGTCTGTTTATGTATTACTTTTCGACGACTTCCAGAATCTCCATGGGGCAAGCCTTGACGCAGATGCCGCAGGCGATGCACTTGGAGGCGTTGGGTGCGTCCTCTGCCTTGACCAGAACATGGAAGGGACAGATATCCTTGCACTTGCCGCAACCGACACAGAGCTTCTTGTTAATCATGTAAACACCCTTTGCATTCTGGGTGATGGCACCATACTCGCAAACGGTGGCGCACTTGCCGCACTGGACACAAACCATAGGCTTGGCCTTGCCCTTGAAATCCACGATCTGGATGCAGGACTTGTCGGGATCGAATTCCTTATAGAAAGCATTGGAGCAGGCACGGACACATTCCAGACATGCCATGCACTCTGCGCCCTTTTTCACAGTCAGTTTTTTCATGGTGACTCCCCTTTGTGTCTTATTTTTTTCTTATTATACATGGTCTTTCGTCATAAATCAATCGGATAAATTTCTTTCCTGCAAAAAACAACTTTTTCCAGCATAACAGCATGCCGCCGACACATACTATTTCCGCAGCACAAGAAAAACGCAGGAGGAATTTCTATGAAACGCATGATCGCATTTCTGATGGCAGCCATGATGCTCACCGGCGTTCTGACTGCCTGCAGCGGCTCTATGTCCATGGATGACGGTCGGGCTTACGGCAATGTCTCCACCACACCCAACGGCAGAGTCAACGGCGGCGGCTATGAATCCGGCAGCACCGGCATGACCGGCAGCGGTATGTTCGGCAGCAGCAACAACGGCGGCATGACCGGCAACGGCAACAGCACCGGCGGCATGTTTGGCGGCAATGCCAACTCCGGCACCGGCATGACCGGCGGCCGATAAAGCCAGAAGCAGCCTGCGGAAATACCGCAGGCTGCAAATACATATCAAAGAGGAATGACTCTTCGGCGGATATCCATGGTGCAAAGTCCCGTTTCATCGGGCTTCAGCTGCATCTGAGAAAGCAGCTTATCCAGACATCCGTTTTCCGGTCTTTGGATGAGAAGTTTTTCCTTACCCTGTTCACGGAAATGCCAGATAGCCTTGCCCAGCAGCTGGACAGAAACCCGTTCTCCCCGCTGCGCTGCCGCAAGTCCCATATAGACCACGCTTCCGGTCTGATCATTCAGGGCAAGAATACCCACCGGTTCTTTGCCATACATCGCCGTATAGTATATATCGGCTTTCGGCGGCAGCAAATCTTCCACCGCTGTCAAGCCGGGTGCAAACCACAGCGCATAATTCGTTCTGCAGGAATCCTTCCGTTCCATTTTCTCCAGATGACTGCCGTCATACAGATAAACGAGTCGGTATTCCCCATTTTCATACTCCAGCTTGGTCACACCGGTATTGGGGCACAGTCCCAAAGGCGTCTGCGGATACAGTCTTCTGACCACACCCTGTAAAACCACGGAATGGGTCACAATGGCAATGGACTCGCCATCATGCTTCTCCGCGTTTTCCTTCATAGCCTCCAGAAAACGACCGGTGTAGACCATGAAGGGTTCACTGCCTTCCACCTGCCAACCTTCCGGATCTTTGACAAAGCATTGCAGACTTTCCGGTTCTTCGGTACCAAGCAGACCAAAGGGGGCATCTTCCCACACACCGGTATAGACCTCCCGGAACCGTGGATCGGTATGCAGTTCCAGCCCCTTGGGAACATAGACAGCCTGTGCTGTGGTACGGGTGCGAATCAAATCGCTGGCATAACAGGCATCCACATGGATATCCTCAAACCGCTTGGCCAGCGCACGGATCTGATCCATGCCGTTGGGAGTGATCATACCGTCCGAATGTCCGTGCATCCGGCGATAGAGATTGCCTTCTGCTTCTGCATGGCGAATCAAATAAATTGTAGTCATAGCTTTGCCTCTTTTGTTTTTTCTTGATTATAACACAACTGCCGAAAAATGAACATTGTTGATTTTTGAATTTTGCATAAACTAATTCGGGAGGGATGAACGATGCAGGTAAAATCTCTGATTGCCACCGTCGGTCTGAGCATGGCAGCAGGCGCAGCAGCAGTTCTGATGCTGCCCAAGCACTCCGATGCCTACCGCATGGCCGACGATGCCGCACAGACCATTAAGCATGAGGCCGGCAAACTGATGGACTCCATGCGCAAGGGCTAAGAACCCCATCACCTCGCCGAAATTTCTTTCGGCGAGGTGACAAGACAGTTGTCTTTTCAGAAATATGGTGATATAATGATGTCAACTTATACACAAGAGGTGTTTACCATGGATGTCAAACAACCCTGGAATATGACAATGCTCTGCGATTATTACGAACTGACCATGAGCAATGGCTATTTCCAACACGGTTACAAGGACAAAATTACATATTTCGATGTGTTTTACCGCAGTGTTCCCGACGGCGGCGGCTTTGCCATTGCTGCAGGTCTGCAGCAGGTGGTGGAATACATCCAGAACCTTCATTTCACAGAGGAAGATATCGCTTATCTCCGTGGACGCAACCAGTTCCCCGAGGATTTTCTGGAATATCTGAAGGGTTTTCATTTTACAGGCGATATCTGGGCCGTTCCCGAAGGCACGCCTATTTTCCCCAAGGAGCCCATGCTGACGGTTCGGGCACCTGCCATCGAGGCACAGCTCATTGAGACCTATCTGCTTTTGTCTCTGAACCATCAGAGCCTGATTGCCACCAAAGCCAACCGTGTGGTGCGGGCCGCTCAGGGCAGAACTGTTCTGGAGTTCGGTTCCCGCCGTGCGCAGGGTGTGGACGGTGCTGTTCTGGGTGCCAGAGCCGCTTACATCGGCGGCTGCGCCGGTACAGCCTGTACCCTCTCCGATCAGCTGTTCGGTGTCCACGCCGGCGGTACTATGGCTCATTGCTGGGTGCAGATGTTCGATACCCAGTATGAAGCCTTCAAGACCTACTGCGAGACCTATCCTGACAACCCCACTTTGCTGGTGGACACTTACAACACCCTCAAACGAGGCATCCCCGATGCCATCAAGGCATTCAATGAGGTGCTGAAGCCCAGAGGCCTGACCAAATGCGGCATCCGTCTGGACTCCGGTGATATGGCCTTCCTTTCCAAAAAAGCCAGAAAGATGCTGGACGATGCAGGCTGGGAGACTTGCCAGATCTCCGTCTCCAACTCTCTGGATGAGTACATCATTGCCGATCTGCTCCGTCAGGGTGCTGCCATTGATTTGTTTGGCGTTGGCGAACGACTCATCACTGCCCGCTCTGAACCTGTCTTCGGCGGTGTCTACAAGCTGGTGGCAGTGGAAAATGAAGCCGGCGAGATCGTTCCCAAGATCAAGATCAGTGAGAACATCGGTAAGATCACCAATCCCCACTTCAAGAAGCTCTATCGCTTCTACGGCAACGATACCGGCAAAGCTATCGCCGACTATCTGTGTGTCCATGATGAAACTGTGGATGACTCCCGGGATATTGTCATCTTCGATCCCGAGGCCACATGGAAGCGGAAAAAGGTCTATAACTACTCTGCCAGAGAGTTGCTTGTGCCCATCTTTGAAAAGGGCAAGCTGGTCTACGAATTTCCCACTCTGCAGGAGATTCAGGATTACTGCAAGAAGGAAGTGGACTCCCTCTGGGACGAAGTCACCCGCTTCGAGAATCCCCATAAGTACTATGTGGATCTCTCTCAAAAATTGTGGGACATCAAATATAATCTGCTCCGTGACAATACGGAAGAATGATGCAAAAGACCTCCGGCAGAGCCGGAGGTCTTACTATTATAATAGTTTATTTTTCAAAGCGGCAATATAGGCAGGGTCTGTACCGCAGCAGCCACCCAATATCTTCGCACCGGCATCCTTCAGTTTCTTCATCTGAACAGCAAATTCGTCAGCTGCCATGGAATAGACTGCATTACCCTTGTCATCGATCACAGGCATACCGGCATTGGGCTTGGCGATCACCGGCACAGTCAGAATTTTGGAAAGGTTTTCCACCACGGCGATCATCTGATCAGGGCCGCAGGAGCAGTTGATACCCACAGCATCGGCACCGAAGCCTTCCAGTTGGGGCGCAGCTTCATAGACACTGCCGCCAAAATACAGCATACCATCAGAGGTGACGGAGAACGAACACATCACCGGCAGGTCGGACACCATGCTGCAGGCTTCCAAGGCTGCCATGGTCTCTTCCAGACCCATCATGGTCTCAATGACGAACAGATCCACACCAGCATCCCGCAAAGCAGTTGCCTGTCGGGTATAGACAGTCAGCAATTCTTCATACGGTACATCGGGCCTGCCCACGGTCGTCATATCACCTGCTACAAAGGCATTACCTTCTGCTGCCTGCCTGCTGAGTGCCACCAATTTGCCGTTAATACTTTCCAGTTCCTCTGCCAAGCCGTGCTGAGACAAATAAGGCTCTGAGGCAGTGAAGGTGGGCGCATAAATGATCTGGCTGCCAGCTTTCACATAAGCACGCTGCAACTCCAAAATCACTTCCGGATGTTCCAGATTCCACTTCTCCGCACAGACACCCCGAGGCATACCGGCTTTCATTAGATTAGAGCCTGTCGCACCGTCTAAGATCAAACCTTGCTCTGCAAGAGCACGAAATTCTGTTTTTGTCATTCTATCACCTCATTTGTATTCTTATTATAGCACAAAAAACCGGGAATTCCAACGGCGTTGTTTTGTACTTTTG
This sequence comes from Candidatus Avilachnospira sp., assembly GCA_045579045.1. GTDB lineage: Bacteria > Bacillota > Clostridia > Oscillospirales > Oscillospiraceae > Avoscillospira. The sequence continues at coordinate 9,447 of JAZNLL010000043.1, forward strand.
TCCCTTGACAACCATGTACATTTTTTCAATAATATAATGGTAGAATTGTGCGTTCTGCGAAGGAGTGATCACCTTGTATCAGATCGGCGTAGATATCGGCGGTACCAGCATCAAGATTGGTCTGGTGGACGAGCAATTACATATTGTGCAGCGTACTTCCATCCCCTTCCCCATGATCGGCGGTGAAGGTGTGGCAAAGCTGCTGGCGGAAACCGTCCGGAATTTTCTGACGGAGCACAGTGTTTCCCTTGAGGATGTCCACCATGTAGGTGTTGTAGTACCCGGCAGCATTGACCCTACCGGCGAAATCATTCTGGACGCTCATAATCTGGATTTTCATGATGTTCCTTTCCGGGATCAGCTGGAACAGGCCTTTGGTTCTATGACCGTCTATCTGGCCAACGATGCCGACGGTGCTGCACTGGCAGAGCTGGGACGGGGTGCTTTTGTTGGACATAAGACCGGTGTACTGCTGACCCTCGGTACCGGTGTGGGCGGCGGCGTCATTCTGGACGGTAAGATGTTCTCCGGCGGCTGCCGCAGAGGCATCGAATTGGGGCACATGCAGATCGTCTCCGGCGGTGAGCTTTGTACCTGCGGTGTCCGGGGCTGCATTGAAGCCTATTGCTCCGCTACGGCTCTGATCCGGGATGCTGCAAAAGCAGCAAAGGAACATCCCGAAAGTGACCTTGCCAAAGCGGATGATATGACCGCAAAATATGCCATCGACTGCGCCAAGGCAGGCGATTCCACAGCCAAGGCAGTTTTCGATCAGTATATAGATCATCTGGCTGCAGCCTGCGTTTCTGTGGTTCATCTGTTGGACCCGGAGGTCATCGCCATCGGCGGCGGTGTCAGCCATGCAGGTGATTTCCTGTTTGAACCCCTGCGTAAGAAGACTTTGGAAAAGTGCTTCTTCGATTCTCACGGTGAGATCGTTCCCGCTGTCATGGGCAATGATGCCGGTATCATCGGCGCTGCCATGCTGGGACTTTGATTTAGATACAACTTTAGGAGGAATATACTATGTTGAAATTTGACCGCAGCGGAGCTGTTGGCTTCTGTGCTGAAACCGACAAGGCTCGTTGTGCCGCTGCCATCGACACTCTGGTCAAGGGTACCGGTGCCGGCAACGACTACATCGGCTGGGTGGATCTGCCTGTCAACTATGACAAGGAAGAGTTTGCCCGTATTCAGGCCGCTGCCAAGCGTATTCAGGCAAATTCCAAGGCTCTGGTCGTCATCGGCATCGGCGGTTCCTATCTGGGTGCCCGTGCTGTCATCGAACTGCTGAAGAGCCCCAACTATAATGCTCTGCCCAAGACCACTCCCGATGTGTACTTCATCGGCAACGGTCTGTCTGCCGATGCCATTGCAGACACCATCGCTATGATCGGCGACCGTGACTTCTCCGTCAACGTCATCTCCAAGTCCGGCACCACCACCGAACCCGCCATCGCCTTCCGTCTGTTCAAGGAGCTGCTGGAAAAGAAGTATGGTAAGGACGGTGCCAAGGATCGCATTTATGCTACCACAGACCGCGCTCGCGGCGCTCTGAAGACCATGGCTGATAACGAAGGCTACGAGACCTTTGTTGTTCCCGACAATGTCGGTGGTCGTTACAGTGTTCTGACTGCTGTGGGTCTGCTGCCTATCGCCGTTGCCGGTATCGATATTGAGGCTCTCATGAAAGGTGCTCAGTTGGAGCGCGAAGAGTGTCTGAACAAGGGCACCGAGTCCGTTGCTGCTCAGTATGCTGCTCAGCGTCAGGCGCAGTATGGCAAGGGTCTGAAGGTGGAAGTTCTGGCCGCTTATGAGCCCTCTTTCCGCTTCATGGCTGAGTGGTGGAAGCAGCTCTACGGCGAATCCGAAGGCAAGGACAAGATCGGTATCTTCCCTGCGTCTGTGGATCTGACTGCCGACCTGCACTCCATGGGTCAGTACATTCAGGACGGCGAGCGTATGCTGCAGGAAACTGTGGTGTTCTTCGAGAGCTCCCGTACTGCTATGACCGTGCCCGGCGACAATGCCGACCTGGACGGTCTCAACTATCTGGCCGGAAAGGAACTGCACTATGTCAACACCAAGGCCATGGAAGGCACCAAGAAGGCACACATCGACGGCGGTGTTCCCGTTTCCGTTCTGTACATGGATGCCATCAACGAGGAAGAAGTTGGCCGTCTGATCTACTTCTTCGAGTTTGCCTGCGGCGTTTCCGCCTATATGACCGGCGTCAATCCCTTTAACCAGCCCGGTGTGGAAGCTTACAAGAAGAATATGTTCCAGCTTCTGGGCAAGCCCGGTTATTAATCAACTTTTGCGGCACTTCCGACAAGGAAGTGCTGTTTTTTTCTTTTACCGAGCTTGTCCTGAATTTTCTCTGAAAAAAATATGGAAGATTGCTTAAATAGTAACAATTTGTAATCGCCAAACCAAGTCTTTTCTGTTAGAATGACCGTAGGTATATATATCCAGCGGTGCGACCATTTCTTCCTGAACAGCTCCGCCGGAGAAAACAACAAGAAACTGGAGGAACCTATCATGAAAAACAGCAAGAGACTTGTGACCCTGCTGCTGGCTCTCGTTATGCTGGTCGGTATGTTTACCGTTGCTGCCAGCGCTACTGAGCCCGCTTCCCTCACACTTAACTTTGACGCTTCTAATGCCCCCGGCACCGGTGTTGGCTCCTACACCACCACCGTCAAGGAAGGCGGCTCCTATAAGCTCCCCGGCACTGATGCTGTCGTTTGGAGCGGTGCAGGCCAGCTCTTCCCCGCCGGTACTACCTTTACTTACGCTGAGCTGCAGGCTCTGGCCTCCAGCGAAGGCGTTGTCGGCTTTGTTGCATTCCCCAACTCCAATGCTGGCGGCAACCAGGGCAATCAGGGCAATCAGGGCAACCAGGGTACTGTTACTCCCCCCGCTACCGGCAAGCTGTATGATCTGGATGTTCGCGTCTATGTGACCACTTACGGCTACGGCTACAATGGCAATTACAACTATGTCTGCAATGGCAAGTATCCCTGCACTGACCGTTACTGCAAGAACCACTACAAGGCTCCCAGCTACGATTGGGACGATGTCTTTGATCCCAGCTGGAACCCCTATGAAGGTCCCTATGCCCCCAACTACAAGTGCAACTGCAACCAGAGAAACTGCCAGTACTGCGGCTACTACTATTACAACCAGAATGACTGCTACGGCAAGTACTACCCCACCACCAACAATAAGTATCAGAACGATTACTACTATGGTACTTCCTACGGCAGCACCTATGGCTTCCGTGCATATGGCGCCGGTTCCTACAACGCAGGTGAGCAGGTCACCCTCCGTGCAAAGGCTCCCTCCGGCACTAACTACAGATTCGTCGGTTGGTACAACGTGAACAAGAAGTTCAGCAACTCCATGACTGCCAACTTCACCATGCCCGCCGCTGACACCACTGTTTACGCTGTGTTCCAGGTCATCGGCTACGGCAATGGCTACAACACCAACTGCAACCAGTATCATTCCCACACCATCCGTTACACTGACGGTGTTTCCAACCAGATCGTTTTCAACGATGTGGTGAAGACTGTCAAGCACGGTGCTACCACCCCCACCATCGCTGATCCCGTCCGTCCCGGCTATCGCTTCGTCGGCTGGACTCCCAAGGTTTCCAGAACCGCCACTGAGTGCGTCACCTATGTTGCACAGTGGTCTACCGCTCAGGCTCCCAGACTCACCACCGAGCACGTTGCCTACCTGAAGGGCTTCGGTAAGGGTGAGTTCCGTCCCGACAACAAGATGACCCGTGCTGAGTATGCCGTTCTGCTGTACCGTCTGCTGGACGCTGCTACTGTTAAGGCTTACTACTCCACCACCAACGATTTCACCGATGTGAAGTCCGACGCTTGGTACAACGAAGCTGTTTCCACTCTGTACGCTGCCGGTGTTATCGGTCATGGCGCTACCTTCAGACCCACCGAAGACATCACTCGTGCTGAGATGATCTCCATGTTGGCTAACTTCTACACCAGAAGCGTCAACTACACCTGCAGCTACAAGGATGTCCCCTCCAACTACTGGGCATATGACGAAATCGCAATGGCTCAGTACAACGGCTGGATCAAGGGTTACGGCGCAAGCACCTTCCTGCCCGAGGCTACCATCACCCGTGCAGAGGTTGCCGCTGTCATGAACCGCGTTCTGGGCCGCGACAACTGCAAGACCGCTGACACCAAGAACTACAAGGATAACCCCACCACTGCTTGGTTCTACCAGGATGTCGTGGAAGCTACCATCGCTCACTAAGATATCACTACTAAGGGACGGCACTTATGTGCCGTCCCTTTTTATTCAATATTCTCAAAAGCCGCATACATCGCAACCAGTCCCCCGCTAAGCAGGCAGCCACCAATGATATCCGTCAACCAATGGACACCGGATAGCAGTCTCCCAATCACCGCAAACAGCGTGAATGTACACAACACAATGTGCGTACACCATCTTAGTTTTTCCCGCTGTATACGCTTGTGGAGCTGCAGCATGGCCGTTGGCATAACGCTCAGGACCAGCAGTGTCGTAGACGAAGGATAGGATGCTTCCAGATTTCCATTCATCAGCACCGGTCTGTAATTTATGATCACATACTCAAACAAACAGTAAGCCGCTATAACCGTAAGATAGAACACGCCGAGCAACATTATGTCCCGATCAACCTTTGACAATACGTTCCTTCTGACCCATTGTGACATTCCCAATACACCAAATGCCAAAGCAACAGCAACAGGTACCAATCCCAGCCAGTCTGTCACAACGTATAGAGACATATGCACGCCTGTCATCTCATGGAAAGCTCCGTTGAGCGTTGCAAATCCAACCGATGTTGCATTTGGACCGATCGTCTGTACATCAATTTTGCAGACACCCCATGTCCACAACAGAAATGAAGCCAGAAATCCTATTCCCAAACCGATGCAAATACGTTTTCTCTTTTTCAATTTAAAAGCCTCCCTTTTATGTGTTGGTTTTCACCTGTTCACACCATAAGGGAGGCTTTTCGCGATTGCAAGAAACGAGCCGTCGCAGGATGGATACTTATCGTATCATCAGCTTTATTCCAAGGATCACGAGCAGCAGCAACGCTGCATATGGCTGAGGGCTTATGATAAAAAGGACAATACCGATAAGATTGAGGATCACAGAGACGGTTCTTTTTAACAGTATCCATTGTGTAGGTCTGCAGATATGCAGCACAACTGCCAGAACACCCCACAGGAGTATTGCGCCGACAGCAATAAGATAGACCGCCTTCAGATACGGAGCAATTGTCATTGAAAGAAGTGAAACTGTGTAAACTCCGTCGGTAGATTTCTGTCCAAAAATCGGCAAGATGAAAAACAGGAAAACGCTGCAGTCCAGCAGCGCAAAGATCCAACAGGAGATACGGGTCTTTGTTTGTTTATTTTCCTCCTCCGCAACGGATACCACTTCCCCACCGGACAGCAATTCGTCAATGCTGATCGAAAAGAATTCTGCCATTGCCTTTAGCGAGTCCAGATTTGGATAGCCTCTCCCGGACTCCCACTTTGAGATTGCTGCCCGCGAGACATAAAGATGTGCCGCCAATTCCTCCTGCGTCAAGCCTTTTTTCTTTCTCAATTCTTGTAATTTTTCCTTGAATTCCATGGCAAAACCCTTCAAGTTCACGTTTTTTAGTGATTATACCATGTTACAGGAATGATTTCAACAAACGCTGAATTTGTGTGCTTCGGTATGCTAACACATGAAATTGGTCATTGACACAAATAAATGTTTGTGGTAGAATAATATGGCATTCGGAGAGATGTCCGAGCGGTTTAAGGAGCTGGTCTTGAAAACCAGTGACACAGCAATGTGCCGTGGGTTCGAATCCCACTCTCTCCGCCATTCTTTCCATAAGATTTATTCGACCTGGAGTGGTACCCAAGAGGCCGAAGGGGCTCCCCTGCTAAGGGAGTAGGCGTCTAAACAGCGCGCGAGGGTTCAAATCCCTCCCACTCCGCCAATAAGAAAAGACATCCATTTGGATGTCTTTTCTTTTTGGTATGGTTTTTTATGGCGAGGGATTTGAAAGCCGGCTCTTCGCGGCGTGGCTTTTCCGCAGAAAAGCAAATCCCTCCCACTCCGCCAACAAGAAGCATTCTAAATGGATGCTTCTTGTTTATATCTTATACCGCATCAACCCGTGTTGATTGCAATATATGTACAGGTACCCTCTGCCTCTGAATTGAAAGCGGGTTTCAGCATTACCTTCCGGATAAAATTTGGTCATCCAAAACCGGTCTGAAGTCACATAGGCCATAAAGGAAACGTAATGTTCCTTGGTCATGTGGTGATGAACTGTTACGAACTGCTCATCTTCCACATTTTCCACTGTAATCACATGACTTTCATCTGCTTCTTCTGCCTCAAGGGGCGGAAGTACAATGCCGCAACAGCTGATCATCGCCTCACCGCTACAATGGATTACATTTCCGCAAATGGGACAAACATAGATTTTCGACCGCAGCATATTGCAGGATGTATTCTTGTTCACCACGGTTTCTCCGGACATCAGCTCCATCACCGAGACTTCCAGGGATTTTGCAAGAGGCTCCAAGAGTGTAATATCCGGCAAGCCTCTTCCCGTCTCCCATTTTGATACTGTCTTACTGCTGACACCAAGGCTGTCTGCAAGGTCTGTCTGCGTCAATTTTTTTCGCTCTCGCAGCTGTCTGATTGTCGCTCCTGTCACATAAGCATTCATATCGTCGCCTCCTGCTCCAAGAGTAACACAATACTTACCCCTTTTCAACCCACGCTCCGTTGAACAGCTTTTTCTGCTATTTTTCATCTTTTTTCTATCATTATTTTAGATGTTCCAGTTTAGGCATTGGCAATTTCATATCACTCAATTATCGCACCACCGAGATCGCTTTAGAGCATCACAGAGAGACTGACCAATTGAACATACAGAAATCTACCGATAGGCGAGGAACACGATCATGCCCTTATAAGCTCCTTCGAAACAATCGCCCTCGAAGAATCCAGCAATTTGCTTGACTGCATTCCTTTCTGCGCCCATGAGAAACTTTTGGGTTCTGCTTTACTTCTCACCGAAGACTATTTTGGGCCACCGAAGAAGCCGGTAACTAACTTTGGTTCAAAATGAAAACACAACGAGAGGTATTCTTACTTATTTGCCCAGATATTCACTTGGCGAAGTGCCAAAAGTCTGGATAAATTCCTTATAAAAATTAGAGTAAGTATTGAATCCGGATCGATAGGCAGCTTCTTCGATGCCCATACCGTCTCTGACAAGGTTGCAAACACTAATCAGACGCTTGAAGATCACATATTTAGTCAAACTCTTGCCGGTCTGCTGGGGAAATTTGGTTCCAAGATGGTAGCGGCTGACGTAGAACAGCTTCTGCAATTTCTTGTAGGACAGATCCTCCGAGATGTGTTCCTCAATATATTTACAGATGGCTTTAATGATCTCATCCTGGGGCTGCAGTTCCAAAGGGCGAAGGGCATGATCCGCTGCATCCTGAATGATGGTGATCATCTGCAGCATCAGTTCCAGCAGTTTCGCTTCCTTTTCTTCCTCTTTCCCGTGAAATACGGTTTTGACTTTATCCAAAATGAGAGTCGCTTTTTTGATGTCATAATCCTCGGGACCGAGGGCGGTGCCCACTGCAGAGGTTTTTTGCGCTAATTGCAGGAAACCTTCCCGATCCGCAAGCGAGCAGAGCAGCGCATCAGAGATGTAAAAACTGATTCTTTCGTGGGGTCCTTTCTCTTCAAACTGATAATGACGGCTTTTATCTGCCGAAAATAAAAGAATGGAACCTGCAGAAAGGACACATTCATTCCCATCAATGGTACAGATACCGCCGCCGCTGATCAGACAGGTCACGCATAGGCTGTCCTCATAGTGATTCCATGGAATGGTGTAATAAGGACCTTCCTCATTCTTTGTGTGGGTGATGCGAAATCCTTTTCCGTAAAATACCGATCTACTCATAACTGCTCCTTGGATCGTAAAACTTCTTGAAGAATCTGTGATTATTTTATATAATACAGTCGATACTTAGGAGAGTGATATTGCGCATGAATAATAATATATTGCCATCTTACGACAAAACCGTATATGAGACCCTCTTCTGGATGCGGAGAGAACTGCCCTTTGTATTCCATCGGGATACCCTGTACAGTGACGGAAAGCCCTGTATTCCCACCCTTCATGTCAATCTGGAGCTGATCCACATTCTGGAGGGCACTGCTACCGTCACCTTCAACGGTGAGCCTGTGGATATGAAACCGGGTGATCTGGCGATCTTCAATTCCTATGTAGCACACACGGTCCTTCCCACCGATACAGTCACCTTTGACTGCGTGCTGGTGGACAACGACTTCCTGGCAGACAACGGCATCGATCTTTCCCGGCTGGAGTTTCCCTCTGTGGTTCATGACCCGAAGGTTTCAGAGCTGCTGTCGGAATTTTTCTGTGCCAGCAATGCCAGAAACTCTTCCTATATGAGTCTGGAATTGAAGTATGAGGATTCCAAGGATATCCATTTTCGAAATGCCACCCTGCGGTCCATTTTTCTGCAGCTGATGCTCCATCTGGCCAAAACCTACAGCAAGGAAAAAGAGCAAGATACGCTGAAAGGCGGTGTGATGTCGAGAATCTGGATGTCTATCGAGTTCATGAAGAAGCACATCAACCAGAAGTTTTCGTTGGAGCAGCTGGCTGCCACCGCAGGCTTCAGCAAGTATTATTTTCTGCGGGTTTTCAAGGAATACACCGGCTACACCCCAAACACCTATCTGACCCTTTTACGCTGTGACCGTGCCAAGCGTCTGCTGCAAACAGGCAATTACACGGTGAGCGAAACGGCCAAACTGTGCGGATACGAGAATTTTTCTTACTTTTCCAAGGTATTCAAGGAGCATACGGGGCAGTCGCCCTATACGGTGCTGAAAAAAGTGTCAAATGCATAAAACAACCCCTCTCCTTTTGGGAGAGGGGTTGTTTTTTTGGTTTCGATTTTCTGAATATTAGTTCAGGGTGATGCTCTGTCGGACGTTCTCGTTATACATTCTGCTCAGAATGGTGGCGACCTCACTTCTCTTGATGGAGCTGTGGGGATTGAACGTACCCTTGGCATCGGAACCGGTCAGGATACCGGCACGGTAGAACTTGTAGATGGCTTCAGCATTGGCATCGTCTGTCTTCACGTCGGGAATGGCGTTGTCAGCCACATCGTTGTAACCAACCAGGCTGCCTTCGTCCATGGCCTTGACGAAAATGGAGACGAATTCGCTTCTGTCGATGGGCTTGTTCATCTCAGCATTGCTCTTGGAAGCATAACCCCTGTCGATGATGCCGTTTTCAACGGCATAGTCCACGTAGGAGCTGTACCAGTTGCCGGCACCGTTTTCGAGGGTGACATCACCAGTATAGTTCATTTCGTGGTAAGCAGATGCCAGCTTCACAGCCTGTGCCACAGTCAGAGTCTCGTTGGGACGGAACTCGGTGGGAGTCACACCGTTGATGAGCTTGTTATCCACAGCTTCCTTAACAGCACTGAAGTACCAGTCAGAGGACTTGATATCGCTGAAGGAAACACCGTGAGAAGCAGGCTTGCCGAGGACAGGCAGGATCTGCTGGATGTTCTCGGGCAGGTCCAGATTGCTGCCGTTGCTGACGGAATTGCGGATATGACGGGCACCGCAGCCGTTGTTGCAGTAAGCAATTTCTCTGCCGGAACCGTCATCCTGCTTCACATAGTTGGTGAACTCACACTGCAGCATGGTATCGGGAACCTCCTGATCGAAGGTACCGCCGCAGGTACGGCAGACACCGTGAACCCAGCGGTTGGTCTCGCAGGTGGGATCCTTATAAGTCAGACTGAGGGGATCGATATCATGGGGAATCTGAGGTATACCAGTGGTGATACCCTTGGCACCGCAGATGGCACAGTCGCCGGTAGCCTCACCCTGCGCAGTACAGGTGGCTTCCTTGTTGATGGTCCAGGTCTCATCCACCTGACAGGAGGTGGCGAAGATGATCTGGTCGATGTAGTAGATGGGCTTTTCTTCACCGGCACAGGAGGGATCGCCATCCACCTTCATGTACAGGTACAGATCCAGCATCTTGTTGCGGTAGTCGCGGAGATCCTGAGAGACCATGCGGCACTGCAGGACCCAGTCGGTGAACATGTACATATAGTTGTAGGACTCTTCCTTCATGGGGACAGTGCCCTTAACGCTGTAAAGATGGTACTTGCCGTCACCGGCGTTGGCCATGATCTCCGGGCCCTTGAAGGTGCCGATGCCCTTGCCGCCGATGCCTGCTTTGTACATACAGGAAATCAGACCGCCGGAAGTGTTAAGGCCGTACTGAGAAGAGGCGGACAGGGTGGTGTCATACTCACGGACACCGACAGGTCGGTTCAGATCGTGATCCCATCGAACACCGTCCGGTCTGCCGGAAAGGTAGAAATCACCAATGCTGTAAGAGACAACAATGTGGTTTCTGACGGACTCAGGCAGTTCCTTGGGCAGCTTTTCCTCCATGGTCAGCTTCTGGGCATAACGGAAATCGGTAGCGCCGCAGCCGTAGATACACTCTGCCCGATAGGTGTCGCCTTCATCGACCTGATAGTACCAGCCGAACTTGTGACCGCCCTGAGAAGTGCCTTCCTTGGTCTTTTCCTTATTGCAGACAGGGCAGTAACCGGTGAGAGTCACAGGACCGCTGCCACAGGAGACATTTTCGGGTTCCTCATAGGTGATCTCATAGTTCTCGCAGGAGTCCACGATGACCATACGATCCACATACCAGATGGGTCCACCCTTCTTGTCGGTATAGTTATCGATCTTGCCTTCGATCTTCATGGAGAGATAGAAGTCCACGGTCTTGCCGGTGAGCTTCTTCAGATCGCCGGGCAGGCTTCTGTGCTGAATCCGGTAATCGAAGGTATGGAGGTAATTGAAGTTGCCTTCGGGAACGGTGAAGTCCTCGAACTTGTAGACCACATAGCCCTTGTTTTCGTTGGGCTTCAGCATATCATAGGTCAAAGTGCCGACAGTATGCTCATTCTTGTTCTGATACAGAATGATGGGCCACTTTCTGTCCTTACCCATGATCACCCAACTGGGGTTACGGGCTTCCCATGCACTGGCTCTGGCAGCAACACCCACGGGAGAATCGGTATCCTGCACCAGCGCAAAGGGCTCAGACAGACTGAATTCATTGGCGGTATAGTCATGGACATGCTCCATGCCGATGCCCTGTGCTGCCAGATCGTCCTTGATTTCCTGAGGCAGCTCACCCTTGGAGACCAGCACCTTGAATTCGGTACAGCCGTCATTCTGGCAGTAGGCATACTGATTGCCGGTGACTGCATCGTAAACATATTCGCCATACTTATGGGGCTTCTTGGTCTCTTCCATCTCCATGTTGGAGATCTTGCCGCAGTCAAAGCACTGACCACGCCAGATCTCACCCTGATAGCAGGTAGCTTCGGGGATCAGCTCCAGATCTTCCTTGGCTGGGTGGTTGGCACAGGTATCCACCAGAATCATGCGATCGATGTAATACACAGGCAGGTTCTTGCTGTCAGAGCCGGTGACATCACCTTCGATCTTCATGGAGACATACATATCCATATCCAGACCCTGGAGGGCAGCCTTCACATCGTTGAAACGATGCTGGATGTTATAGCCCAGACACCACAAATAGTTCAGGTGACGGGGAATGATAACGCCGGAGATCTTATACAGGTGATACTGTCCATCGCCGCTGTTGGCGTTCAGTTCTGCAGCGGTGATACCGGTAAGAGGCTCGCAGGTCTCCTGCCACAGCTGATGAGTCAGGGTGAATTCCTTGCTGCCGGAGAAGATGAAATAGCTGTTTCTGACAGAGGCGTTCATCCTGTTGCTGTCATAGCGGAAAGCCTCTCCCAGCATGGATGCAGAATCCTCCACTCGGGTCTGATAGCTGACATTTGTCTTTGCCCAGAAATCGTCGATGGCATAGTCATAGACATGGGCCAGACTGGAATCGGCAGCTGCCACAGCATCCAGAATCTCCTGAGGCAGTTCGTTCTTCACTTCATACCGAATTTCCTTGCCGCACTTGGCGCAGGTGCCCACATAGGCGCTGGCTGCTGCGTCAAAGGTCAGATCATCGGTGGTATGCTCAGAACAGTTTTCCGCAATGATGATGCGGTCAATGTAGTATTTGGGCATCTGACCGGGGGTGGTATAATCCATCTCGCCCTCGACCTTGAGGGACAGGTACATATCCACCTTCTTGCCCTGAAGCCCAGGATAGGTCTTGAAGTCCACCTGCAGGGTCCAGTCGAAGAAGATCAAACGGCTGTCATCTCCTGCGAACAGGTCGATGTCTTCCATCTTATAATAGTGGTATTGACCATCGGTGATGACATCGGCAGCCTTGAGGGGTTTGGGGATCTTGTTGCCGGAGGTACGGATACCGCTGGTCATATCAAAATAACCCACGGAACCGGTGCCGGAAGCGTTCATTTGGTTCAGATCCCAGAAATAGGCTTTGCCCATAACGGATTCGGGATCGTCCAACAGTGCCCACCATCTGCCGCCGGTGGTGGCATTGACGCCATCCACGCCGCCGTTGTAGAACTCTCTGGTGGAGAAGTCATAGACCTTGTCCAGTTCGGTGCCTTCGGCAGTCAGAGAAGCCAGAACATCATCGGGCAGCTGGGCCTTGATGTTGGTGTATTCCACTTCGCCGCAAACAGCGCAGTCGGCCTTATAGACACCGGCTTCTGCATCAAAGACATAGTCGCCGGTGAAGGTATGGCTCAGCTTGGTACCGGGGACTTCCTTCCGGGCTTCCTGACCGCAGACGGGGCAGATGCCGGTAAGGATCTCATTGGAGGAACAGGTAGCAGGAATGGAAGCGGTGTAATCCACATTGTGACCGGAGCAGTCCTCCACAATGATAATACGGTCCACATAGAACTTGCCGTAAGTCTTGGGATTTTCACCGGTGACATCGCCTTCCACCTTCAAGGAGAAATAGACATCCACAGGGTCGCCGGTCAGATGTTCCAGTTCTGCCAGTTCCAGCTTCAGGGTACCGGCAAAGAAGGTCATATCATCGCTGCCTTCGTCATAGATGATCTCATCCTTTGCACGATACAGATGCCATTCACCATCAGCAATGATGGGATCGCCGATGTACATCTGGGTCTTCAGACTGCTGTAAAGAGCCTTGTTTTCGCTGAAGGTATAATAACGCTTATCACTGATACCCAGCTCGCCGTTGTCATTACGGGAAGCCAGCTTTCGCAGATCCCAGCAAACAGAAGTACCGCCCTCAAAGGAAGAATCGTTGGTGTTGCTCACATACTCATAACCGAACTGATAGTAGGAAGCATCCCACAGAGAGCTGTTGGTATAGTCATAGATATGCCGCTCGTCGATGCCGGGATGGTCGTCAAAGATCTGCTGGGGGATCTCGGGGCGCTCCATGTAGCCGCCATTGACGATATCTTCTTCACCAATATACTGGGCATACTTGGTCAGCAGGTTCTTGCCGCCGCCCTTTTCGATACGCTTGAGAGGATCCTGATCGCCGGTGTGATCGTCGGTCAGTTCCATATCAAACATCCACTTGGTGGATTCCATCATCCGCAGACCGGTTTCCCGCTTGCTGATGTCAAACAGTTCGCCGGCAGCGTACATTTCATCCACGAATTTATTGTAGTTGTTGATGATGGTGCGGTCCAGACTGGCTCTGCCTGCGTTGATACGCTTGATGAAGAGTTCCTTTTCCTCTGCCGTCAGATCAGAATCGGCCTCTGTAGCGGCAATGGCAGCTTCAAACTGCAGGTGGGACCACTTGACATCCTGAGCCGTGAGCCAGGGAACATCCACAACCTTGGTGCTGTAACGAACGATGAAGTCAACGGTATTTCCCAATTCCGCCATCTTGACCATATAGTCATAGATATAGTCAGCGGCAGCTTCGCCGTAGTAGCCCTTTAGGAAGGTCCTGGTCAGTTCATAGACATCCTGGTAGGGGTCTTCCATGAGCTTGGTATTGACCCAGTGCTTCACATCCCACAGTTCTGTTTCGTTGAAGTTCTGCAGTTCCAGGAACACACCGACACCGGCATTTTCATAGACCTTCTGCCAGTCCTCGGCATAGCGGAAGTAGTTGGGGAAAACACCGTCGGTGCTGTTGATGCCGTAATCCCAGTAGATCAGCTGACCGTGCTTCAGCAGCTTACCCCATTCCTCCAGACGCTCCTTGGGTCTCTTGTTCAGGGGGTGGTCCAGCCCGTGCATCATGCTCATATCGTTGGAAGCCAGACGAATGACCACATTGTCTCTGGGAACAGTGTCATCGAGGGGCACTTCAAAATACTCAGAGTAGGCCAGGGTTTCCACCTTCATCTCGGGGTAGACCTCGGCAACCGCATCGGCGATGGCATTGTCGCACTTGAACAGATGGCCGGAATTGCCGCTGGCTGCCATGGAGGCTTCACATTCGTCACATTCGCAGTGTCCGCCGGTGTCGTTAGGGGAAACATCGATATATTCAGGGCGGTTCTTGCCTGCCTCATCGGCTTCCTTATAGGAAAGCTCGATGGCAAGCAGGATCTTCTCCTTGAATGCCTCCAGCAGTTCCTTGTTGGACAGGCACATCTGACCGAACGCAGTACGCTCCTGCCGTTCATCGGACCAGGAGAACCACTCGGGATGCTCATCAAAATAGGAAATGCCCTCGGGATTGATCAGGTCATACCAAACCGCCGAGGATGCGCTGGTAGGCGGATTGTAAAAAGGCGGGAAGAACCGATCAAAGGTATGAACATGGTAAGGTCTTGCGAAGTTGATCTCGCCGCCGTATTCCTGGGGGGCATTGGAGACCCAGCCATTGAGACGGTTGCGGACATAATAAAGGGTGGAAAGACCTTCATTGGAGTAGATGCCGCGATCAGCGAACACAGGCTCACCGCTGAGATCCAGATCATAGGCGACCACAGCGTTTTCCAGTTCAGGAACATACTCTTCCCACATATTCCACCAACGGACGCCAAAGACATCCTCCAGCAGGTGGTACACCGCATACAGGCTGCCGCGGACATCACCGCCGGTGAGGACCAGATTGTTGCCGATGACCTTGATGGCCCAGCCTTCCCCCTGGTTATTCTTGTCGGTGTAAGTCACATTGTTTTCCTTGGCAAACTTGGTTGCGCCAAGATAGATGGCAGTTTCCATCTGCACGCCCTCCGTGAGGATGGAGGAGTTGGTGCCTGTCATCTTCTTCAGATAAGCCTGCAGCTCCTTGGCTGCCGTTTTCTCCACTTCCGTTACATTGGAAGGGAGCACGATGGGCATGTCCTCCAGGACAAGTCCATCGATCTGAGGCGTGGGCTCTGCCGCCACAGCGACGGTCACGCCTGCCACTGCCAAAACCAGCAGCAAGAGGCAAAGCCCACGGATCATGAGTCTCTTCATTTCCTTCTCCTTTCTCCAAAAAGACATTATCTTTTTAGAAAAAATGCACGATTTTCATCTATTATACTGAAATACTGTGCCAAATACAATCCCATTTCCCTCGAAAAAACGCCCATTTTTTGAAATTTTATTTCAAAACCAGTTGCCTGTTCCATGCGGATTTGCTATAATACAGAAAAGCAAAGGAGTGATCAGATGGCAACGATAGAAAAAACGCCCTCCATTCTGCTGACCATTCAGTCCAAACTGTCTGAAATGACAAAATCGGAGGCCGTAGTTTGTGATTTTATCCTCCAGAACCCCGAAAAGATCATCCACTACTCTGTGGCAGAACTGGCAGAAAAAAGCGGTACCAGCGGTGCTACTGTTATTCGAGCCAGCCGGAAGCTGAACTTCTCCTCTTTCATGGCGCTGAAAGTAGCGCTGGCACAGGATCTTGCCAATCCACTGGAAGGAACCACCAAAGAGATCGATCCCAATTCCTCTGCGTTGGAGACCATGGAATATGTATTCCAGAGCACGATCCAATCCATCAACAACGCCTATCACAATCTGAACCCCGCCCTGTTGGAACAGGCGGCAGATGCTTTACTTGGCGCCAATCGAATTCTGATCCATGGACCCGGCTCCGCCCTGTCCATTGCACAGGATCTGACCCACAAATTGCTTCGCCTTGGTCTCAACGCCATCTGCTATTCCGATACCTTTTATCAGCTGTACTCCAGCGCTTATCTAAAACCGGGCGATGTTCTGTTCCTCATCAGCCGCCAGCCTGATGAAGTTCTGTATCCCCGTATGGCAGAGCAGGCAAAAAAGAACGGTGCCACCGTTATCCTGCTGATCGACAGTCCCACTTCCCCCTCTGTGGCAGATATCACCCTGTACTCCGGTTCAACACCCCAGACCATTCACTTGACCCAGTATGTCTATCAAACGGTACAGAGTGTCATCATCGATGCGATCTATGTGCGGATGGCGCTGAAAAAAGGAAACGCAGCCGAGGACTTCTATTCCATGGAGGCCGTTGCTGCCCTTTATGCCATCTGACCATTCCCCTATCACAGCAAACAGCCCCTCTCCATTCGGAGAGGGGCTGTTTTAGGTTGTTCAGTTCAGGGTGATGCTCCGGCGGACGTTCTCGTTATACATTCTGCTCAGAATGGTGGCGACCTCACATCTCTTGATAGAGCTGTTGGGGTTGAACGTACCCTTGGCATCGGAACCGGTCAGGATACCGGCACGGTAGAACTTGTAGATGGCTTCAGCATTGGCATCGTCTGTCTTCACATCGGGAATGGCGTTGTCAGCCACATCGTTGTAACCAACCAGGCTGCCTTCGTCCATAGCCTTGACGAAGATGGAGACGAATTCGCTTCTGTCGATGGCCTTGTTCATCTTGGCAGGTGTGTAAGAAGCATACTTACTGTCGATGATGCCGTTTTCAACGGCATAGTCCACATAGGAGCTGTACCAGTTGCCTGCACCGTTTTCAAGGGTGACATCGCCGGTATAGTTCATTTCATGGTAAGCAGATGCCAGCTTCACAGCCTGGGCCACAGTCAGCGTCTCGTTGGGACGGAACTCGGTGGCGGTGACACCGTTGATGAGCTTGTTATCCACAGCTTCCTTAACAGCACTGAAGTACCAGTCAGAGGACTTGATATCGCTGAAGGAAACACCGTGAGAAGCAGGCTTGCCGAGGACAGGCAGGATCTGCTGGATGTTCTCGGGCAGCTGCAGGTTCTCACCATAGCTGACGGAATTACGGAAGTGCCGTTCGCCGCAGCCATGGTCACAGAAAGCATACTCCGTGCCGTCATCCTGCTTGATATAGGTGGTGAAGCTATGGGTCAGCTTGGTGCCTTCGGCTTCCTGATTGACACTCAGACCGCAGATAGCGCAGACACCCTTGTATTCTGCATCAAATTCGCAGGTGGGCTGAATTCTCACCACAGGGTTGATGATCTCATGCTTCAGCTTGGGAATACTGGTTTCCACATTCTGGCAGCCGCAGACAGCGCAGTTGCCTACAGCTCTGCCCAGCTTGTCGCAGGTTGCAGGTTCCAGAACAGTCCAGCTATCATCGGGTGTACACTTTTCTGTCACGATGACAGATGCAATGGTGTATGTAGGCAGATTGTCATAGCCGCTGCTGCAGTTGACATCGCCTTCCACCTTCATATACACATGGATATCCACAGGCTTCTGATAGTAGTCTTCCAGATCTTCATGGAGCATACGGATCTGCAGGCACCAGTCCTTGAACATATAGAAGTAATGGTTCTCACGCTCCACCATCATGATAACATTCTCAAAGGAATAAAGCTGATATCCCTTGCCGGAGTTTGCAGCCAGTTCGCTGGCATAGATTCTGGCGGGGGTCTTGGTGGTACCGCTGCCCACGTACATGCTCAGTTCAATGCCGTTGGAGGCCTGCATGTTCAGGTACTTGTGGTCAGGCTTGAGACAAGGACGGACACCAACGGGATAATCCAGTTCCGGATCCCACATATAATAGTCTTCATCCGCATGGAGGCCGAATTCACCGACCATGTAGGTGGCGATCACATGACCGGCAGCCTGCTCAGGGAAGCCCTCCGGCAACTTTTCTTCCAGGGTCAGAGCCTTGCGCTCCTTCACATCGGTTGCACCGCAGCCGTAGTCACATTCGGCAACATAGCGAACCACATCGTACTTATCCTGAATGTACTTGGTAAAGCTGTGCTTTCCGGCCACACCGGGTCTGGTATATGCAGGATTTTCCTTGCCGCAGACGGGACATTTGCCCACAGAACCGGCGGCATCCTGACAGGTGCCGGTGCCTGCACCGAACACGTATTCGCTTTCGCTGTAGTCGGCACAGGTATCCACCGCGAACATCTGATCCACATAGAAGTCTGCACCCTTGGCAGCAGAGGGATCGCCAACCACCTTCATGGAGATATACAGATCCACGGTCTTGCCACCAATTTCACGGATCAGCTGCTTATTCTGGAGCTGCCAGCCCAGAGTCCAGACATACCATTCATTGGTTACGGGAACAGGGTTCTTGGGCAGCTTCACATTGGCGAACTTATAGATCTTGTATTCGCCGCCGTTGGCCTTCAGATCAGCCAGAGAAATGGTGCCAATGGTCTTGTCGGGAGAATAGGAACCGAACTTCAGACCGCCGGCAGCACCGGTGTAACCGGTCTTCTTGGCTGCATAGCCCACCACAGAATCCGGATCTGTCACTCTGGTCATGCCGCTGAGGCTAAAATCATCTGCGCCGTAAATATGGGCGTGCTCCACGCTCATGCCCTTGGCAGCCAGACCATCGGAAACCTCCTTCGGCAGCTTACTCTCGCCGCAGATGGAGCAGGTGTTGGGGTCCTCAGTAAAGTCGTGCTCCAGCATGGTATTGGGAACTTCTACATTCTGGATGCCCTTCTTGCAGGTAAGGCAGACCGTATTGCCAACAGCATTGGTGCCACAGGCAGCAGGGGTCTTGATGACCAGAGCCTCCATATCGGGTGCACAACCGTCGATGGCGATGATCTGATCAATATAGAAGTCGGCACCGGTGGCAGGATCGCCCTCCACCTTCATGGAGACATACAGATCCACAGTCTTGCCGCCCAGTTCGGCGACCATCTTTCTGGTCTGCATATTCCAGCCGAAGAACAGCAGATAGTATTCGCCGCTTGCAGGATTCTTGGGCAGGGTGAGGTCTTCAAATTTATATACCTTGTAGCCATTGCCGGCATTGGCCTTCAAAGTGCCATAGGGAATGGTGGCAACAGTCTTTTCAGGGGCATACTGCTTGATGATAAAGTTGCTTGCCGCACCGGCGTAGTTCTTGCTCAAAGCCGCAAAGCCCACGGCAGAAGCAGCATCTTCCACCTTGGTCATGCCGCCGTAGAGCTGGACATCGTCGGCGGTATAAGCATGAATATGGGCATAGTCCACATCATTGGCATTGATGTCAGCGTACACTTCTGCAGGCAGATCGTAGGCAAACTGGTGCTTGACCAGACCGCCGCAGTTGACACAGGTGCCGGTATAGGCATTCTTGTCTGCATCGAAGGTGTAGCTGTCAGCCACATGAGCCTGACAGTTGCCCACCACGAACATGCGGTCAATGTAGTACTTGGGAAGGTTGTTCAGGTCGTCATATTTCAGTTCGCCTTCCACCTTCATGGAGATGTAGAGATCCGTCTTCTGACCCTGAATGGGCAGCTTGGTGAAGTCCACAGACAAGGACCAGTCAAAGAAATGGAACTCGCTGCCGGTGGAGAGCACCACATCCTCGAAGGGATACAGATGATACTGACCGTCGGTAACGATATCCTTGGCAGGAACGCCGGGCAGACGGCCTTCCAAGTCACGGAAGGGTCTTTCATCGGTAATTTCGAAATACTGGACGTTTTCCATAGCCAGATCATACATAGCAGCACGACCCATGGCAGAATCGGCATCCTCCACTTCGATGAAGGAAGTGTACTTCACTTCACGGAAGTCGTCGATATCATACATATAGAGGTAATCCAGAGAGGTTCCGGTTTCCTTCAGGGACTTTTCCAGATTTTCCGGCAGCTTGCCGCAGAAGTCGAACTCGGCAATGCCGCAGACAGCGCAGGGAGCTTTGTACAGACCGGTAGCTTCATCGTAATAGAAGTCGCCGGTGAGCTTGTGGTCCAGTCTGGTGTATTCGTATTCTTCCGTAACCATCTTGCCGCAGATGGGGCACATGCCGGAGCGGCTGGCGTTGGAAGCGCAGGTTGCAGGAGTTTCGATGGTATACTCGATATCGCACTCCTCGCAGGGCAGGACGATGATGAAACGGTCAATATACCATGCACCAAGGTTCCGCTTATCCGTGAAGGAAGGGTCGCCTTCGATCTTCATAGAAACATAAACATCCACGACCTTATCCTTCAGATGCTGCATGTTGGAGCCCAGAGACAGGAGCATGGAGTCTGCAAAGAGGCTCAGTTCCGTCTTGGCATTAGTATAGACCACCATATCCTTCATGCGGTAGAGGTGATATTCGCCGTCTGCCACCAGAGGGGCACCAAGATACAGTTTTCGGGTAGTGTTGCTGAAGATGGGCTTGGTTTCGCTGAAGGAGTAGTAGCTTTCAATGCTGCTTTCGGCAACATTACACTCCAGCATCTTCTCCTGATCGTACTTGATGGCCATACCGCCTTCATAGGAAGCAGCATTGGGCACCTGCTCGATCCATTCCCAGCCTGCGCCGTAAATAGATGCGCTCCAGATCAGGTGGGAGGGGAAATCGATGATGTGCTTTTCATCGATGCCGGGGTGATCTTCAAAGATCTGCTCCGGCAGCGGAGGATTGGGAATTTCGGGATAGGGATAATAGTCAGACTCCTGATTCATCAGGTTGGCATAGGAATTGATGGTGCTTTCCACATCGTTGTAAGAGCCGCGTCTGTTGACAGTCTGGGTGCCGGTGTGGTCATCGGTCAGTTCCATATCAGCCAGCCAGCGGAGAGCTTCCTTATGATGGGTTGCCACTTCGCTTCTGTCAATGTTGAACAGATGATCGGGATCACCATTCTTGGCGACTTCCGTGGAGAAGCGGTAATGGTTCTTGATGATCACGCGGTCCAGAGCGGTTCTGGCAGCGCCGATGCGGTTCAGGAACAGTTCCTTCTCCCCTGCGGTCAGAGAATTGTCATTCTCGGTCTGTTCCACAGCATCCACAAAGAACTGCCATGCAACCAAAGCCTCGTTGCCGTCCATCCACTCTGCCTCAGAGGTGAAAGAGGCTCTGTTGAAGGTAATGACCTTCTCCCAATCCTTGGCAGCTTCGGTGACATAGACCAGATAATCATAGAGGTCATCTGCGGCAGCTTCGCCGTAGTAGCCCTTCAGGAAGGTCTTGACCAGTTCATGGACATCCTGATAAGGATCTTCCATGAGCTTGGTCTGGACCCAATGCTTCAAATCCCAGAAGTCGGAAGTATTGAACTTCTGCTGCTCGATGAACATGCCGAAGCCACCCACCTCATGGAACTTCTGCCAGTCGGGCTGATACTTGAAGTAGTTGGTCACAATGCCGCCTGTACTGGTGGTAATGCCATAGTCCCAGTACCACAGCTGACCGGGCTTCAGCAGTTCTGCCCACTTATACAGGCGGGCTTTTGCCTTTGCGTTGTTGGGATGATCCAGATCGTGCATCAGGTCAATGTCGGAGCTGGCCAGACGGATGACCACATTGTCAGCGGGGACAGTAGCATCCAGAGGCACTTCGAAGTACTGCCAATAAGCCAGAGTCTCCACCTTGATTTCGGGATAGTGCTCTGCCACCACAGCAGCGATCTTGTTGACGAACTTCAGCAGATGACCGGAGGGACCGCAGGTTGCAACGGCTTCACGGCAGTCGGCACATTCGCAGAAGTTGCCGGTATCGTTGGGGGAGATATCGATGTACTTGGGACGGGCCTTGCCTGCCTTATCGGCATCTTCATAGGACATTTCAATAGCGATCAGAACACGCTCGGTCAGAGCTTCCAGCAGACCTTCGCTGGACATACAGAACTGACCGAAGCTGATACGCTCCTGTCTGGATTCCATCCATGCATACCATTCGGGATGGACCTCAAACCAGTCCTCACGGTCAGGATTCATGGCATCCGTCCATTTTGCGGAAGACTCACTGGTGGGTGCAGAGTATTCTGCAGGCAGGTAGCGGTTGAAGGTATGGACATGGTAGGGTCTGCCAAAGTTCTCCTCATCGCCGTAGGCAGGAGAACCGTTGGAAGTCCAACCATTGAGGCGGTTGCGGACATAGTACAAGGTGCCCATGCCCTCGCTGGAATAAATACCACGGTCAGCAAACACAGGCTCGCCGCTGATCTCAAAATCATAGGGCAGCACAGCACTGTCCAGATTCGGGACATATTCTTCCCACATATTCCACCAGTGGATACCGAAAGTATCCTCCAGCAGATGGTAAACAGCATAGAGGACGCCTCTGGTATCGCCGCCGTCGATAATCACATCGTCATCGATGACCTTGACAGCCCAGCCTTCGCCCATGCCGTTGTTGTCGGTGTAAGTGACATTCTTGTCAGCAGAAAACGCTGTTTTGCCGATATAGATGGCAGATTCCAGACTGACACCTTCTGTGACAATGGCAGATGCACTGCCGGTCAGCTTTTTCAGATAAGCCTGCAATTCTTTTGCAGCCGTTTTTTCCACTTCTGTAGCATTGGCAGACACCACGATAGGCATGTCCTCCAATGCAAGACCTGCAGCCTTGGGTGCGGTTTCTTTTGCGCTGACAACGGTAATACCAATGACCGCAACAGCAATCAGTAACAGGCTCAGCCAGTGCATGAGGGGTTTTCTATTTCTCATAGACATCTACCTCCTTGGTAGAAAAGGAATAATATCTGCTTCTCTTGAAGAACCCCGGCGGGTGTTCGGGCCGCCGGGGCGAAAGGAAGGGGAAATGAAGATCATCTATTACAGAAGATCATATTCAGCTGTAATAGAAATCTCGTTTGTTGTTTACAATTACAGACCAAAGAAGCTGTTAGCAACCTGGTTGTAGTAGCACATGGATCTGAACACATTGAGCTGCTTGACATTGGTAGAACCTGCAAGACCTCTCTTCAGATAGCAGACAACGCTGGCCTGGATGTTCTGCACATT
>JAZNLL010000044.1:0-22815 GCA_045579045.1 Candidatus Avilachnospira sp.
CATGCCGGTGAGGAACACGGCAGCCATGGAAATGTAAAAATACGGTTTTCTAACCGCCTCTTCATAGGAGATGCCTTCCCATACGGAACTGCGCGCCTTGCGTTTTTTAGTGGAAACGGGATCGGCGTTTTTCTTTTCCCGGTAGAAAACGATCATAATCAGCAGTACAACTGCCAGAATACCTGCCACGATTTTATAGGAGGTGCGGTAGCCGAAGGGATCTCCTTCCTTGAAAATAATAGGGGAAAGAAACTGAACGGCAATGGCACCGCCGACACCGTTGGCTGCCAGTACAAGACCCGTTACAGTGGCGGTGTTCTTCGTACACCATCTCTTTACCACGATGCTGACCATGGTGGTGCTGGTCCATGCAAGGCCGAGACCCAGCAGAACACCTGCAATGTAAAATCCAATCAGACTTTCTGTTGTGGCATTGATAAGTGCGAAGAGAATCAGACATACAAAACCGGTGCAGATCAGCTTCTTTGTGCCAAATTTTGCAATCAGATTGCCCAGAAACAGGTTCATGACCGTGGTGGTAATAAACCGGAAGGTGTTATTCAGAGAAAAAGCACCTCGTGGGATATCCAATGCATCGGTAATAGCAGTCAGATACATGGTTCTGCCGCTGCTGCACAGGCCCAGACTGGCCATAACAGAAAGAAAGCACAGGGCGACCATGACCCAGCTGTAATCAAATTTGGCGGTTTTTTCGCCTTCAGGTTTCATTTTCGTTTACCTTCTTGTCTCTATAATATCCCGTTTATTATAACATGCGGAAAGGAGATTTCAACATCAAAAGAAAAAAACACGAACGATATGTTCGTGTCTTCGCATTATGGTGGAGAATAATATTGTGCGGCCTGTGGCCGGGATGGACTCGCTTTTCTGCGGAAAAGCCACGGCGGTTGAAACATGCCACCGGCATGTTTCTAAGAGCCGCCTTTCGAGTCCAGCAGTCTGAATACCGTACCAAAAGAAAAAGAACACGAACGATATGTTCGTGTTCTTTTTTCTTTGGTGGAGACTACTGGACTCGAACCAGTGACCTCTTGCGTGTGAAGCAAGCGCTCTAACCAGCTGAGCTAAGCCTCCATAACTCGCTCCGTTATTATACAGGAGAGCGAGTAAAAAAGCAAGTGTTTTTTTCTGATTTTTTATGTGTTAATCATTTTCCTGTTTGTCGCCCATTTTACCCATGTAGAGCGAGAGGATAAAACCGCCGGCCAAGAGCACTAAGCTGATGGCGGTTTTCCAGTCGCAGGCCAGATAGCAGCTCTCGTTGAGCATGTTGGGGATCATGGCAATAAAGACACCGAAGATCACGGAGAATGTGGCTGTATAGAAATGCTTGAACAGCTGTGTCATCAGAAAGGAAACTCCGACACCGCCGGCAGCCACGCCGATGAGCATGGGCAGCAGAATGCTGAGATTATCCAAAGGGCTTGCCATGACAGAAAGATAAAGCTCATACAGACCAAGGGTGGAAAGCAGTACCACCGAGTCTGCACCGGGAATGATGGCAGAGGCAGCAACAGCAATGCCGAGCCCGATTTTCTGCAGCAGATTGGGATCGGTGATCTGGGGGAAGGTTGTCCGGTTAAGGGTGAACAGCATGGTACCTGCAACAAAAGCGGTCACGATGAACAGAATGTACTTTTTTCCAAAGCCATTCTTGGTCATCTGCCGATAAAAGAGGGGCACCGTACCGGCGATGAGACCCAAAAATGTGAACCGGGTGGGCATTTCAAAAGTGGTCAGAAGAAAGTTCAGAATCTTACTGAACAGCAGAAGACCTACCACGATACCGGCACCCATGGGCAGAAGAAATTTGATCTTCCGCTTGAAATCCTTGAACACCGTACCCAATGCTTCCAGCGCGTCCCGATAGATGCCGAAAATAATCATCAGAACGCTGCCGCTGAGACCGGGGGCGATACCGCCAAAACCGACGATAATACTTTTAAGAAACAGTTTCATATTCTTTCTCTGAGGCGGGCTGATCGGCTCTGAGGGAGAGCAGACGGGCCCAGTTAGGCTTGCGGACTTGGAAGTCCAGAACGAACAAAAGACTGACAACAGCCAGCATCACATGGACAACGGCGGTAAAACCGGGAATGCCCATGATGAATTTCAACATATAAATGACAGGCAAAATAATGGAAATGGTGGTCACAGGCAGACCGCGGTAGATTTTACCGCTGCCGCCTTCTTTGGCCTGCCGCTTGGTTTCCAGAACATTGAAGAAGGCCAGACGGATCAACGCACACAGGATGTAGAGGAACACCAGAATGTGACCGAGAATGCCGTCAGCACCCAGCCGATAGCACAAAAACGCAGGCACAACACCGAAGCTGATCACATCGCAAAGGGAATCCAGCTGGATGCCGAAGCCTTTTTCATCTTCCGTGCGGTTCTTTTTTGTTCTTGCCACAGGTCCGTCAAAGGCATCCAGCAGTCCGGAAGCCATAATGCACAGAACGGCAGCGGTGAAGTGGCCTTTTGCGGTCTGGATCATACCGGTCAAAGCCGAAAGCAGACTCATATAGGTCAGAACAACCGTGTAATCGTAGACACCGATTAAATGTTTCATGCAGTCGCTTCCTTTTTCACAATTTCATACAGATACAGGTACTTGAGTGCGGAAAAACGCAAATCACCGCGAATCTCATAGTGCTTGGCATCGGAGAGGGTGTGCAGAACCAGTACATTTCGGGAATAGATGGACATACCCAGAATATCCTCAAAGGAAATTTCTTTGCCGCAGATAATCAATTTATCCCGGCAGGCCATCAATGCACCGCTGGTTTCACTCAGCAGCTCATGTTTATCGCCAATCTCCTGCAGGAGAATCTGATCGGAGAACAAAGGTGCGTCCGTTTCCTTCTCGGTCAGTTCTGCGAGCAGGGCCTTCTGCTGCCGATCCAGCTCCGTGATGGTGTATTTCTGTCCCGACTTGTCAGTCAGATATCCGTATACATCGTAGTCGGCATGGAAACCGCAGGAGCAGGTGAGGGAAGTATCGTCGGTTTTCAGCGTACCGATCTGCCTGCAGGCAGGACAGGCAAAGACTGTCGCTTCCATGCCCAGAGCCAGATGCTTGCCTTTGAAGGCAACCATTTCTTTTGCCTGCGTCTCATAGGCATCTTCCCACAGGTCACGGGTAATGGCATCATTGACTTCCTTGTCGGTCATGGCTTCCAGCTCTTCCGGGGTGTAGACATGAACCAGACGGCCTCTCAGTTTGCCTTTGCGGATGGTGGTTGCCCAACGGGGGTGGGTGAGGTAGTGACCCTCAAAGCGATAAGTCACCAGCTTGGCTCCGCTGCGCTTTGCCATTTTGCCTGTGGCAGCGGGAATGGGAAGGCTCTGTCCGTTGAAGGAGCGGTTGCCCTCAGGGAAGAGACAGACGCTGGTGCCGGAACGGAGAGTCTTCAAAATCTCCTTGACCGTATGGGCTCCGGCACGACCCTTCTGGTGATAAATGGGCTTCAGAAAATAATTCAGCAGCTTGGTCACAAAGCCCTTTCGGGACAGATGCTCACTGGCAACGAAGTAAAGATGATTTTTTGCAGCCACACCGACGATCATGGGGTCCAGCTCCAGATTGTGGTTGGGCAGCAGCAGATAAGGACCTTCCACATCCTTCAGACTGTCATATGTATAGCGAAATCTCCATTTCGTAAAAATGTCGATAATTGGACACAGAATGGCAAAAACGAGTTTATGCCGTCTCAGTTCCTGCATGAAAATCGATCCTCTCCTGCGCATAAAATTTCATTCTCTATTCTATCGTATTTTCTGCTGGATTTCAATATAATAGTTGAAAACGAAAAGGAAAAAGCGTATAATACCTAGTTAGAAAAGGTACTCACTCTGTCTGATAAGGAGAGATTTGTATGGGAAAATATTTTGGCACAGACGGTTTCCGCGGTGAAGCCAACTGTAATCTGACAGCTGATCATGCCTACCGTGTCGGTCGGTTCTTGGGCTGGTACTACGGGGAAATCCGCCGCCGTGCCGGTGAGGAAGGTCCTGCCAGAATCGTCATCGGTAAAGATACCCGCCGCTCCAGCTATATGTTTGAATATTGCCTCATCGGCGGTCTTGTGGCTTCCGGTGCAGATGCCTATATGCTTCATGTCACTACCACACCTTCTGTGGCCTATGTGGCCCGTGTGGACAGCTTTGACTGCGGCATTATGATCTCTGCCAGCCACAATCCCTTCTATGATAACGGCATCAAGCTCATCAACGGCCACGGTGAGAAGATGGACGAAGAAACCATTGATCTCATCGAAGACTATCTGGACGGCAAGCTGGAGGCCTTTGGTGAGAAGTGGGATGAGATTCCCTATGCCCATCGGGAGCACATCGGACGGACAGTGGACTATGTCTCCGGCCGTAACCGTTATATCGGCTATCTGATCTCTCTGGGTATCCACTCCTTCAAGGATATGAAGGTCGGTCTCGACTGCGCCAACGGCAGTGCATGGAACATTGCCAAATCTGTCTTTGATGCTTTGGGTGCAAAAACCTATGTGATCAATGCCGATCCCAACGGCACCAACATCAATCTGGATGCCGGTTCCACCCATATTGAAGGCTTGCAGAAGTTTGTGGTGGAGCAAGGACTGGATGTGGGCTTTGCCTACGACGGCGATGCCGACCGCTGCCTGTGCGTGGATGAAAAGGGCAATGTGGTCAACGGCGACCATATCCTCTATATCTACGGCAAGTACATGAAGGAGCGGGATAAGCTCCTGAGCAATACCGTTGTGACCACAGTCATGTCCAACTTCGGCCTCTACAAGGCATTTGATGCCTGCGGCATTGATTATGCAAAAACCGCTGTAGGCGATAAGTATGTCTATGAGTACATGAGCCAGAATGGCTGCCGTCTGGGCGGCGAGCAGTCCGGACATATTATCTTCTCCAAGTATGCTTCCACCGGTGACGGTATCCTCACCAGTCTGAAAATGATGGAAGTCATGCTCTCCAAGAAAAAGACCCTCAGCGAGCTGGCTGCGGATCTGACCATCTATCCTCAGGTTCTGGTCAATGTCCGTGTGAAAGATAAGGTTACTGCCCGTCAGGATCCTGAAGTGCAGGCTGCGGTAGAGGCTGTTGCCAATTCCCTCGGCGAGAGCGGTCGTATTCTGGTTCGTGAAAGCGGCACAGAGCCCGTGATCCGTGTTATGGTGGAAGCTCCCGATAAGGAAACCTGCCAGAACCATGTGGACAATGTGGTCAAGGTCATCTGTGACCGTGGACACAAGGCATAAATAAAAGATTGAACCGGTGCAGAAGTTCTGTACCGGTTCTTTTGCGCATAGGCTTGTTTTGGGTGATGTTATGAAAAAACAAGCATGGCAGTATGTCGGATGGATTCTTCTATCGGAGGCTGTGGGGCTGCTGGCGGCGTGGCTCACGAGAGGGAATATGGATCTTTATACTCAGCAGATCGTACAGCCGCCTTTGTCGCCTCCGGCGATTGTGTTTCCAATCGTCTGGACGGTTCTCTATGCCCTCATGGGCATCGGTGCAGCCAGAGTCAGTCTGTCGGAGGACAGTCCGTGGCGCAACGGGGCGCTCAACATCTTTATTGCCCAGCTGGTGGTCAATTTCTTCTGGAGTCTGTTCTTTTTCAATGCTCAGACCTTCGGTTTTGCCTATCTGTGGCTGATTCTGTTGATCGTTCTGGTGGCACTGATGGTCTATGCATTCTGGAAGGTGGATCCTCTGGCGGGTATTTTGCAGCTGCCCTACCTCATCTGGGTCATTTTTGCATCCTATCTCAATTTGGGGGTCTGGCTTCTAAACCGTGGATAAAGAAAAGTCCCATTTCCATTCGGAAATGGGACTTTTATCAGCTCAAATACGCTTTTTCCAGAGAGCGCACCATCTTGGTGTAGCGCTCTTTGCATGCTGCCATGTTGCCTGTTTGCAGGTCTTCGTAGCAGGGAGTAAGATATTCTTCACGAATGGCGGCATAGCAGACTTTGGGATCGGCAGTCTTTTCGATCTCCAGTACGATATGGGGTGCGATTCGGTAGTATTCCTCGATGAGTGCAGGACCGTCAGGGCAGGTGCGCAGATACCCGTCCCGGAAATTGCGAAATGCAGTCAGTTCTTCGCAATCATCGGCTTTCCCCTCCTCCAGACAAACGGCTGTGGTAATAAAGCATATGCCGAGGAATTTCTTTTTGAAGCTGGTGTTGATGGTATCGTAGTCACCGATCTGCCACGGAGATTTTGGATATCTTTTTAGCCATGCTTTGTGCAAAGCGGTGCAGAATTCCTCAATACAGCTCAAGTTCAGCCGTCTGATCATTGGGACGAGGAATACGGCAATGATAAATTTATCGCTGTCACGGAGACTATCGGCATTTCTGCCGATTTTTTTCTTTTGCAGATCAAACTTCCACTGCTCTGCCAGTCTGTCCAAGAAGCAATCCGCTGCATCATCTGCAGACAAACTGCCTGTCTTGCAGGCGATATCCAACTGCTCAAATATCTTGCGGCAGTCGGCTTCGTAGGCATCAATGGCAGGTGCATATTCATTTTTGGTAAGGGATTTTTCAATATCCCGATGTTCGGTAATGACCTCCAGAATATGTTCCTGATAGTATTCGGCAGCGGCCTGTGCATCATCGCCGGATTCTTTTGAAACGGTCTGTCTGGCACCGCAATACATACAGGAAAATTCTTCCAGATGGGCGGGAATCACCAGTTTTTCACCGCATTTATTACAAACAACATGAAGTTCCATATGATCACCTGTTTATCTTTTTGTTTATCTTACCATAAAAATTGGTCTCTGCCAATGGTCGGGAAAAAAGTTTACAACATAATCCGTTTTTTCCTGGTCATACTAAGGGAGAAAGATGGTGAGAACATGACAACATTTCATTGTCCCACGAAGATTTTTACCGGTGAGCATGCACTGGATGCACTGAAAGATTGCAAAGCCGCACGGGTGTTGGTGGTAACGGACGGATACTTTTCCAAAATCGGAAAGGCTTTGGAGATCGGAAAGATGGTTCCTGGGGCTGAAGTGAAGATTTTTGACAAGGTGCTGCCCGATCCCACAGCAGAACTGGCGGCAGAGGGGGCTGCCTTGTGCAGGACTTTTCAACCGGATCTGCTGATCGCCCTTGGAGGCGGCAGTCCCATGGACTGCGCAAAAGCTATTCGCATGGCATCGGGACTTTCCATGACTTTTTACGCCATTCCTACTACGGCAGGCAGCGGTTCAGAGGTCACATCCTTTTCCGTGCTGACCAAGGATGGAGTCAAGCATCCTCTGGTGGATGGGTCTCTTCGACCCGATGCAGCCATTTTGGACAGTGGTCTTCTGGAATCTCTTCCGGCTTCTCTGGTGGCGGATACGGGTATGGATTTGCTGGCTCATTGTGTGGAGGCTATGGCGGCAACCAATCGCAGCGGCTTTACAGATGCCATGGCATTCCATGGCACCATGACCGCCATGACGGAACTGCCGTCCGCCTACTCCGGAGACAGACAAGCGAGAGGAAAGCTGTTGGAGGCTGCAACCATGGCGGGCATGGCTTTTGACAATGCAGGCTTGGGTCTGTGCCATGCAGCAGCCCATGTCTTGGGTGGTGCTTATCATTTGCCCCATGGACGGCTGTGCGCCATGCTGCTGCCTCATGTGATGACGGTCAATACCTCCGCTCAGTATTTTCGCCTTGCAAAATTATGCGGTTTGTCGGCAGCCACAGAACGGCTGACATTGCGCAATCTGACGGCTGCCATTGTCCGCCTGCGGTCTTCCCTTGGGATGCCTGCAACTCTCCGACAGGCAGGGGTGGACCCTGCCGATATTATGGAACTGATTCCTTTGGTGCTGGCAGACGGATGCTGCAAGACAAATCCTGTGTCTGTGACGGAAACCATGGTGAAACAGGTTTTGCAGGCGGTGAGCGGCTGATGGAGAGCATCTTGTCAGTGGGAATCGATCTGGGCACCAGTACCACCCAGATGATCGTATCCCGGCTGCAGGTGGAAAATACGGCTTCGGCCTTTGCTGTGCCCCACATAGAGATCCGTGACAGGGAAGTGCTCTACCGCAGCCCAATTCATTTTACACCCTTATTATCCTCGGATACCATCGATGCTGTTTCTGTACGAAATCTGATTGCAGAGGAATACAAAAAAGCAAATATATCTCCTCGAGAAGTACAAACCGGCGCTGTGATCATCACAGGGGAGACGGCGAGAAAAGAAAATGCACGGCAGGTTCTGGAGGCGTTGGCGGAGTTCGCCGGAGATTTTGTGGTAGCAACAGCCGGACCTGCTTTGGAGAGCGTTCTGGCAGCAAGGGGCGCCGGTGCGGATAAGGCGGCAAAAAAGCTTGGTCGGTATGTTCTGCACATGGATATTGGCGGCGGTACTTCCAATTTGGCGCTGTTCGATCCCAATGGAAAGCTGATCGATACAGGCTGCCTCAATGTAGGCGGCAGGCTGATAAAATTCGATAGTCACGGAAAGCCTACCTATATATCACCGGTTTTGAAAGAATTTGATGTCAGTGATCCTGAACGGCTGGTGGTGGAACTGGCTGAGGTGCTGGAAGAAGCGGCAGGCTTCCGACCGGCAGGGGAGCGGCTGAAAAAGCTGATTACGGATAAGACGGTGAAACTGCCAACCGAGCCGGTTCTGGTTTCCTTCTCCGGTGGCGTTGCAGATCTGATCGAGCGGGAAGAGCCGGACAAATTCCGTTATGGAGATATCGGTGTGTTGTTGGGAAAAGCGATTCGCAACTCAAAACTCTGTACAGGAGATTATCTCCTTGGGGCAGAGACCATCCGAGCCACAGTCATCGGTGCCGGCAGCCATGCCACAGAACTGTCCGGTTCTACCATTTCTTATCAGAAAGTGGATTTTCCACTTCAGAATCTGCCTGTGGTACAGCTGCAAAAGGAAACAGCAGAGGAAATCAAGGCAAAAAGCGCACTGCATCAGGGGGAGCCGACAGCGTTATTTTTGGAGGGCATCAAAAGTCCTTCCTTTCACCAGATAACGGCTCTGGCAGAGGAACTGGCAGAGGGGCTAAAGAATACGCCTGCACCTTATGTGGTAGCGGTGGAACAGGATATGGCAAAAGCTCTGGGACAAGCCTTGCAGCTTCGATTGGGCAGAGATACGCCCCTCATCTGTATTGACAGCGTCCACATACCGGCAGGCAGCTATCTGGATATCGGTGCACCTGTGGCAGGGGGTGCTGCCGTTCCTGTGATCATAAAGACTTTGGCATTTGAATAGGAGGCATGATTTTGATACTGAAAACAAAACTCCTTGGTCATATTTACGAGTTTTCTTCCGTAAAGGAAGTGCTGGCCAAGGCCAATGAGGAGAAATCCGGTGACAAGCTGGCCGGAGTTGCAGCCGAAAACGCAGAAGAGCGGGTGGCAGCCAAGATCGTTTTGTCCCAGCTGACACTGAAAGATCTGCGGGAAAACCCTGTGGTCCCCTATGAACAGGATGAAGTCACCCGGATCATACAGGACGATCTGAATATCCCTGTCTATGAAACCATCAAGAACTGGACGGTTTCCGAGCTTCGGGAGTGGATCTTATCTGAAACTACCACGGAAGCGGATATCCACCGCATTTCCCGTGGCTTGACTTCGGAAATGGTGGCCGCCGTTGCCAAGCTCATGGGCAATTTGGATCTGATCTATGCAGCCAACAAAATTCGAATCACCGCCCATTGCAATACGACCATCGGTCTGCCCGGCACCCTCAGCTGCCGGCTGCAGCCCAACCATACCACCGATGATCCGGACGGCATTCTGGCATCTTTGCTGGAAGGTCTCAGCTTCGGTGCAGGCGATGCGGTTCTGGGTCTGAATCCGGTGACGGATTCTGCTGAGCGGTTGGGGCAGGTTCTCAAAATGTTCCGGGATGTGAAGGAGCGGTGGGAGATTCCCACCCAGACCTGCGTTCTGGGTCATGTGACCACTCAGATGGCAGCCCTGAAGGCAGGTGCGCCTATGGATCTGGTGTTCCAGTCCATTGCCGGCAGCCAGAAGGGTAATGAAGCCTTCGGCATCAGCGGTGCACTCTTGGAAGAAGCACGGCAGATGGCCCTGCATCACGGAACTGCCACCGGTCCCAATGTCATGTATTTTGAAACCGGTCAGGGTTCTGAGCTTTCCTCTGAAGCCCATTTCGGTGCCGATCAGGTGACTATGGAGGCTCGCTGCTACGGTTTTGCCAAGCGGTATCAGCCCTTCCTTGTCAACACGGTGGTGGGCTTCATTGGACCCGAGTATCTCTACAATTACAAGCAGGTCATCCGCGCCGGTCTGGAGGATCACTTCATGGGCAAGCTTTCCGGTATTCCCATGGGCTGCGATGCCTGCTATACCAATCACATGAAGGCAGACCAGAATGACATTGAAAATCTGGCAGCGCTGCTGACGGCTGCCGGCTGCAACTACTTTATGGGCATCCCCCACGGCGACGATGTGATGCTCAACTATCAGACTACCGGTTTCCGGGAGACTGCTGCTCTCCGTGAGATCTTCGGTCTGACAGCCATTCCGCCTTTCCAGAAGTGGCTGGAAAAGATGGGCTTTGTAGAAAACGGAAAGTTGACCAAGAAGGCCGGAGACGGCTCTGTATTGCTGAAGGAGGTGCGTCATGGATAAACAGGAACTGAAACAGCTGGTGGCACAGCTTCTGCAGGAAATGGGAGAACCTGTGGAAACGCCGAAGGCGGCGGTGGAAGCAGGCTGCCTGCCGGATCTGGCGGAAGAAGATCTGCGAAAGACCTATCTGGTAAAAGAGCCTGCCAATGGAGATGCCTACTTGCGACTGAAGCAGCAGACACCTGCCCGTCTGGGACTTGGACGCACCGGTGCCCGGTATCGCACAGCCTCTATGCTGCGGTTCCGTGCCGACCATGCAGCGGCGCAGGACAGTGTATTTTCCCTGGTCGACCCGGATTTCTATAAGAAAAACGGCATGGCCTTTGTTCAGACCATGTGTAAGGACAAGGATCAGTATCTGACCAGACCGGATCTGGGCAGACGGTTTGATGAGAAAAATCAGGTGGTCATCCGCAACACCTGCGCCGAGAACCCCAGAGTTCTGCTGGTCATTGGTGACGGACTGTCCTCCAACGCTGTCACGGCAAACGCATTGGACTGTGCCGCCGCCATTGAACAGGGTCTAAAGACCTATGGAATCAATCTGGGCAAGACCCTTTTTATCCAGTATGCCAGAGTAGGTGCATCCGATCATATCGGTGAGATCACAGGGGCAGAGCTGGTCTGTATGCTGGTGGGGGAGCGTCCCGGTCTTGTGACCAGCGAATCCATGTCCGCCTATATCACCTATATGCCCAGACCCGGTATTCCCGAGGCGAAGCGCACGGTAGTATCCAACATTCATCGGCAGGGCACACCGGCTGTGGAGGCAGGGGCTCATATTGCAGAGCTGATGCACACGATGTTGGAGAAAAAAGCATCCGGCATCGATTTGAGGTGATGGCATGATCGGCAGAGTATTACCAGTGCAGGTGCTGACCCTGCGGCTCATTCCCAATCTTAGTCCCGGTCTTGCCAAGTCACTGGGAATCCCGGGTCACTTTCGTGCCATTGGACTGATTTCCACAGACAGTGACGACATGACCTATATGGCCTTGGATGAGGCGACGAAGGTCGCCAATGTGGAGGTGGTCTATGC
The DNA here is from genome assembly GCA_045579045.1 of Candidatus Avilachnospira sp. Taxonomy (GTDB): domain Bacteria; phylum Bacillota; class Clostridia; order Oscillospirales; family Oscillospiraceae; genus Avoscillospira. The sequence goes on from JAZNLL010000044.1 coordinate 11,719, forward strand.
CAGAAGTCTCTATGCAGGTGCGGCCAATGCTTCCACAGCACTGGCAGGAGAGGTCATCGGCGTTCTGGCAGGTCCTACCCCTGCGGAGGTGGCAAGCGGTCTCCGAGGGGCAGAGGCGTTTCTCCACAGCGGTGCAGGCTTCCGTGCTGCCAACGATGCAGAAGATGTGGTCTATCTGGCTCATTGCGTGTCCCGAACAGGCTCTTATCTGGCAAAGCAGGCCCATGTCCCTGTGGGGCAGGCCATTGCCTATCTCATTGCACCCCCCGTGGAGGCCATTGAGGGTCTCGATGCTGCTTTGAAAGCATCGGATGTGGAACTGACGGAGTTTTACGCACCGCCTACGGAGACCAACTTCTGCGGCGGACTTCTGACCGGCACCCAGAGTGCCTGTCAGGCTGCCTGCGATGCCTTTGCAGAGACGGTGCGTCAGGTGGCAGCAAGACCGAAAGACCTGGGAGGAATGTAAATGGAACTGGCAAAAGATTTGCAAAGCCGTCAGCAGGTACGGGATCTGGTGGAGGCGGCTGCCAAGGCACAGGAGACTCTGCGCCACATGAATCAGCAGACCATTGACCGCATCGTGGAGGCTATGGCAAAGGCGGCAGATGCCCATGCAGAGGAACTGGCAGCCATGGCAGCAGAGGAGACAGGCTTCGGTAACGCAGCTGACAAAGTGAAAAAGAACCGCTTTGCAGCCCGAACCCTCTGGGAGGCCATCCGGGATCAGAAAACCGTTGGAATCCTGCGGAAAGACAGGGAAAAACAGATCTGGGATGTGGCAGTGCCTGTGGGGGTCATCGCCGGCATTGCGCCTTCAACCAACCCCACTTCCACAGTGATCTATAAGGCTATGATCGCCCTGAAAGGCGGCAATACCATTGTATTTTCACCCCATCCGGGAGCGAAAAAATCTTCCTGCCGAACAGCGGAACTGCTGGCACAGGCAGCAGAGACTGCAGGCTGTCCCAAGGGTGCTATCGGCTGCATTACTATTCCCACTATGCAGGCGGTGGAGGAGCTGATGAAGCATCCCAAGGTAAAGTTGATTCTAGCCACCGGCGGCACGGCAATGGTGCGCTCTGCTTATTCTTCCGGAACACCTGCCATCGGTGTCGGCGCAGGCAACGGTCCTGCCTATCTGCATCCCAGCTGCGATCTGCAAAAGGCGGTGGCAGATATTGTGGCATCCAAAACCTTTGATAACGGTGTTATTTGTGCTTCGGAACAGAGTATCATAGTCCATCGCAGCCATGCCAAAGAGGCGGAAGCAGAGCTGGAAAAACAGGGCTGTCACATCCTCTCAGAGGAGGAAGGGAAAAAGCTGTCTGCCTTCCTGTTCCGCGGTAACGGAACCATGAATCCTACCATCGTGGGCAAAACCGCTGCAAAAATTGCAGAGATGGCAGATCTGTCTCAGAAAGCCAGACAGGCAAAGGTTCTGGTGGCAAGGGAATACGGTGCAGGTGTTCAGTATCCCTATTCCATGGAAAAGCTGTGCCCCATTCTGGCACTGTATCATGTGGAGAATGAGGAAGAAGCCCTTACTCTCAGCTGCGCCATTTTGCACCATGAGGGCAGCGGACACACCTTCAGCATCCACGCAAACGAGGAAATGGTCATTGAACGCTTTGCCACGGAAGTGCCGGTTTCCCGTTTTCTGGTCAATACACCGGCTGCTTTGGGAGGCATCGGCTCCACGACCAATCTGTTCCCGGCTCTGACCCTCGGGTGCGGAGCCGTGGGCGGCAGCTCTTCCAGTAACAACATCGGACCTATGGATCTTATCAATATCCGCCGGGTGGCGTGGGGGCATAAGCAAGCGCAGACAGCGCATACTACCGTAGAAACCATTGAAGAAGATCTGCTGGAGCAGCTGACCCAAAGACTGCTGCAGCGGCTATCCTAATCGGAGAAAAAAGGAGATAATCGTATGATCAATACCAATGCACTGGGTATGGTGGAGACCAAGGGGCTGGTGGGTGCCATTGAGGCTGCCGATGCCATGGTCAAATCTGCAAATGTCAATCTGGTGGGCAAGGAGCAGGTAGGCGGCGGTCTTGTGACCGTGATGGTTCGGGGTGATGTGGGTGCAGTGAAGGCAGCCACAGATGCCGGTGCCGCCGCTGCGGAAAAGGTGGGCGAGTTGGTTTCCGTCCATGTGATTCCCAGACCTCATACAGAGGTGGACGCTATTTTGCCTAAGGGTCGCCAGAACCAGAAAGCGACAGGCGCTGAAGGCTGATGGCAGTCTTTACGGCGCAGGATGTAAAAGCCAATGTCCGGGTCAAGGACGGGAAACGGGTGTTCTATCTGGCAGAGGGTGATGTGCTGACACCCTCTGCCAGGGATTGGCTCAAGGCCGATGGTGTGGAAGTCCTTTCTGCGGCACTCGCAAAGCCGAAATTCTACCGAACAGAGGGCGGACGCAGGCTCACAGAAAAGCCGGAACACATGACCCATCTGAAACCGGATGTTCTGGTGCCCAAGGAACATCCCAGAATTGTCTTTCGTGGGCTTCTGGATACGCTGCAGGCGGAGATTTTGCTCTGCGGCGCTCAGGCGCAGGGACAGCTGAAACGGGACATGGCGGAGCTTCTGGCAGCAGCACGGCAGATCATGCGCTGTGATGTGCTGGATGAACCCTGGACAGAAAAGCCCATCTGCGGTCTGACACCGGAAGAGCTCCGTGCCCACAGCCACTTTCCTCAGAAATACTACGACCAGCCCCATTTTATGCCGGATTTCGACGACAGTCCCATGCTTTTACACCTAAACCGCCTGCGCACCATGATCCGGCAGACAGAACTGGCAGCCTGCCGGGCGTTTAAGGATCGGACAGACCTGATCCAGGTTTTGAACCGATTGAGCAGTCTTGTCTGGATACTCATGATTCGTCTCAAAAAGGAGAGCAGCCATGGAGCAAACACTTGAAAAACTAACACAGGAATTACAGCGGCGGCTCTTTGTGGAACTGGAGGCCTCCGGCCGTCATGTTCATGTGACCAGGGAGCAGGCGATGATTCTTTTTGGTCATGATTTGACGGAGGTTCGACCTCTTTCCCAGCCGGGGCAGTATCTGGCGCAGGAGCGGGTGGAGCTGCAAACTCCGAAGGGAAGCATGAAGAATGTGGCGGTTCTCGGCCCTTGCCGGAAGGAGGCTCAGGTGGAGCTGTCCGCCACCGATGCCGTTGCGCTTGGCATTCAGCCTCCTGTACGACTCTCCGGGGATGTGGCAGGCTCTGCTCCCATCACATTGGTTGGGGAAAAGGGGACCGTTACCTTGCAGCAGGGAGCAGTGATCGCCCAGAGACATATCCATATGTCACCGGAAGATGCAGCTTTGCAGGGCGTAAAAAACGGAGACACGGTTCGCCTGCGGACTTTGACCGGTCGCCCGGTGATATTGGAACAGGTGGCAGTCCGTGTCAGTCCCAATTTCCGCACCTATGCCCATCTGGATTACGATGAAGCCAACGCCTGCGGCTTTCGGAAAGGCGATCTGGGGATGATCCTGCCGTGAATTTGGAAGAACTGACTCAGGCGGTTATGGAGCGGATGGATCAGCAAAAGCCAAGAGCATTCCTGATCGGGGAAAAACCAGATTACCATAATTATATTTATGTAAATGAAAAGCCCTATGAGGCAGTGGTTCTGGGTGTCCTTTCTCCGGGGGAATTACTCCACATGCCCAATGATGTGGTCTGCGATGCACTTCTGGAGGGCATCCCGGTTTGGCTCTGGCCCCATCAAAGACATCATGGCATATCTCATGCCCGGCTGCTGTGTCGGGAACTGACGGCTGCGGAACAGCACTTGAAGCAGCTGGGTGTAAAGGTTTTGGGGCAGGAAAAACCGCTGATTACAGCCCAGACTGCCAGACTCCTGCGGCAGACAGGGCAGCTGCCTCAGGCGGGCAGTCGGCTGACGCCTTTGGCAAAAGATATTTTGGAAGGAAGAGAGCCATGATCCTGGCAACGGTGACGGGAAACCTCTGGGCAACAAAAAAATGTGAGGCGCTGCGAGGTCAGATCTTTCTGGTAGTGGAATTTGACGGTCGACAGGCAGTGGCGGCGGATCTGGTAGGTGCCGGTGTGGGGGACAGGGTATTAGTGACCACCGGGTCCGGCGCAAGGGCAGGAAATCCGGATTTGCCCTGTGATGCTGCCATTGTTGCGATTTTGGATGCGAACACATAGACGGTTTGGAATTTGTATGCTACAATATTCAAAACTCCCAGAATCTTAGGAGGATTTCTCATTGAGCGACTTTATCATCTATCTGATGGTTATTTTTGCGGTCATCGGTGCACTGGATCGGATTTTTGGCAATCGCCTTGGTCTGGGTCAGGAGTTTGAAAACGGCATTATGGCCATCGGAACTTTGGCTTTGTCCATGCTGGGCATCATCAGTCTGGCACCGGTACTGGCAACGGTTCTGCGACCTGTGGTTGTCCCTGTGTTCCGCTTCCTTGGTGCAGATCCCGGTATGTTTCCCGGCTCGATTCTGGCCTGTGACATGGGTGGTGCCACCTTGTCCATGGAACTGGCAGAAACCCGTGAAGCCGGTCTTTTTGGCGGTACTATCATCGGTTCCATGCTTGGTGCAACCATTGTGTTTACCATTCCTGTGGCACTGGGCATCATTTCCCAGGAAGATCGAAGATATCTTGCAAAGGGTATCTTGGCAGGCATCATTACCATTCCTGTGGGCGCACTTGTGGGTGGTTTGGTGGCAGGATATTCCTTCATGATGGTCTGCCGAAATCTTGTCCCTGTGGTGCTGTTTGCATTGCTGATTGCTTTGGGTCTTTGGAAGGCGGAAAGATGGCTCATCAAGGGGTTTATTGCCTTTGGTTGGTTTGTAACGGCGCTGATCACAGTGGGTCTGGCTGCTGCCATTGTGGAATCTCTCACCGGATGGATTTTGATCCCCGGCATGGCGCCTCTGTCTGATGGCTTTGAGGTGGTTGGCAGCATTGCACTCATATTGGCAGGTGCATTCCCTCTGGTCTATACCATTACCAAGGTGTTTCGCAAGCCTCTTATGAAGCTAGGTGGTCTGCTGGGAATGAATGAAGTGGCGGCTGCCGGTATGGTGGCGACCCTCGCCAATTCCATTCCTATGTTCGGCATGCTCAAGGATATGGATAAAAAGGGCAAAGTCCTCAATGTAGCCTTTGCGGTCTCCGCCGCCTTTGTTTTTGGCGATCATCTGGGTTTTACTGCCGGTTTTGCACCGGAAATGCTGGTGCCGGTCATTGTGGCAAAGTTGATCTCCGGCATCACTGCCGTGGCTGTGGCGGTTCTTCTGACGAAAAAAGACACTCCGTAAGGAGTGTCTTTTTTCGTTAGGTTATTTCATGTGTTTGAGGGTCATTTTTAACAGCGTACAAACAAAAGCAATATGCACAAAAAATGAACATATTTTTGAGCAAAAAGCATTTACAAAATTTGCTGACATTTAAGAAATTTTGTGATAAAATTCATAATTGGATATAATTGGGCATATTTTAATGTTCAAAATTTAATCATCAGAAAGGAAATGAAGATGAAACAGAAGAAGTTTATCCGCATTATGGCTTTGATTCTGTGTCTTATCATGGTTCTGGGTATGATCCCCGCCATCGCTCACGCAGAAGAAGCCCCCGTGCTGGCAGGCTCTGCCTACAAGACCGATGTCGCTCTGCCCGACATGGTTCTTGAGGATATGGAAGCCTCCGCTACCGGTCTGGCAAATGTCTACGACTTTGCCGCCTACAGCACTTATCAGAGTCCCGGTGGCTATGAAGGTCATGGCCACGAGATCAAGACCGATGCCGATTCCCAGTTCGGCAAGGCCTGGACTTACAATGCATGGCACAAGTCCGACGGCACCGCGGATACCGCACAGGCCAATATCGGCGGTGTGCACATCCGCAACGGTTCCGGCTGGGGTATTCTGGCCTCCATCTACACCGGAGAGATCATTCAGGACGGCGAATACCACTGGTACAAGCGCACCATTACTGTGCCTGCTGCCGGTGCAACCTTCCTGTTCCCCTTTGGCTGGAGCTCTCAGCTGCCCAAGATCACCTCTGCCATTAACTCTTACATGGCAGGCTCCAAGGTGGATGTCTACATCCGCATGAAGATCGAAGGCTCCATCTCCAATACCACCGATCCTGCCAAGGGCCCCATCTAGTATCTGGACCGTTACATTCTGGTCGAGCAGTGCCCCGAGCACCATCTGACCGAGAACTGGTCCAAGATCTCCGATGCCAACTGCGGTCACGGTGAACTGGAAGGCACCACCTGCCCCACCTGCGGCGGTGTCAAGACCCGTGAATTCGGCGATCCCGTGGGTGCTCACAACTACGGCGAATACAAATGGGATGCCTCTTCCAAGACCTACAGCACCACCTGCTCTGTCTGCGGCGGCAAGGTCAAAACCAAGGCTTTCGGTGCGCAGCTGCCTGCAGAACTGGTTTCTGATCTGACCAGAAGAGGTGTCGGTCTGTCTCATGTCTATGACTACGCTGCTCTCAAGATCTTTGTTCCCACCTACGGTGAAGACGGTGTGGCCAGCGGCGCAACCACTTCCTGCGGTATCACCGGCAATGCCTCCTCTCCCTGGAAGGCTGTGGATGATACAGATTCTCCTTACGGCAGGGCTTACCGTCTGCATCCTTCTGATTCCAACAATGCCGGTAAGTTCATTCTGGGTACGGCTCACTTCAGCAAATTTAACGTTGCCTTTACTGCAGCCGGCCTGATCGGCACGGTTGACAAGGAAGATCTGAAGGCCAATCAGGGGGATGGCTATCATCTCTATAAGCTCACCGGTACCTATCCTTCCGATTATTCCGGCGGCAGATATCTGTCCCTGATGAACGACTCTCTGCGTTCCTTTGCTCTGTATTACGATTCTCCCTTCAAAGGTAATCAGGTGGAGTACTACCTGTCTGTGAAGGTTGAAGGCGAAGTTGACAACAGCTCCAACAAGGATCTGTATCCCGTCTGGTACATCGACCGGCTGATCATCATTGACAGCTGCGAAAACTATGTTGATGAAAACTCCTATAGCGATGCTACGGATGCTACCTGCACCGAGCCTTCCTATGCAACTGCTTCCTGCACCGAGTGCGGCAGCTCTTACAGAAAAGAAATCGCCCCTGCCCTGGGTCATTCTTTCGGCGATTTCGTCTATGATGCAGTAACCGGCATGGATGTGGCTACCTGCTCTGTCTGCGGAGAAACCGTTTCCAGACTCCCTGGAAATCTGGAAGTTGCTCTGCCTGAAGAGGTGAGAAGCGATCTGGAAGCCTCCGGCATTGGCGTTTCTCATGTTCTGGATATTCACGTCAACGACACTACTTTCTATAATGCCTCCGGCAGCGTCGTTTCCTTCGAAGCTGACACTACTGCAACGGGTGGCAAGACCGCGGTTATGGACCTGTCCAAGACCGGCAACCCCGGTGGTGCCGTTGGTGCCATCCGTTTTGCCAATGCAGTGTTTGCCTCTAAGAACATGATCGCTGACAATAATTGGCACATTGCCAAACTGGAAGACCATGTGTTTGCCGATACCTTCGGCAACTATGTCCAGTTTGATGCTGGTTTGATCAACAGCACCGGCGGCTTCGATGTGCAGTATTGTAACCTGAGAAGCCTCAGCGGCACCATCGGTGTCTACAATCCTCTCCGCGGTCATACCGCCGATGTCTATCTCTCCTATAAGATCAGCGGCAAGATGGAATCCTCTGCTCCTCCCAAGTTCTACGTTGACCGCATCATCTTTGTTGACAAGTGCACCAACTACATTACTGACGATGCTGTCTGGACAGAACCTACGGTTGCCGACTGCACCGAGCCCTCCACCAAGAGCACAGTTTGCCCCGTCTGCGGCAGCACCTATACAGAGGTCGTGGCACCTGCTCTGGGTCATGACACTGTTTCCCATGTCTATGATCCCGAACTGGGCCGCTACATTGCAAACTGCAAGCGTGAAGGCTGCTCCGGCTCCGGTATCTATGAAGAGATCCACGGCAAGCTGCCTGTGGAAGTTCTGGCAAACATCAATGCCACCAACTCCGGCCTGACCCATGTCTTTGACTACAAGGCCGAGGACCTGGATCTGCACGATGTCTTCGCTTTCGTCGAGGATGCCGATGCTCTGCAGGGTACCGCTGCCAGAGTCCGTGCCAGAGATGCTGGCAACCCCAGCAACTACATTATGAATAGCCCGGTAGGTAACCCAAGCTGGCCTGTCATGATGTATTCTGCTTCTGCAAAGCAGGCTTATGAAGTAGGCACCATGCCCTACAGCATGCTGGAGGCCTATGAAAATACCGGCTATCAGCTCTATATCTTCGAAGATGTAACCATCCCCGAAGGTGGCTTCTCTTATCTGTATACCTTCAATTACAACCTCCAGAACCATCAGATCGCTCAGGATCTGGCTCCCTATGCCGGCAAGACCATGGACTTTTACCTGTCCATGAAAATCGAAGGTGATCTTGATAATACTAGCGTTAGAGATCGCTTCCCCATCTACTCTGTGGACCGTATGATCGCTGTCCTGCCCTGCGAAGGCAATGACTGCGTCGAGTACATCCCCCAGACCTTCGATGTTACCTACGATGCCAACGGCGGCTCCGGCTCCATGGCTTCTGAGGTGATCATGGAAGGTGCTGCCTACGTCCTGCCCGAATGTACTTTCACTGCTGATGAAGGCGCAGAATTCAAGAGCTGGCGTATCAACGGTCAGGACTACCAGCCCGGCGATAAGCTCTATCTGGTGTCCGATATTACCGTCCGTGCCAAGTGGGAAACCAAGACTGCCGATGAAGAGTATTTCAAGACCTTCGAGCCTGTCCTCCGCTTCATCGTTGCCAGCGATACCCACGTGAACTTCGACGGTGTCCACAGAATCGAAGAAGAGCGTCTGGAGAAGTTCCTCAGCACTGCTTATACCTATGCTGACGGTCAGACCTACGGTCAGGTTGACGGTGCCTTTGTGGTCGGTGACCTTACCGGTGACGGCTCTGCTGCCGGTCTGAAGATCTTCTTTGATATCTTCAATGCAGGCCTCAAGGAAGGCACTGTGGGCTTTGCCGCCATGGGTAACCATGAGAACGACTATGACGGCGAACTGGAAGCTCCTGCTATCGAGCGTTATCTGGAATACAGCGGCTATGAATCCACCGACTTCCATTCTGTGATCAACGGCTATCACTTCATCCTTATGGCTCCCATCGTGGAAGGCTGCGAAGGCTATTCCGATGAGCAGATGACATGGCTGAAGGCTAAGCTGGATGAGGCCGTTGCCGATGATCCCACCGGCACCAAGCCCATCTTTGTGTTCCAGCATCATCCTGCCCTCAATACCCTCCCCGGCTCTGAGTCCGGCGAGAAGAATGTCAATGAGGTTCTGAGCAACTATCCTCAGGTCGTGGACTTTGCTGCTCATGTCCATCATCCTGCTGCCGATCCCAGATCTGTCTGGCAGGGTGCCTACACTGCTATTGGCACCGGTTCTCTGAACTACGGTTCCAGCAAGCTGATCGGTCAGTCCGGCAGCTTCGTGCAGGGCGATGATGAAGGCGGCTACACCCGTTATGCCTCCATCCGTACCGGCAGCGTCTACAACATCGTGGAAGTGGATGCCAATAATGCCATCCGCGTCCGCCGCTATGATGTGGATGCCGATGCCATGATGGATGCCGATGTTTGCATCCGTTCCGTTGGCGATCCCGATGATTTTGCCTATACCTATGCTGACCGTGAAGCCGACAGCGAAGTGCCTTACTTCTCTGCCGACGATACAGTCGAGATCGAGACCCTCAAGTCCACCATGGTCAGACTGCGCTTCACTCAGGCCGAGTGTGAGGATAATGTTCAGTACTACAACGCAGAGCTGTATCAGGGCGCAACCAAGGTCGCAAGCGAGATCAGACTCTCTCTGACTGACCGTTACAATGTCCCCGAAACTCTGACTGCTCCCTTCCGTGGCCTGACTCCCAGCACGGAGTACACTGCCAAGATCTATGCAGTCAGCTCCTGGGGTAAGGTTTCTGAGCCTCAGGTTCTCACCTTCACCACCACCGACGGCTCCGAGGAGTCCGATGATGTCTTCAAACTGGGCTTCAATGCCGAAGGCAAGCCTGTCAATGCTGTTACCGGCAGGGAACTGAGCACGATGGGTACTCCCGTTGTGGAAGAGGGCGGCGTTCTGGCAAACCTGAACAACAGCAGAACCGGTTTCCGTTCCGACAGACTGTTTGACCACTATGATGCAATGTCCGAATCCGTCACCTTCGAAGTCCTTGTCAATTATTATGACTTTGCTTCCACCGGCCATGGCTCCAGCATTCCTCTGGGCTGCGGTGTCGGCAGCGGTGCGGCTATTCAGGTGACCAATACCGGCTACCCCACATTCAATGCCTATGTCAACGGTACTTACGTGGCAGCCGAGTCTACCAAGAAGCTTGCAGCCGGTTCCTACCAGCATCTGGTCGGTACCTATGACGGTCAGACCCTCCGCCTGTACGTCAACGGCGAAGAAGTTGCCTCCAAGGAAGCCGCCGGCCCCATCACTTGGCCCAACAGCGAAAACGCAACTGCTCATTATCTGGGTATCACCTGTAACGGCCGTGTGGAGACTTGGGCAAGATACTCCATCCGCGGCAGAGTCAGCGAAGCTGCTGTCTACAGCAGAGCTATGACCGCTGAGGAAGTCGAAGCGGCTTATGAAGCAACGCAGGGTCTGTACACCGTCAAGTTTGTTGTCGACGGCGAAACCCTTACCTCTACTCAGGTTACTGACGGTGAAGTCATTACGGCTCTCGATGCTCCTGAGAAGGATGGCTTTATTTTCACTGGCTGGTATTTGAATGGTGAGAAGTTCGATTTCTCCAAGCCCGTTACTTCCAGCTTGACCCTGGTCGCCAAGTACGAGGAAGCTGCTGAAGAGCCCACCATTCTGGAAGGCAAGCTGGCATCGATCGAAGTTTCTCTCGACTCCGAGATTCTGCTCCGCCAGAAGTTCCAGCTGCCCGAAGAACTGATCAACGATGATGATGCATACGCAGTCGTCACCGCCGACAGAAAGGGCGGC
>JAZNLL010000045.1:0-15942 GCA_045579045.1 Candidatus Avilachnospira sp.
AATGTCAAATCTGCATCCAGAAACAGAAATTCCCTCGCCGCCATTTGCACGAATGGCACATTGCTGCGTGGCTTTTCCACTTGCATCCTTCACGGTGCTGCTAAAGCCATGCACAAACTCGCAGTCTACCACTCGCACATCATTTGTATCTGTCAAGGTGATGAGGTCGGAATAAGCTGTCTTGCCCTCACCGCCATCAAAGACCAAATCTTCGATGACGATATTACTTGCACCATCGGCGGTCAGCAGACCAGTAGTAGAACCGTCCACTCGGAGGAGTGTTGCTCCATGCTCACCAATCAGGTGCTGATTGCTGTACACATTCACCGCCGTTCCGATGAGATATGTCCCCTTGGGGAAATATACAGTACCGCCGCCAGCCTCATTACAGGCATCCAGAGCCGCTTGGATAGCAGCACTATCATCCGTCACGCCGTCTGCTTTTGCACCGAACAGCTGCGGTGTAATGCGACTGTCTAAAACAGGCGCTTCTTGGTCTTTCGGCACAACGGCGATCACCTGTGCAAACAGCGGATCACCGATTTCTTCATCAATTCGGATGATGATGGTGTCGTTCTTTTCGTGCAGATCCTTGACATCGTTGACATCGAATAGCCGATTGTCTGCCGTTGCAAAGCGATATAATTTACCATTGATTGTCACAGAACTGGTATCGATTTCCGCAAAGGCGTTTTCTACCACGGAAGGGTCTCTGTAACAGATCTGCGTTCCCGTCTTGATCGCAGTACCCTCCGGCACATTGATGACGAGGCTGCCGTCTTCGGTCACTTCGGCGACACCCATTACCAGCCGTGCCACTGGATCGCAGACTTCATATTCTGTTCCGTCCGGAGCCGTCCAGTTTTTCATCAAAGGTTTTCCCATTCTTTCACCTCCTAAATATCAAAATTTAGTAAAATCAGCTTATATGTACCGGCATTCAGTATGTTTCCACTTGCCGCATATACATATAAAGTTCCTGCATCGTCTGTCCGAAATCGAGTGGTGCTGCTGTCCATTTCTGCAGTAATGTTTTTCTTGATCGCCGAAGAAGCAACCGTTCCATATCCGCCTTTCACAAAATACCCATAAACCGGATCATTTGAGCTTCCCAGATTTACATTACCTTGAACAACGGAATACAACCTATTTGTGGTTGCCGCACTTGATTCTGCTTGAAACAACAGCACCATGAAACCGGTTTTCAGATAATTGGCTGCAACAAATTCATTTCGGAACAAAAGCATTTGTTCCGCGTTCTGCAGATCCGCTTCAATCGTGATATCGTGAATTTCTCCTCCCACAGCACTGTTGGAGCTTTCACCCGTCACAATTCCTGCAATAGCTGTCACAAACCCACCGGGGAAGATCAAGTTATCTGTTTCTCCTGTTTTGCTTCGGATCGCATTTGCTACGGCGGTCAGTCCTGCATCCAGTTCCGCCGAATCCACAACTTTGTCGTATGCCATCAGTAACTACCTCCCGTCCATGTGGGAAGTGCATTCAAAACAGCAGTAACCATTTCAGACTTATCTGCTTCCGTGAAATAATCTGTACCCTCGACAGGTGTCTTTCCGTCATCGCCCTTTGGTCCAAAAGGAGCGATAATTTCGTATGTGTCTCCGTTGGTCAACACAACCGTATAAACATTTCCTTCAGCTGTTTGTTCGCTGAATACAATGTTCTCGATTCCAACACCGTCTTCCGCTGCACCGCCGTCTCCGGATCCGTTATCTCCACTAATGTTAACTACCTTCACCGTTCCGCTTTCTGTGTCATACTCCACAGAAATTCCGGCTCCGGTTTCTCCCGGCACACCACGAATACCTTGTGGTCCGACCGGTGCGGTGAATTCATATGTCTGTCCGTTGGTCAATGTGATGGTATAGACATTTCCTGCCGTCAGCTGCTCTTTGAAGCTGATGCTTTCAATGCCAACTCCGTCTTCACCGTTCAGATCATCGCCGGTAATGTTTCTGACTTTGACCGTTCCGCTTGCTTCGTCATACTCAACAGCCACACCTGCACCGGGATCTCCCTGCGGACCCGGCTCTCCCGGTGGGCCTATCAGGCTGGCAAGCCATGCCTCTTCTGTTCCTGTATATCCGTGCTTTACCGCAATGCCATAAGCGCTCAGGTAGTAGCGCATTTTTTCCGCTTTTCCCAAGCCGGGATTGATGGTCTCGCAGACAAATACGGAATAGGCGATATAGGTCTTGTTGAATACTGCCTGCGCGTTATTCGCCCGTTCTGCCTCTTCCTGCGCTTCATGAATTCGCCAGATCAGATAATCTTCATAGATCTTGTCAAAGGGAGCCGGCGCAATCAGTTCCGTGTCCATATCGTCCATGGTGTACCGGACGACATCTTTTGCAGCGATCAGCAGGATCTCAGCCTGGATCTCCGCTTCAATCTGATTGAGCCACCTCAGCAGTGTTTTTTCGGAGAATGCCGGCTCTTTCAGCTCCATCACATAGTCCAGTACATCCCTAATTTTCATGTTCAGTCTCCTTTTCGGAAACAGGCGGCTAAGATGACCCAGCCGCCTGTTGATTATGATTTGCTATGTATCAGAGTGCTTCGCCGTGAGCCACACCGCCGGCCATCATGCCGCGAAAGTCCACGAAGCCGCCGCCGAAACGGGAACGACCCTTCCAACGGTTGACATCATTCTCGTCCACCACACTCTTGACTTCCAGAGGAGTTCTGTCCAGCCAAACCGCGCAGTCCACCTGCTCCATGTAGCTGCTGTCCATCAGGATCCAAGGTTCAGATCCGGGAGTGATAAAGTGGTTCAGATAAGGCCAGATGATTACATCCAGATTGCCGAACAGATAGTTGAAGTCGTTGTTGCTTCCGCCGGGTTCTTTGTCAGAGCCAAGGACAGCAAATGCAGCCTTCTTCAGACTGGTCAGGTTGGGCAGCACCAGCGTATCGGGTGTCAGCGCCAAAGTCTCATTATTTTCGCCAACCATATTTTGCATTCTGGTCATGACTTCCCCCAGCGCATCTGCAGAAAATGCATCAGAGAACGCATTGGAGATCTTGCTGCCGGATACCTTGCCCACATGGTTGGTGGAAAAGACAGGCGCATTATCTGCTCCGGTGATGTCGAATTCCTCATCATCCACCTTTGCCTTTTCCAAACCCTGCAGGGCGCTGCCCAGCAGATTGGCGAAGAAACGCTCACGGGTTCTGTTATAGGCCGTCAGGAAGCCGGCGGGCTGCTTCTTTAGATTGATCAGATTGCCGTCCTCCATCATTTCTTTGGAAATGCCAAAGCTGTTCTTCCAGGTATAGTTCTTGATGATCTTGCTGTAGCCCTGCTTAAAATCGGTGACAGGGTATGCGCCGTTTTCGGGCGTGGGCTTAAAGTCACCGATACCGGTCAGAGAACCGAAGCTCTCTGCGTAATGAGTGGAATTCACTCTTTTGAAGATTTTGGATGCGATACTTTCCCGATCCACGGCTTCCAGCCGCTTTTCAAGGAAAGATGCAATAGGCGCCTGCCACTTGCCAAACAACATATCGTTCTGGGCAGAAGCCTCAGAAATAATAATTCCGGGCATATTTCATTACCTCACTTTCTTAGGAAAATCGAACCCGGACCTTGTCGCCGGCTTCCGTACCGTCAAAGGAGACCACCTCTGCCACACCGTCTGCGGTAGCAGTGATCTTTTCACCTGCGGCATCAATGGTGTATTTCTCGCCTTCTGCAATGGCTGCAGAGGCAACAGACAGTTCCGTCTCATAAACGGTTTCGGGTCTGACCCGCTCCACATGGACCTTCTGACCTTCCTTTTCTGTGGTTACATCCTCCATGCAGATGTGGGTGGGCTTGGTCGTGCCGGTGGCCTTTGCCAAAGAGCCGCCTTCAATTACCAGAGCCTGTCCCACTTTAAAGGTAGTTCCGTTGGGAGCAGGCATGGTTTCCCAAGGCTCCGATTCGTTGTGCCACTTATGGGGAATAAACATATTTCACACTCCTCTTTTTTGGATGGATCATCCGACCATCCACTTTCTGTAATGTTTCTCAATGTCCGCATCGGTCATGTTTGGATCCAGCATTCGATATCTGTCCTTTTCATCTTTGGGGACATCGATCTTTCCTTCGCCTCTCGTGGTGGTTTTGTTGATGTGTTCTTTTCCGCTTGCAGCGACCCTTGCTCCGGTAGCAGCCACATTTCTTGCCTGTTCCACAATGGCTTCATGATTTGCCAGCTTGTAGGCATCCAGGTAATTCATGTTGTACTGCTGCACCAGCTGAACAAATTTATCTCTTGTGGGCATTCTGATGATGTCCGCCAGAGACTTGATCTCCGGGTTCATCTTTTGGATCTCCGCAAGCTGCAGCTCCACATCCATGTCAAACTTTTGCTTTGACTGTTCAGCCTCCGCTCTTTCAGAAGCAGCCTGCTTTTCCTGCATAGCCTTAAAGGCAGGGCTTTGTTCCAAAGCTGCCTGCAGATCTTCCGGTGTCAATTTTCCGCTTTGCAGGTTTCGCTTCAGCTTTTCAGCCCGGTCCTTTTCAACCCACTGTTCTGCCTTTTCCAGAGAATCGATCACCGTATCTCCGTGCTTTAGCTGGGCTTGGTCAAAAAACTTCTTGAGCTTTGCTTCTGTTTCCTTCCGCTCTTTATCCAAGGCGGCCTGCACCGCGTCATTGATTTCCTTCTGTCTTCTGTTTGCCGCGTTGGCAGCACGCTCCTCTTTTGTCAGAGGCTTCTTATCCGGCGCCGCTTCCGGTTGTTTTTCTTCTTCAGCGCCGTCATCAATGTCGGCAGGGTCGGCGATCTCCTGCACTTGTTCGCCTGTGTCGGCAGGGTCGGCGATCTCCTGCGCTTGTCCGCCTTCGGGTGTCTGTTCGTCAGCCGGAGCTTCCAGACCTAACGCACCCCAAACATCTACATTTTCATCCATGGTTATTTCCTTTCTGGGATCTTTCCCTCACCCAAGGGTCATAGGAGATTTACTTGTTCTTGCTGCCGGTTCTCAGATCTGTGCCGCGATGCACCACATTGCCCTTGGCACTGTTGGTCTGGCTGTTGGGAGCCTTGACCACCTGAGAGCCGGTGTTCTTGATCTTGCCGCTGTAGCCGTTACTCATTCCATCCACCTCCTTGTCGGTTCATTTCATCCAAATCGTAGTCCTTTGACCCCCGACCTTAACCAACACTTTCCGGCACAGAAAAAGAGCCTGTGCAGCTGCACAAGCTCTTTGTTTTTGGTTTTTTACATCATTCCCGGAAGTTGTCCTCCGGTCGCCGCAGCGGCCTGCATTTGTGCTGCCGTTGCGTTATTTTTTCTTTCGATCAGGCGGTCCTTCATTTGTCCGGCATAAGGATAATGCAGTTCCTCCATAGCGCTCCAGTAGTCAATCAGGGTGTCGATCTCCGCAGGATTTCCCATGGCACCTGCCTGCAGCTGAGAGGTCAGCTCCTGCCAAAGTGCCGATCTGTTTCCGGCAAGACCGCCGCTGTCATCCACAGAGAACAGGAAGTCCGTATTCCATCGATAGTTACCCTGCTCATCCCGCTCCAGAAAGTCCATTTTGTTGAACTCCTCATACTGCATCTGCCCGTGCTTGTCTTTGTAGAAAACCGGTCTCGGTTCGTCGCAGTATGCCAGCTTCAGCTTGAAGATCATTTCGAAGATCTTTGCATAGGCCGCGTTTTTCTGCACCCGTCTGCTTTCCATCCGTCCGGCGCTTTGCTGCGCAGAGAATTGCTTTGCCTTTCCGCTGGTGGCTGTGGTGTCCTGTCTTCCCTGGTAGCTGTCTGTAATGCCATGAATGTTTCGGCTTTCCTGGTAGACTTGATTGAGATAATTCATTTCGTTTGTCAGGTCACCGGAGAACTGATAAACACCAATGTAATTTCTGTCCTCAATTCCGTTGAGCCTCCAAACCTCATTTTCACTGGGATCAAGAGTAAGTTTTGTGTCCGGCGGCAGGCTCACTCTGGTTCCGGCCTTCAGAATGCGATCCACCATTTTCTGTTCTAGTCGGTTGATGGTGTTCTGTTGGTCGGCGATCTTGTCGCAGTCGCTGTCACCAAGCAGCTTTCCGAATACGGAAACATTCTTCTGCAATATGATGGGATACACCCTCGGCTTATAGCATGGGATACGCTCTTTCGCCACAGCCACAATATTTCCAAAATCGTCCGGCAATGACTCATATTCTCCTGCCAGTTGGAAGTTTGCACCCTGAATTGGCATCAGCACTTCTATGTAGTCCTCGTTGCTGTCTTCCCACTTGGTACCGCCGCAGTATCCGCATGTACCCTTTTCGACCTTTTTTCCGGTCTCTGCTCCTTCCGGATAGGTGCCGTCTGCAGTCGCTCTGTTTAGGATCAGATTTTCTGTGTTTTCCAGCGCGCCGCATTTTGCACACCGCTTCATTCTTCTTGCCTGGCAGTCGTCCAGATCCTCCAGAACTGTATCACCTACATAGTGGAACTTTCCGATCCTGTCTCCGTTCCGATAATAGACCACTGTTCTGGTCACCATGTCCTCGGCTGTGTCTGTATCGGCATCAATGCCCTTGATATCCGGGTCCGTTTCACCCTCGTCGCTCACATCCACACCGTAGGTGCGCTTCACATTCTCTTTGGTGTCCGGCAGCAGCAGTGCCACAAAATCCATATCTTCAATGCGGGAAACACCGTCCTGCGGAACCAGCATTTTGGGATGAATTGCTGTGATCTGCACCTCTCCAATTCGGTCATTGCTCCGTTCTCCGTTGTCCCATTCAACCAGATACAGTGTTCCGCCCTGTATAGGGCAGGTTCGCTCCTGCATGTCGTTGATCTCCTCCATGGGCATGCGGTCCAGTTCGTTGAGAAGCATGTGTTCGATGATCCGAGCCAGATTTTCGTCTTCTTTCCGTCTGGGTGTGACCTTCGGCTTGGGGATATTACTGTCCACAATGCTTTCGATGTTCTCAGCGGTGATGTTGTAGACATGACCGCTTTCTTTTAGAGGGTCATTTTCCACCAGCTTTCTGAGCTTCCGGCTGCCGCTGTACTGCCGTTCTCGCTCATCCATCTTGTCCCTTTCAGCTGCCCAGCTGCTTTTTGCCGAAGCCACCCGATCCTGCCAGTGTTGCAGTCTGTCTTTGTCTTGCCTTTTCACGCTCTACCTCCTGTTATTCCGGGTGTCCCCAAAGCTGCAGCAGCATTTGCTTTTCAGCCGCAGAAGCCGCCCTGTAGTCTTCCCACATATCTTTTGTCCATTTTTCTTTTCGTGCAGTATCTTTGACCTCCACAGTCATTCTCTGCTGTCCTCTGGCATTGAACGCGATCGCCAGGGAAAGTACGCAGTCATCGTGACAATTTGCCTCAGCTTCCGGCCGCAGCTGTCTTTCCTCGTTCATGGTAAAGGTCAGCATTTCCTCCAGGGTCTCCCGATCCTGAATAACCTCCACGCTCTCCCGGACGATACTTTGCAGATTGCCGAGGATCGCCGCTCTGGTCAGCTTGTTTGTCTGGAAGCCGTAGCTGTTAATAATATTGCCTGTAAACTCGTCCACCTTTTCCCGCACCCAGAACCGCCTGTATCCAAGCCGCTCCAGTTCTTTCTGCGGATAGGTGGAGAAGTTGGTCTCGATGGCAAGCAGTGCCTCGTTGTAGTACATGCCCAGGCAGTAGGTCAGATGGGCATAAGCACCTTCGTCCATGCCGTCCTCATAGGAGCTTCTTAGCTTTGCCACCTGCAAACCTGTAATGTTGTCCAGCACCTGATCCACAAATCTGTCAGATCCTTCGCCGGCAGTATCGCCGCCTATCACATAAGGCCGTCCCTGCTCCGGATGACGGTAGATCATCACGGGGCCTTCCTCGTCTTCCACCCACTTGATGTTCGAAATGCCAAGTCCGTCATAAGAGAACTCGAATGTACCGATAGAAACAGGCTGTATATTTCGTTCCAGCTGCCACTGTATCTTCTTTGCCGCAAAGAATGTCTTTCCGACAACGCCCCACATGCCCAGTGCATAGACCGTGTAGTAGTATGGATTGGTTTCTTTGAACTTCTCCAAAACCTTTCGGTTCTTTTCCGGCAGATACGGATTGTCCTTGTAGGTACTTTCATGTGTTCTGACATCCTCGTCCGTCCGATCGAAGAACCGTTTTTTTAGCCAATGTGTGATCGAAACCGGGTTAAAGGTCACGATGATCTGCTGGTAGTAACTGGATTCATCTCTCAGTCGGATATCCAGCTGGTCAAAGTCGTTTTCCAAAACCTCAGTCGCTTCTTCGATCCAGATACCGGTGATGCGGCGGATAGATTTCAGCTTTTCAACATCGTCCAGACCGGAAAACAGAATCTGGGAGCCGTTTTTGAACAGGATGTACATATCGCCGCTCTCGCCCTTCGGTATCTTCGCTACCTCATCCGGGTAAAGCTCCGTGACCTGCTCCTTCAGCTGTGCAAAGCAGCTTTGACGCAGGCTCTTGCCAACTTTTCGCACGACCAAAAAGCGATGACCTGGCTCCGATACGCACCGTTCGATTACCTTCTGTCCGGCAAAAATACTCTTTCCAGATCCGCCGCCGCCTTTCAAAATCAGATGGCGGTGTTGGTCAAACAGCAGCGGCAAGAAGCACGGAACCGTTCTTGACTTGACCTTCTTCCACCAGATCGCCACTTCCACAGCAGCATCCAGTTTTTTGATGTCTGTTTCTCTGGTTATCATTCCGGCACCTCAGCTCCGATCTCCCGAAGAATGGCAAGCCGTTCTTCCATAGTCAATCCGGCCGAGGCTGCGGCCTTTTTCGCGCCCGCTCCAAGCTCGATTTCTTTTTTCTCCATCCATCCGAAGTTATGCTGCAGATTGAACTTGGTCCCGTTGGCTGCGCTCTTGTCTTCCAGACGGGAGATCAGATAGGCTTCTACTCTGGCCTTTGCCAGCTTCGCTTCCTTCGCCAAGCTCAAATCTTCTTCGTCATTGGTGTACCGCCAGAATGTGGCAGCATCAATTCCCAGATAGAGGCATAGGCCCTGTATGCTCGGCGGCTCGATCCATCGAAGCTCCTTGGCCTCGTTTCCGTCGGCGGTGACGATTGGCACATGCTTGTATTTGATATGCCCAAAAGCATCCAACTGCGGATATCCGGCATCGTCCAGATCAGCCTTCTGCCTCATGACAGTCGTCTCATAGCTGATGGAATTGAAATACCCATTGCAGGCTTTCCGAAATCCGGCAGCTGTGTATTTCTTTGACCCCTTGGGTCTTCCGATCTTTGCCATACCGTCACCTCCTTTGCCTCAATCTTCCCATTCTCACCCCCAAACTTAACCAACAATTTTCCAGCGGTTTTCTCTTTGATTGAATCTCGCCCACGCCTGCGCCCCTGCGCCTGCGTTTCGGCTTGCAAAAATTCTTTTTCAAAAAACAGCGAATATAGGCGGAGCAACATTGCGTCACTCCGCTTTTTTGTTCTGTTCTCTCTTGGTTTGAACGCTCCATCGTTCAAAAAATTTCTTTCTCAAACGGTAAAGCACTTCATCGGAGATGTGATATTCCTGTTCCAGCCAGGGCATTGTCACATTCTCTCTCGTTAGCATTGCAAACAGCGCCTTTTCGTGATATCCTCCGCACTCCTTGCACAGCTTTTTGATCTTCTGTTTGACCTCTTTCGGCTGTTTGTCGTAATTGACGCAGGTGAACCAAATCAACCCCTGCTCTCTGTACGGCAGATTAATTCCACGCAGCTTTCGAAAATTCATACCCAGAGCCTCCTTCCGAATGTTCAAAACGGACATCGGCCTCCCCACAGGCACTTCCTTCCGATCCTTCTTTGTAGCCTCCTCTCTTTGCCGCTCTCGGCTTCCGCTTGTATCTCACATACTGGCTGGTCACGCCTTCCCGGTAAGGAGTTCTGTCAAGAACTCTCGCACCGGGCTGCACGCGGATCTCCGTCTCCGGGATCTCCTCCAGCACCTGTTCTTCCACTTTCGGCTTCACCATGTTCCGGGAGCTGGAATATTTCTTCTTTCCCTCCCGATGTCTGACCTGCCCCAGCAGATATGCCGCCAAGGGCGTATAGTCATCCTGTCTGTAAAGCTGCTCTGTATGTACCAGTCCAAAATCCCATGCACCGATCAAAGCAAACTCGGCTTCCTTGGTCAGCACCACATGGTGATGGACCCGGACAACCTCACCGGTCTCCCCGTCCATGTCGGAAGTGACCGCAAAGGTCTTCATGACACATCCGGCCTTCTTGGATTCTTTTCTGGCCTTATCGATGCGCTTCGAGAGCAGATCCTTGGCCTTCTCCAAAACGGAATCCGGATCCAGTCCTGTGAATTCTCTCTCCCATACCTCGTCCGAGTAGGTCAGTGTCAGGAGCACATCCGCCGGGGTGTAGTTGCAGTTTAAGATTCTGGCAGCCATTCGAACAGCCTGTCTTGCGTTTTCGTCTCTCTTGTCCTCCTGGGTCTTCGCACTGTGCCATTTCCGACCGCCGATCTGTTTGTCTCCAACGACAAACTGAGTGACTTCTACCACACCGTTGGTGCAGATGTATTTCCTTCTCATGGTTTTTGCCACCTTTCTTCCCTCCCGTCGGAAATGTTAGGCCTAAAAGAACCTATCCCAGAAACGCGCGCACGCACGCGTTTTATATATGTATAAAGCACTTATCACAACGCCGGCTTCCCCGGCGCTCTGATCTGCACTTCATTCTTTCCTGCAGGGCGGTCAATGACCGCCCATATTTGCTATTCCGTATAGTCCTCAATGACCAGTTCGATCCCATATTCGATGGCGCATGTATTCTCAATGCAGCATCCTCTGGCTTCTTCCCAGCCTTTTGCAAAGTAGACCACATCCGCTTGGGCCATGAGGGAAATGGATTTTCCCAACCAATAAAGCGGATAGTTTCTACCATCTACATGCTCTTCACGAAAGAACGAATTGATAACCTCAACCTTTTCTCCCAGTTCCCGCTCCGCAGATGCAATGGCCTTTTCCCTGACGGCAAGTATCTCCTCATCCGTCTTCCCTCTCATAGGCTGAGAAATAAATAGTTTTTTCATAATTCTTCTCCTTTATTGTCAGTTGAAACAGAATCTGCTTCTTTATTCAGTTCCATCTTCGCACCACAGGTGGGGCAGTAGTTTGGCAGCATTTCCGGGTCATCCGTACCATCGTCAATACAATGGTTACACTCGGAGCAATACCAAACATCATAGACCAGTTCACCATCTGCATACCCGTCACCTTCTCCAATCCACCGCCCCTTGGGTCTGAGGCTTTCGGGGGAGATGGTGAACATTTCGTCTATCAATTCAACATCTGTTTCGGCGCCATGGTGGAGACCCATGGAATATTCGTCATGCACATCTCTTTTTAGCCAGTCAATTCGCAGATCAAATCTATCTTTCAGGGCATCCGCATCAATCAGCCGCATTTTCTATCCTCCTAAAACTCATAGTGGTCAAACAACCATCGAAGCGACTTGACCAGATCATCTTTGGTAATGCTGTTGTGCGTTTCCATTTCGGCAATCATCTCTATTGCCAATACTTTTGATTGCAGGGCAATGCTGTCGTCGTCAAGACGATACTTCACAATCTCCCACGCATCCCGGATGGATATGTTGTATGTCGGAAACCTTACGACCTTTCCATCAGCCATTGTTTTCCCTCCGTTCTCCGTAGGAACAGAAATCGTCATCCTCGCAAAAGTAACCACCATTGCTCGGTCGTTTCACACAATAATGACCGCTTACATAGTCCTCGTCATTTCTGCGATGCTTGCAATCCTTACACCGCACCACAGGAACGGCATATCCGTTCAGCCGCTTCAGACTTTTGTAGCACACAGGGCAAAGCTCATTTTTGACATAGCTGGCCATGCTAAATCCACACACTTTACAGTTAGCCATTGTCAGTCACTCCTTCTATCTCTCTTTTTTCAAAACAGTGTCCATCCTTTCATCCATCTTCTTCCCCAGCCCACAGCAATCTCCATGAGAGATATGGTTCTTCCATGCGCCGTAGGATGTCTGAAACTTCTCCTCCGGCAGCTTTCCCTCTGCCACCAGTTTTGCCATCTTAACAAACTTCCGCTGAGCATTTCGCTTGTTCTGGTTCTTCAGCCTCCGCACAGCATGGCCGTCCTTTGCAACATAAGTGTGAAAGCCCAGATAGCTGACACCATTCTTAAACGGAAATACTTGCGTCTTACCGTTCAATTCGAGATCTAAAGTCTCTAAATAGGCCTTAATGACCTCCAGACAATGCTTTAAATATTCTTTGCTCGGATGGATCAGATAAAAGTCATCCATATACCGCCCGTAGTATTCAATACCCAGCTCGTGCTTGATGAGCTTGTCCATACCGTCCAGATACAGCAGCGCAAAGCCTTGGTTGATCTGATTGCCAAGCGGAATCCCTTTCCCTTCTGTACTGTCCACAAACAGATCGCACAGCCAGCAAACATCCGCATCATATCCAAAGTGATAATGGATAATATCCTTCAGCTGCGGATGGGAAATGTTATAAAAGAACTTTCTGATATCACATTTCAGTATGTAGCCGTCCTGCCCATACTTCCTGTAAAACTGCCCCATCTGCAGGCTCAGCCGGTCAAGGCCGAACAGTGTGCCTTTGCCCTTCTGGGCGGCACAGTTATCCAGCAAAAAGATCCGCTGCAGTCTTGGCATAATCACATTGTCACACAGGCTGTGCTGCACGACTTTATCCTTAAATGATGTGGTCTGGATGATCCGCTCCTTCGGCTCGTAGACCTTAAACTCGGTATATTCCGATACCCGATAGGTCTTGTTCTTAAGCTGGTCGATCAGATTGTTTACTCCGTCCAATGCCGTAGCAGCGAACTTCACGGAGCTTTTCTTATATCCCTTTCCGCATCGTGCCTTACGAAATGCCCGGTACATATTGCGGAAGTCTACCACTTTTTCAAAGTCTGTCATGCAGCACAGCCTTTCTCTGTTTATCCTTTCGGAAGGGTCGTGGGTTCTTTTGATGTGGGTGCTCTGATTTCGGCGATTGCCTACTCTGTCCGGCTTTCCACCAATACGGGCGCACGCCGTTGTTGTCATTGTTGTAGTTGTTGTTGTTGACATAGCCGGACGGCGAAACGCAAAGAAAGATACAACTCACGGCCCGGGTATCTTACTGCCGTTCTCTGGTTCTCCATGCGATGGACATATACTTCACATCAGATACCATCTTCGACCAGTAGGCGACAGAATTATCTGCCAGCAGTTCCAGATTCATAGACAGCTCTATGTAGAAAAGCAGCTCATCGCAAATGGTGATTGCCTTGGTGATCGTTTCGCACCGGTCCCACTTCCGAGTGACATTGTTGATGCGGTTTGCCTCTAGCAGGGTTTCATACAGATCCAAGCTCTTCAGCTGGATCCGATCCACCAGAGAATGACGATACTTCTTAGGGTAACGGTTACAGTTGGAAGTCAGTCTGAAGGAATGAACGGCAAGCTCTTTTGCCTTGACAATCACCTTCAGTTCATTATCGGACATGGTTACTCCTCACAAGATCCAAAGATAGAAGAATTAAAAATACAAAACGGGCGCACGCCGTCGTTGCCATTGTCGCCGTAGCTGTTGCCGATGACACAGCCGGACGGCGAAACGCATTCGACCCAATCGTCCGTGTCATGAGGTCTTGCGCTGAAGGGAGTTGCCAGCCACCACCATCTGTCGATCTTGTGCTGATCGAAAATGCCAACATTCTTCCGGTAAAAATCCAGCGTGCAAAGGCTGATCTTGCTCTCCAGTTCCCCGTAGGGGTTAAGACCGTCCAGCGCCGTCAGATCCGTCTTGAAGGTCAGCACATTCTCCTCGCCGACGGCCTCGATGATCTTTGGCAGAATCTCCTTCTGCATCCGCTTCAGAACATCGCTCTTTTTGAGATTGTTGTTTCTGCCGAAGCGGCTGATAAACGCAATGTCCCGGAACATCACCGGTGTTCCCAGCTCAGTAGACGGGAACTTGATGAGTTCAAAACCTGCGACGGAGAAAGTCTCTCCGTCATTTACGCCGTTGAATTTGATCTTTTCGCTGTTCATGTTGTGTCTCCTTTCAAGATACAAAGATATTAGATTTCAAAATACAAAACGGGCGCACGCCGAAGTTGACATAGCTGTAGAAGTAGATGCCGTCGCTGACAACGCCGGACGGCGAAACGCATTTGACCCAGGAATCGTTGCCATGCTTCTTGCTACTGAAAGCAGTCGCCAGCCAAGTCCAGATGTCCAGCTTGTACTCGTCCAGAATATTCACATACCGTCTGTATCGGTCAGCTGTCATGGCAGATGCCCGGCGGCGGATCTTGCCGTAATCCTTCAGGCCGTCATCTGTGGTCAGATCCACGGTGTGCATCACGATATTTTCTTCACCGATAATAGCAGCGAGCTCATCGGCAAACTCCTCACAGATCTCGTCCGGATTTGAACCGTCGTAATTATTGTTATCGCCGAAACAAACATCCTTCCAGTACGCCTCTCTGCAGGCCACCGCCGTGGTATCACCGGAATGCTCCAGCACGATCAGTTCAAACCTGCCGATCTGGAAGGTCTTTTTCTTCGGCACCTCAGACAGCCGCCGATCCTTCAGACCCAGCAGCTTTTTGACCTTCCCGACCTGCTTGTCCGTCAGTTCAGTCTTGACATCATTGATACAAATGTAGTTTTTCATGTTTATTTCTCCTTCCTCACGCCATAAGAACAGAACGACCCGTTCTCTATGGGATGACAGCAACGCTTTGCGTGATACCCACCTGATGTATTCGGATGCAGTCTGCACTCTTCACATCGAGTGACTTCCATTTGTCTGCTTTCCAGTTTCTGAATTCGACTTCGCAGTTCTTCATTTTCTCTTTTCATTCTCGGGACGATTTCTTTGTGATAAATGTGCAGCATTTTAACTGCCTGCTTGTATAACGGCTTGTAGTTTTCGGCCATAGCAATTCATCCTTTCCATTATTCAGGCCAAAATTCATCCACTTCCACATACATCCAACTTCCAGGCATCCGCTTGACACCCAGTTCTTCTAACGCTCTCGGTCTGTCGTATGCCACCGGATCTTCAATGGTCCAGGCATAGACTTCCTCACCTCCGGCAAAGGCGATCAGTTCCTGCAGGGGCACCATGGCTCTTTTAGCCAATCCGCCAACGGAATTTCGCCTCAGAAAGTGAGAAGCCAGAAACTCGCCCACGATCTTCTTATCGACACACACAAACACCCGAACCGGCAGTTTCACATCCATAGGTCTCGTCTTCTGCACTTCGATAGTCTTCTCCTGAGACTTCACCAATTCCCAGTACTTGGGCTTCATCTTCAAAAGCACAGACTTCATGACCAGTTCTTTCATATCAGAACCTCTTTCAGTAATTCCCATTTCTTAACTCCTTTCTCTTTGTTGATTAATCTTGTACCACTTTCTTCCTGCCGCTTGCTTCCGGGCTCGCCTGCAGCTTTGACAGATTTTATTTTCGACCCGTTCAAAAAAGGTCTTTCCGCAGCGGACGCAGTATTGCGGTTGGATCCGGAGAAAATCGGAACAGGTATCACAGTCATCACAGTTTGCCAGACAAACACTGTTCAGATCGTCCCAGTTCATACAGAGCGCCCGCTGGAAGTAATGGTCATAATCAGACTGCTTTTGCCGGCGAACCTCATAGGCCAGCACGGCGCAAAGCCTCTCCAGATCGTGCTTTACTGCTGTCCGGCATCGGGACAGGTGCGCACCTTGCTTCACGGTAGGTATTGGAGCTCCGCAGCCCCAATGGCCATCACCCATCAGAGCACGCACCTTGTCTGCGTTCTCTGTTAGATAAACGAAATAAACCTTTCCCCGGACCGCCTTTTCTGACTTGCCGAGAGCCCGACCGATCATCGTGTAGCTGTCGCCACGGCGGATACCGTCTGCAAGGATCTGATAGTCGGCG
>JAZNLL010000046.1:0-28710 GCA_045579045.1 Candidatus Avilachnospira sp.
GCCCTCCCCTTAATAATCCCCTCCTCCTAAGATGGATACATCACCGCCCGTAACAACTGCCTGCACCTGTGCTGACAAGAAAGGTGCAGGCATTACTATTCAGTATGGTAGTGGCAAACAACCGCGCCGGGAGGGGGTGTGGGGGAGATTGGCTTGGTTTGCGGGAGCAAACCCTCAAAGCCCTCCCCCACAGCCTTTTTCATCCAATACTTTTGTGGCTTGACAAAAGTATTGGCCGTCGGAGACTGATGGCACTTATCAATATTGTAAACAGTCTCCTTTATGTTGTTACAAACACTTTTGCAAAAGGTTCAAAATCGTCTGTGCATGCCGCTCTTCCTCGTGACCGAGGCAATGGAACACCGGAGCAAAGGAGCCGGCGCAGTTTGCCAGTCCATGATAGACTGCCGCACCCTCCACCTCTTCTTCATACCGCTTGCGCAATTCTTCATTGGTGCAGGCCACACAGGGTGCTTTGGGTCTGTCGGGGCAGGGCCGCTTCCCGGTCATGAGGTAATAGACCGCCTCCAGTTTCCGATAGTGGCGCATTTCCTCCTGAGCCAGCTGCAGAAGACATTGCCGCACATGCTTCTTCACACGCATGGCAAGGACTTTATAAGTACAGGCATCCATGAGTTCATGCTCCAGCAGTTCCATGACCTGCTCACAGGTCAGCTTTACCGGGTCTTTCTTCGGAGCGCAGCAGGGTGCCTCTGCCGAAGCCGCCATGACCCGGTTCCAGACCTCTGCTTCCCGTTTCTGATTCATCATAAAAAACACCTCCGTCAGCACATCTTATGCAGACGGAGGACATTTTGTCATAAAAGAAAAGCACCGCATAGCGGTGCTTTTCTTCACTCTGTGATCTCTCGGTACATGCCCACGGCATCGTCCTTGCGGACATTATCCGCCACCTGCAGCACTTCCACGCACAGAGCCTTGGCTCCGAACTGGATCTGCAGCTTATCGCCCACCTTCACATCATAGGACGCTTTGGCGGGGCGGCCGTTGACCGTCACACGGGCATTATCACAGGCCTCGTTGGCAACGGTACGGCGCTTGATGAGTCGGGATACCTTGAGAAACTTATCCAGGCGCATTTAAATTACTTTGCCACCTTGTCCTTCAGAGCCTTGCCGGCCTTGAAAACGGGAACGCAGGAAGCGGGGATTTCGATAGCTTCACGGGTCTTGGGGTTACGGCCCATACGAGCTTCACGCTTCTTGGTCTCGAAACCGCCGAAGCCAACCAGCTGGACCTTGTCGCCTGCTGCCAGAGCGTCAGCAACGGTATCCAGAGTAGCGTTCAGAGCCTTCTCTGCGTCCTTCTTGGACAGGCCGGCCTTTTCAGCGATAGCAGCAATCAGTTCAGTCTTGTTCATAATTTCCTCTTTTCCGATTTTTCAATCTGTTGTGATTTTCCCAATCATCCAGGGGGGATTATGCTTCCTCAGCTTTCGCAGCTTCCCAGAAGGTCAGCTGTTCTGCCGGGTCACATTCTTCCAGGCAGCGACATTGGGCCCTCGCCGCCTGCTCCATGGCGGTAAACCGCCGAATGAACTTTTCACAGGCACTGTGCAGTGCCATTTCCGGGTCCTGCTCGGCCATGGCGCCGGCGCAGACGGCTGCAAAGAGCACATCGCCCAGTTCCTCGGCCACATTGCCGCCATCTCTGACAGCCTGCCGCAGTTCCCCGACTTCCTCCTCCAGCTTGCCCAGAGCACCTTCCGCATCCTGCCAGCGGAAGCCGGCCTTTTCAGCCTTCTTCATCAGCTTCTCCGCACGCCACAAAGCAGGCAGAGATCTGGCAACAGCATCCAGCGTGGAAGCATGGGTGGTCTGACCCTTTTCCAAAGCCTTCATATCATCCCACGTCTGTTCCGTCTTGGGGCCGAACACATTGGGATGGCGGAACACCAGTTTTTTGCACGCTCCGTCACAGACATCGTCCAGATTGAAGCGTCCCCGGTCTTCCTCGATGCCGGCATGGAAAATGACCTGCATCATCACATCGCCCAGTTCTTCCTTCATCAGCTCCATATCGTCGTTGTCCAGCGCTTCGCAGCACTCATAAGTCTCCTCCAGAAAGTTTCTGCGGATGGACTGATGGGTCTGGACACGATCCCAGGGGCAGCCGTCGGGAGAACGGAGTAATTTGACGATTTCCACAAAGTCTTGGAAGTCATAACGTTCTTTCCTAATAAAATCTATCATACTTTTCTCTCTTTCGCAAGGGGGTTTAGTGGGAAATTCGAAGAATTTTCGCAATTTTTTCGCCTGCAGGCAGGAGCATACAGTCGTCATAGGTGATAATTTTCAACACAAAGACCAAAATCACATAAACCACCGCAGCCAGAGCGATACTGACGAGACAGCCAAGGGAGCTGCCCAGATAGACGGAAAGGAAGCCATTGGCCATATAGGCCACCGCACCCATCAGCAGACCGGCCAGCAGAGGCTTGCCCAAACCAAGGAAGGATCTGGGGTTCACCGTCCGCTTCCGCACCATGGCGATGACGTTGAGGACGATGATGCACAGGTAGCAGATGAGGGTACCGATGGCGGCACCGACGATATTGAGGCTGGGGATACCCACCAGAATGAAGTTGATGATGACCTTGATAACACCGCCGGCAATCATATTGGCAACGGGGGTGGTCACATCACCGTGAGCCTGCATGACCGCATTGGTCACAAGAATCAGAGAATTGAAGATGACCGTCAGACCGAGAATGGCAAGGAGAATGCCGCCGATTTGCAGATCCACGACCGTGTACTCGGCATCGGAGGTCAGCAGATCCACAATGGGCTTGCTGAGACTCACAAGGCCAAAGGCACAGGGTGCGGCAATCAGACCGGTAATACGCAATGCAGAGCCTTCCACCATGCGGACGCCCTTCTCATTTTTCACCGTCAGATGACCGGTGATGGAGGGGATGATCGCCACCACGATGGGGGTGATAAAGGCACAGGGCAGGTTGAAAATGGTACGGCAGAAGTCGTAGATGCCCTTCAGTTCATCTGCCCGCTCGGAAACGATACCGGCTGCACCCACCAGGCGGCGCATATAGACCATGGTATCCACCAGATTGATGATCTGCAGACCGGCGGAGCCGATGGTGATGGGCACCGCAATGGCAAGCAGGGTCCGCATGGTCTGACCGGTGGTTTTGGCTTCGCCGCCAAGAGGCAATTCTCCGGAAGCCTTACGGTAACAGCCATAGAGGTACACCGCAGAGACCACACAGCCGATGGTCACACCGATGATGGCGCCGCCTGCACCCAGAACCGCATCCCGATTGGCTCGCATGATCAGCCATGCCGCCCCCAGACCGATGACCAGTTTGCAGATAGCCTCAAAGACCTGGCTGACAGAGGTGGGGGTCATGTTGCTCTGACCCTGGAAGAAGCCGCGGAAGGCGGAAATGATGCAGATGAACAGCACCGCAGGGCCAAGGGCCATAATGGCAGCCCAGCTTCTGTCGTGACCCACCATCATGATAGACAGCTGACGGGCAAAGAGCACCATCAGCAGCATTCCCAAGGTGCCGATGGTCAAAAAGACACGCAGAGCGGTGGAGAAAATTTTCCGGATCTGATCGTGATTATCCAGTGCCTGTGCCTCGGAGATCATACGGCTCATGGCCACAGGCAGACCGGCGGTGGAGATCATCAGCAGCACATCATAGATCTGGTAGGCAGTATTGAAATAACCGAAGCCTGCCTGCCCGATGACGGACTGCATGGGGATTTTATAAATAGCACCGATGATCTTTACAATGGCAGTGGCTGCCGCCAGAACGGCTGCACCCTGCAGAAAAGACTGTTTTTTGAAGGATTTTTCTTTCATAGCAGCCTCCTTATGTTTCGCTTTCCTGACCGAAGACGGCAGGAATGACCCGCTGGGTCAGTTCTTCCATGACCTTGGGCAGGTCGATGGTGAAATACCGTCCTGCTGCATAGAGAATGTTGCCCCGAACCATGGTCAGGCACACATCGCCGCCGGAAGCAGCATAGACCACAGAGGCCGTCAGATCGTGGCAGGGAATCAGATGGAGCTGATTGAAATCCAGCATGGCCAGATCGGCATCCATGCCCAGTTTGATCATGCCCGTTTCCTTGGCTCTGCCCTGCGCTCTGGCACCGCAGCCGGTGGCCATCAACAGAGCCGCAGCGGCATTGAGGGTGGTGGGATCACCGGTTTTCACTTTGGCAGCCAGTGCCGTCGCCCGAACCTGACGCAGCAGATCCAGAGAGCCGGCGGCAGCAGCAGAATCTGTACCCAGAGCCACATTCATACCGGACTTGACCAGAGAGAGGACATCTGCCTGTCCCGCAGCCAGCTTCTGACCGCTGACGGGGCAGTGGATGCAGGACACATTTCGCTTGGCAAGAAGCGGCAGATCTTCGCTTTCCAGATGGTTGCAGTGGGCAGCCTGGGTGCGGACATCGAACAGATGGTAACAATCCAGCAGCTGCGCCTGGCTGAGGCCACTGGCATCCAGACAGTCCTCCTGCTCCTCCTTGGTCTGAGAGAGGTTCAGATGGAGACCAAGACCTGTGTTGATGGCATACTCTGCCAAGGGCTGCCACAGTTCATGGGAAGAAGTGGACTCGCCGTGGAGACCGGCTTCTATCAGAATTCTGCCGTTGTCGTGATTATGCCAGCTTTCCACCGCTTTGACAAAGTCACAGCACTGGGGGTCGGCTTCAAAATCGAAGTCCTCACCCATGAGCATGGTCATCTCCGGGGCGATATTGGCCTTGATGCCGCTTTCCGCAGCAGCTTCTGCCACAGCATTGGCATGGCTGCCCAGATCGGACACAGAGGTGACACCGAAGCGCAGACACTCGGCAATGCCCAGAAGGGCAGAAGCCTTTGCACCGGCTTCATTCAGTTTTTCCATGGGCGGATAGACCCGTTCCTGCCAGTATTCGGCAGGGGTACGGTCATCGCCGCAGCAGCGGAGAATGGTCTGCTCCAGATTGGTATGACAGTTAATGAGACCGGGAATCAGCACCATACCGGCACCTTCTATGAGCCGCTTTGGGGTTTCTTCCGGTTCTTTTTTGCTGAGCCATGTGATTTTGCCGTCGGTCACGCCCACGAAGGCATCGGTCAGAACCGACATCCGCTCGTCCATGGTGATGACGGAGATATGAGAAAACAGGGTATCCACAGTTAAGCCTCCAGTCCCTGTAAAATAGCAAAGATTTCGTCTTTTTGCTCGAGAATCCTGTCGATTCTCCCGATATAATCCTGAGGAATTTTCGGGTTATGGAACCGCTCCAGCTGATTGACGCCAAGATTGACCTTGTTCATGCCGCCGCCACCCAGAGAGAGGATGGTGTGGAGCTCTTCCATCATGTAAATGTTGTAAAGTCCCGTATAGCCGGGCTTGCACCAGCCTACATTCTCAAAGCTGCCGGACATGTACTTCTGGCGGTAGAGATAGTAGGGCTCGTAGCCTGCCTGCCGCAGGGCCGTTTCCGTCCTGTCCAGCATTTCCTCCACTTCCTCCCCTGAGGGCAGGTCGGGACGCTGCTGATACATGGCTGCCGCTTTTTTCAGCGCCAGAGTATGGACGGTAATGTTGCTTGGGTTCAGTTCGATGACCCGGCGGACGCTTTCCAGAAAGCTCTCTGCCGTATCGCCGGGCAGACCGGCGATGAGGTCCATGTTGATCCCCTCAAAACCGGCTTTCTTTGCATCCTCGTAAGCCTGATAAAGCTGAGCGGTGGTATGGCTTCTGCCAATTCTTCGCAGGACATCGTCACTCATGGTCTGAGGGTTGATGCTCATGCGGTCGGCACCGCCCTGACGGATGACCTGCAGCTTTTCCAGATCCAGGGTATCCGGTCTGCCGCCTTCCACGGTGAATTCCAGACATTCCGACAGATCCAGATGCTCGTTGATGGCATCCAGCAGCCGTTTCATCTGGGAGGCGGACAGGGTGGTGGGCGTGCCGCCGCCCATGTACAGGCTGCGGATCTTCCAGCCGGACTCCTTCAGTTTCCTGCCTGTGTAGGCGATCTCCTTAAGCAGAGCTTCCAGATAAGGTTCCAAATAAGAGCCGAACTTCT
This sequence comes from Candidatus Avilachnospira sp., assembly GCA_045579045.1. GTDB lineage: Bacteria > Bacillota > Clostridia > Oscillospirales > Oscillospiraceae > Avoscillospira. The sequence goes on from JAZNLL010000046.1 coordinate 6,084, forward strand.
CGATGGACTGGCTCACAAAGGAGCAGTAGGCGCATCGGGTGGGGCAAAAGGGAATGCCGATATACAAAGACAGATCCTTTTTTCGCAGGAGGTTGGCTGCCTCCATGGTATGTCTGGAGCAGTCGATGGCCAGTTTCCGCCGCCGGGGCGTGACGAAATAGACCTCTTTCAGCAGTTTGTCTGCACTTTCCTCCGTGCCGCCTGCCTGCATATGCTGGGTGGACAGCTTGGTTGGGCGGACACCGGAGAGGGCACCCCATGGGGGTGTAATGCCCTTGACCTGCACCGCTGCCAGAAAATAGCTCTGCTGCAAAATCCGGCGGCGGAGCCTTGCATCCTCCGCAAGGGTGACATCCATCCGTCTGACGGCACGGGCCTGCTTTCCCTGCCAGGTCATAGTTGTCACAGCTGTGAGCCACTTCTTACCGTAATGGAGGGCAGAAACAGCGCCGTCCCCTTCCTTGAAGGGAACTTCCACTGTCTCGGTTGGTTCATCGGGAAACAGCTGCATCTGCAGCTGCTCCACTGCGTAAAGGTCATGATGGCCTTTCAGATACAGCTTCATGCCTTGGTAGCCTCTTTCATATAGGGATTATACTTTCGTTCTGCATCCAGGGTGGAAGCGTCTCCATGACCGGACAGCACCTGCAGGTCGCCTTCCAGCTTGGACAGGCGCAGAAGGCTTGCCAGAATCTGCGTCCAGCTGCCGCCGGGGAAATCCGTTCTGCCGCAGGAACCGGCAAAAAGGGTATCACCGCAGAACAGGGCATCTCCTGCCAGCAGGCACACGGAGCCGGGGGTATGACCGGGGGTGTGGAGCACACGGAAGTCCACACCGCCAACGGTGAGACTGTCACCTTCATTATAATGATGGGTCCATTGCAGACCGCGGCTCAAGTCCGCCGTCAGATGGGTATCGGCTTCATGGACATAAACAGGGATTCCTGCATAGCGGTCACGGAGTGCCGCCACACCGCCCACATGGTCATAATGACCGTGGGTCAGCAGGATCGCTTCCGGTGTCAGACCGGCATTATCCAGCCAGTCTGCCAGAGCTGCCCCGGCATCACCGGGATCGATGATGCCGCAAATCTTGCCATCTCCAACGACATAGCAGTTTGTTCCCAAACTACCTAATTGAAATACGGTAATTTCCATTTTACTTCAAATCCTTCGTATCTACGATCATGGTCACAGGGCCATCGTTGACGGAAGCCACTTCCATCTTGGCGCCAAAGGTGCCATGCTGCGGCGGAAAGCCCAGCCGCTCACACTCCGCCAAAAACTGCTCATACAGGGGAACAGCAATATCCGGACCGGCAGCGGCCAGAAAGTTGGGGCGGCGACCGTGGCTGCAATCGCCATAGAGGGTGAACTGGCTCACCACCAGCACACTGCCGTTCACATCGGCAAGTCCCTGATTCATTTTATAGTTTTCATCGGTAAAAATACGCAGCCCCAGCACTTTTTCCGCCAGTTTTTTGCAGGTGGCAGGGGTATCGTCATGGGTAATGCCCAGCAGAATCAGAAAACCCTTTCCGATCTTGCCGGTCACTTCTCCGTCGATGGTGACGGAGGCTTCGTTGACACGGGTCACAACTGCACGCATAATGTGTCGCTCCTTTTAGGATTTTCCTCTGCGGACGGCTTCCACACCTGCTACATTGCGGATCTTGGCGCAGGTGGCGTTCAGTTCCGCCACATTGCGGACGCTGAAGGTCAGGCTGGCCACAGCTCTTCCGGGACCTACCAGACGGCAGCTCAGCTCGCTGAGACGGAGCTTCATGCCGCTCATGACCGTTGCCAGATCCAGCAGCAGATTGTCTCTGTCCTGACAGTCCACTTCCAGAGAGGTATCGAAGGGCTCATCAGCCTCCAGATTGGCCCAGGAGGCACTGACCCAGCGCTCGGGCTGCTTGGCAATGACCTCGGGACCTGCGTTGCAGCAGTCGCACCGATGGATGGACACGCCGTAGCCCTTGGTGATAAAGCCAATGATGTCGTCACCGGGAACAGGGGTGCAGCACTTGGCAAACTTCAGCAGGCAGGAACCGATATCCTCCACAATGACGCCGGAATTGGAAATACCGGCAGACTTTTTGCCCACATTCTGCATGGGCTTGGGCGTGGGAGTCTCCTTGGAAGCAGACTTGCTGGCCTTCAGCAGCTCATCCCGGAACCGGTTGACGCACTTGACGGCGGTCATACCGCCATAGCCGATGGCGGCATACATGTCGTCCAGACTTTCGTAGCCGGTTTTCCGCAGGACTGTAGGCAGCAGTTCTTCGCTCTGGACGATGGCAGGGTCCACATTCATGCGGCGGATCTCACCTTCAAAGCTGGCTCTGCCATGGAGGATGTTCTCCTCCCGTTTTTCTTTCTTGAACCACTGCTTGATCTTATTTCTGGCCTGGTTGCTCTTGCAGATCTTCAGCCAGTCACGGCTGGGACCCTTGGCGGATTTGGAGGTCAGGACCTCCACGATATCGCCGTTTTTCAGTTGGGAATCAAAGTTGGCGATGCGGTTATTGACTTTCGCACCCACCATGGAATTGCCGATGGCGGAGTGGATGGCATAGGCAAAATCGATGGGCGTAGAGCCGGCAGGCAGGGAAATGACGCGGCCCTTGGGGGTAAAGACAAAGACTTCGTCATCAAACATATCCACCTTGAGGGAGTGGATATAGTCTTCGGCTTCCGTCACCTGCTGGTTTTCCAGCAGACGGCGCACCCATTCAAATTCCTTTTCTTCACCGGCCCCGGCACCGCCCTGCTTATATTTCCAGTGGGCGGCAACGCCGTATTCCGCTGTCTCGTGCATCTGCCAGGTACGGATCTGCACCTCGAAGGGGATACCCTGATCGCCGATGACAGTGGTGTGGAGAGACTGGTACATATTGGGCTTGGGGGTGGAGATATAGTCCTTGAACCGACCGGGCACCAGATTGAACAGGTCATGGACATGACCCAGAATGTTATAGCAATCGGCAATGTCATCCACGATGACACGGAAGGCATAGAGGTCAAACAATTCATCGATGCTCTTGCCCTGGGTGTTCATCTTACGGTAGATGGAGTTCACATGCTTGATGCGGCCATAGACCTTGCCGTGGATGCCCACAGATTCCATTCTCTGGGTGATTTTTTCCTGAATGCCCTCCATGAATCGGTTGTCCTGCTCCCGATGGGCGCGGAGATAATCCACGATCTGCTGATAGCCATGGGGGTCCAGATACTGCAGGGAAATATCTTCCAGTTCCCACTTCAGCTTCTGCATACCGAGGCGGTGTGCCAGAGGGGCATAGATCTCCATGGTCTCCGTAGACTTGGAGACCTGCTTGGGGGCAGTCTGATATTCCAGGGTCCGCATATTGTGCAGACGGTCGGCGATCTTGATGAGGATGACCCGGATATCCTTGCTCATGGCCATGAACATCTTGCGCAGGTTCTCCATCTGCTGCTCTTCGGAGGTGGAGTAGTTGACGCGGGTCAGCTTGGTAACGCCCTCCACCAGCTCTGCAACCGGTCTGCCGAAGAGGCGGCAGATCTCGTCAAAGCTGGCATCGGTGTCTTCCAGACAGTCATGGAGCAGAGCTGCCAGAACGGCATCGGTGTCCAGACCGATCTCCACCACGATCTCGGCCACTGCCAGAGGGTGGATGATATAGGGTTCGCCGCTCTTTCGCAGCTGATGCTCATGCTTGGCATCGGCAAATTCATAGGCACGGGCCACGGCTGCAAGATCCGTGGAAGGTGCCGTTCTGGCGATGGTTCTTAAAAGGGATTGATATCTGATTTCTGCGGTTTCCATTCAGTCACCGGCTTTCTGTTTTTTTAGTTTCTGCAGCATGGGGTTTTGTTCCAGATCCACCTTGTCCTCCGTATGGCACAGGGTGATGGCCACATCGTCCCAGCTGTCTGAGCAATGGAGCAGTCCCCGCTCCCGGAACACCTGCAGGCAAACCCACAGCTTGCCGGGGTTCAGGTACACACCGGCATACCGGGAGACCTTTCGGCTGAGACAGCCCAGTTCTTCATGGAGAGCATCTTCCTCCGTATAGGCACTCAGATACCGCCACAAAGCGGCAAAATCGCTCCGCTCCGGCAGCAGCACCGATGCCTCTCTGGAGGCAAGGGGCAGACCTCTGGCAAAACGGTCGGTCAGTTTGTAATCAAACTGACTGCTTTCCCGGCTCTGCCGGTCGGGACGGATGTCCACCAAGTTCAGCTGCACGGACTTGAAGCCCTTGAATTCATTAATCTGGGGTGTGAAGGCGACCTCTACCCGGTCACCGATGGTGACACCGGAGCGCAGGATATTGGCGGAGAAGAAAATGGCATTGAAGCCCATGTTGCCGCTGCTGAGGCGCAGCCGCAGATGCTTGCCGCCGCCGACCTCCGTCATTTGCTCCACCGTCATATTATCCATATAGAGCACCGGTTTGGGGCAGCCGGAACCGCAGGGTTCCAGTTCTTCCAGGGCCAGAATATTGGCTGTATTCAGCAGCTTGGGCTCTACGGCGCAATCTACTTCCAACGCCGCTTTCTGCTTGCCGCTGGCCACAAATTCCTCCGCCAGTTTTTCGATTTCCCGGCGGAATTCTTCAATATGACTGCGATGGATGGTAAATCCGGCAGCCAGCTCATGTCCGCCGTAGCCTTCCAGCAGATGGGAAAGCTTTTCCAGAGAACCAAAGAGATTAAAGCCCCCGAAGGAACGGGAGGAGGCTTTGCCGTGATCTCCGTCCAGACAGATCAAAAAGGCAGGGCAGCTGTATTCCTCCGCCATACGGGAGGCCACAATGCCGACCACACCCTGATGCCAGGTTTCCCCTGCCAGCACGATGGCAGAAGGTTTCTTCTGACCCCGGAGCATTTCCTCGGCTTCCCGGTAGATCTCCGCTTCCACATCCTGCCGCTGCCGGTTCAGACTGCAGAGCTTCTTTGCCAGCACCGCCCCACGGGCAGGGTCTTGGGTGAGCATCAGCTCCGTGGCCAGCTCCACCTGGCCCATTCTGCCTGCGGCATTGATCCGGGGGGCAAGGGTATAGCCAATGGAAATGGCAGTCATGGCCTTTCCGTCGCAGCCGCACTGGTCCGCCAGAGCGGCGATACCCGGTCTGGGTTCTTCGTTGAGAGCCTTGAGTCCACGAACCACAAAGGCGCGGTTTTCGCCCACCAGCGGCATCACATCCGCCACAGTGCCAAGGCACAGAAGATCACTGAACCGTTCCAGAATGACCTGCTGATCTCCAAGAATGGCCGCTGCCAGCTTGAAGGCCACACCCACACCTGCCAGATCGTGATGGGGGTAAGTGCCATCCTTCCGATGGGGATCCACCACTGCCACGGCTTCCGGCAGATCATCCTTACATTCGTGGTGATCGGTGATGATGAGATCCACACCGATTTCCCTGCAGAACAGGGCTTCCTCGTTGGCGGTGATGCCGCAGTCCACGGTGACGATCAGGGAGACACCCTGCTCCTTCAGCCGCAAAATGGCATCCTTGTTGAGACCGTAGCCCTCCTCGATGCGTCCGGGGATGTAATGGGTCACATGACCGCCCTGACTGCGGAGAAACTCCGTCAGCAGGCAGGTGGCAGTGATACCGTCCACATCGTAATCTCCAAAGACCGCCATGTGTTCCTTGTTTACCAAAGCCTCATGGACCCGACGGGCAGCCTTGTCCATGTCTTTCATGGTCATGGGGTCGTGCATAGGTACGCAGGCAGAGAGGAAGGCTCTGGCTTCTTCCGGGTCGTCATAGCCCCGTCCTGCCAGCACATGGGCGGTCAGGGGAGAGAATCCGGCTGTTTCCAGGGTTCTTATTCTGTTTCGTTCTGTTTTCGCTATGTTCCAGCTTCCATACTTCATCGCAAATTCCATCCATTTTAAAGCATATTCAATGTATTATATCATTTTTTCATCTGCAGCGCAACGATTTCATCAGGTAACTTCCATTATTTTCAGTAGGCAGCAGCGGTTTTTTGTGATAAAATGAAGGAAAAAAGCAAAAAGGAGTGATTTTTTGCGGTATTGGAAGCACCTGCCGGTGCCCGGACTGCTGAATTGCCGGGATCTGGGCGGTTTTGCGGCAGCACACGGCATCACCCGTTACGGGGTGTTCCTCCGCAGCGAAGCCCCCTGCACTTTGGGTGAAGGGGCGGTGGAAATGCTCCGGGATTACGGTCTCACCACCACCTTTGACCTGCGGGGTCAGCCGGAAATTGAATGGCGGCCCAGCGCATTGGAGCACGAATTTGACTATCGGCTCCTGTCCCTCAGCGGCGGCGCCGAGACCTTTGAAAAAAAGAACCTGCCCGAAGGAGAATTTTCCTGGGACAAGGTCTACATCAAGCGTGCAAAAGAGCATCGGGATTGGATCCGGGACAGCATCACCGCCCTGACAGAAGCCGAAGGCTGCGCCCTGTTCCACTGTACCACCGGCAAGGATCGCACCGGCATTCTCACCTGCTGCCTGCTGGGCACCGTGGGTGTCAGCAAGGAAGATATTTCTGCCGATTACTGTCTCAGTCAGGTGTATCTGCAGCCCATGTTCCAAAAAATGCGTGACGGCTCTCTCACCATCCGTAAAGAACCCAGCCATTTTGAAGAATATGTGTTCCAGACACCCTTCACCGCCATGATGAAATTCTGCGAATTCTTTGAAACAGAATTCGGCGGTATTCGTAACTACCTTTCAGACATCGGCGTGACAGAAGAAACGCTCCAAAAGTTGGAAAAAAAGCTGGTAGAATCCTAAAAACAGCCGCTGGCCGGACGGTCAGCGGCTGTTTTACTTCGTGGCAGGCGGTTCATGTGTTACAGGGTGTTTACTTGTTATATAAAAATTGTTCCGAATACTTCTTTGCATTGGTGTTGCGGATATACACAACATGAAACGCATGAGGCGCAGTCAATCCGTCGACAGTAAAGGTTCCGATGCTTCCGTCTTCGGCAATAACGGAAGCGTACAAGAAGCTGATGCCGATTCCGTCAGCGACCAAAGCCTTGATGGAAACAAAACTGCTGATGGATACGGTTCTGGAAAAGTCATTCAATTCATAACCGGAGGCCGTCAATCGTTCTTCAAAGATTCGGCGGGTACCGGAACCTTCTTCCCGGACGATAACGGTTTCTTTCAGCAGGTCTTCAACCGGTACATGCTTTCCGCACAACGGATGATCTTTTGCGCAGATGCCCACAAAAGGCTCCATCCGCAGCAGATAGGAATCGTATTTGGTTTTGCTGAAGGTGCCTTCGATGATGGCAAAATCCAGCAGATTTTCATCCAGCATTTGCAGCAAATGTTTTGTGTTGTCTACCACCAGAGAAAGCTCGTGGCCGGGCTCCCGGAGATATTCCTTGATGGCATCGATCAGCACATAATCACCAATGGTTTTTGTTGCACCGATTCGCAGTAAAGTACGCTCCTTCTCCGCAATCGCCAGCTGCAGTTCCTCGAACTGATACTGCACAGAAATGGCATATCGCTCCAGCAGCAGGCATTTTTCCGTCTTGTGTAACGCATGGCCATCATAGTAGAACAGTTTTGTTTGTAACGACTGCTCCAAGGATTGAATTTGCTTCGTAACCGCCGGCTGTGACAGATGCAGCCGTTCGGCAGCCAATCGGTAGTTCATCGTTTGGCAAAGCACCAGGAATGTATGCAGTTTGGTATCCATAGTGGTCTCCGATAACAAAATAGAATTAGTTCATTCCATACAATAATTTTATTTTATCACAAGAGAGTGGTAAAATAAAGAAAAAACAAAGGGAGAGACAATATGCAATCCAAAATCAAAGAACGAGGCTTGTTCCTCACGGGTCTTCTGATCTGCTTTTCTGTGGCCGCGGCTTCTGTGCTGTTGGAGAAGCTGATCCCCGGTGAACTGCTGGGCGCATCCATCATCGCGTTGTTCATGGGCACTATCATCAATAGTTTCTTCCATCCGAAGTGGATCAAGCCCGCACTGAAGTTTGCATCCAAAAAGATCCTGAAGGGTGCGATCATTCTGTTGGGTGCCTCCCTCAGTGTGAACACGATCTTGTCTGTGGGTAAGATGACCTTCTTTGTAATGCTCTTCACCTTTGCCATGTGTTTCGGTGCCGGCTACTTTATCCGCAAGCCGTTTGGGCTCAACTGGAAGCTGAGCAACCTGATCTCTGCCGGCACCGGTATCTGCGGCGGCTCTGCCGTGGCAGCGATCGCCCCTGTTATTGATGCCGACGACAAAGATATTGCCTTCGCTATGTCCTCCACCTTCCTGTTTGACATGGTGATGATCGCCCTGTACCCCTTGATGGGCAAGGCACTGGGCATGTCTGACATTGCCTATGGCATTTGGGCCGGCACTTCCGTCAACGATACCGCCAGCGTAGTCGCTTCCGGCTATGCCTTCTCCGAAGCTGCCGGTGACTTTGCTACTATGGTCAAGCTGACCCGTACCATCGCTATCATCCCTACGGTGCTGGTGTTTGCCTGGATCGGTGTCCGCATGAAGAAGAAGGAAATGCAGACCACCGGTGACAGCAAGAAGGTGAACATGATAAAGATCATCCCCTGGTTTATCGGTGGCTTTTTGCTGCTTGCTATCATCAACAGTGTCGGTTTGATTCCTGCTGCAGCATCCGGTATGATGAAGAATGTCAGCAAATTCCTGATGGTCACCGCTCTGGCTGCCATCGGTTTGAATACCGGCCTCACCGATTTCAAGAAAGCAGGACTCAAGCCTATGTTCTATGGCATCACCATCGACACGCTGGTGACCATGACCGCCCTTGTTGTAATTTGGTGCATGGGACTTATGTAAGAACAAAGAATCCGAGTTGGCCGGTTCAACAAATGCACAGTGCAAAATACAAAATCCTCCCCGTGAAAAATCACAGGGAGGATTAACTGTTTTACAACACTTGCAAAAGGGCTGTCTTTTTAATAGATATCCGGGCTGATCTGATCCATCAGCTCTACAGTCACCTGATAATAGCTGCCGCCCCGGTAGACCGTCAGCTGTACAGCATCGCCGGCGACACTGTCACTCTTGATCCGCACCAGATCCTCCAGAGAGGAGATGGGTGCACCGTTGAAGGCCACAATGACATCATCGGTTTTCAGCCCCTTCCGGGCCGCATCGGAATCCGGCAGGATGTCCGTGATGATAATGCCGCTGGGCAGATGATAGAACAGTTGGGCACGAAGATCCAGACTCTGTCCCTGAATGCCGATGGCAGGTCTGCCGGACACATAGCCCTGAGAGACCAGTTCATCGATGATGGGCTTGGCTGCTGCAATGGGAATGGCAAAGCCCAAACCCTCCACCGTGGCAGAGGTGGCGGAATAGCTGCTCATTTTCATGGTGTTGATGCCGATGACCTGCCCATAGCAGTTGATGAGCGGACCGCCGGAATTGCCGGAGTTGAGAGCCGCATTGGTCTGGATCAACGTCATCTTCCGACCGGACAGGTTCAAGTCCCGGTTGATGGCAGAGACGATGCCGTCAGTCATGGTGCCGCGAAGTTCTGCGCCCAGAGGATCGCCGATGGCAACCACCGCATCGCCCACCCGAAGGGCATCGCTGTCACCGAATTCCGCAGGATCCAACCCTGCTGCATCCACTTTGAGAACGGCAAGATCCGTGGTCTCATCGCCGCCTACCAATCTGGCTGTATAGGAAAGATTATTTCCAAGGAGCACATCGATCCGCTGGGCATTTTCAATGACATGGTAGTTGGTGATGACATAGCCGTCCTCGGACATGACGATACCGGTACCTGTACCGGAGCCGTTATGGAGGATACAGGAGATGGATGCCACACTGGGGCTGACCTTCTCATAGATCTGCTGCAGGCTCAAAGCGCTGTCATCGGCAGCCGGTCGGTTTTCCACACTTTTGGGCGAGCTTTCCACTGCCAGACCTGAAAATTCATTGTTGATCTGCGCCGTCTCAAAGGAGGGCTTTTCCGTCTGTTCCATGGCAGGCAGGGTTTTTTCTGACTCCTGCTCTCCGATGGTCAGACTGGCACTGTCTTCATCGATTTCCAGATCCACATCCAACACATTGACCACCCACGACACAGCACCGGCGATCAATGCCACAATCACCAGTACCGCCAGCAGGCCGGTGCGTTTCTTTTTGGGCTGGGATTGGGGGTAATAATAGTTTTCATATTCCGGCCAGCCGGAATTCTGTTCATGATCCTGCAAATTCATCACCTCTCAGTCATTTGCTTCGCAAATGCCAGCTCCCCTCAAGGGGAGCCTCGTTTTAATTTTATCTTATCAGAGGCAGGGTAAAGGTAAAAGTTGTCACACCCTCCCGGCTGGTAACGGAAATATCCTCCCCGTGACCGCCAAGGATGGTTTTCACGATATAAAGGCCAAGACCGACGCCCTCCCGATCGGCAGAGCGGCTCTTGTCCGTCTTATGGAAGCGGTCAAAGAGCAGGGGCAGTTCCTCCGGTGGTACCGTAGGACCGGTATTCTGCACCGTCACCCGGGCTTTTCCGCCTTCCGGTGCCAGCCAGATACTCAGTCTGCCGCCGTTGTTACAGAACTTTACTGCATTGTCCGTCAGATTATACAGCACCTGGGTGATGCTGTCCTGATCGGCACGGACCCAAACACTGCGTTCCGGCAGCCGCACATCCATCAGCAGATTCTTGGCATTGACCTGCCGCTCAAAGGAGATCAGCACCTGACCCACCGTCTCACACAGATCGAACCGCCGTTTTTTATCCTCGCTGATACCCTGTGCCTGCAGTCTGGAGATCTCCAGCATATTCCGCACCAGCCGGGACAGGCGGCGGACTTCATCGGCAACCAATCGCATATAATGGCCGTGCTTTTCCTGTGGGATGGTGCCGTCCAGCATACCGTCCATAAAACCGGAAATGGTAGTCATGGGGGTTTTCAGCTCATGGCTCACATTGGCAACAAACTCCTGCCGCTGCCGTTCCGACTGCGCGAGGCTCTCCGCCATGACATTGAAGGCCATGGCCAGTTCGTCCACTTCCACCGTATTCTTTCCGCCGGTGGCCACACGGGTATCCAGCTCTCCACGGCCCAGACGGACGGCAGCCTTTGCCACCTGCCCAATGGATCGGGACTGATTGCGGCTGAGAAGATAACTGGCGATCATGGCAACCACCAGCACCAGCACAGACACATAAAACAGCAGAATGGTGGACTGCATCACCACACCGCCGATCTCCTGCCGGGGGGAGGTGACGATGAGCACACCGATGACATCTTCGCCGTTTTTGATGGCCATGCCTTCCATATAATGGCTTTCTTCATAGATGCCGGTCAAAGTGCCTTCCTGAAAGTGCTCACCTTCTGCCAGAATATTCTTCACCAGCACAGGATCGACAGTCTGTCCTTTATGGATACAGTCTATTTCCCGGCAGGCGCAGATGCGCACTTCTCCATCGGGATTGCAGATCATGACATCGGTACCTGCCGCCTGAGAAGCAGAGGTCAATGCGATCTGGAAATCGCCCCATGGGGCATCCAGCTCTCCGGTACCTTCGTAGGCCGCCGCCAGATCCACCAATGTGGCGGCATTGGTATGGAGCATTTCCCGTTTTTCATTCTCCAGATAGTCTTTCAGAAGGATACGGAAGGACACACCCAACAGCAGCAGGCACAGAAGAATCACCGCAGCAAACAGGCTGAACAGCCTGCTGAATGTGGTTTTCATTCTGACAGCACCTCAAACTTATAGCCCACGCCCCAGACGGTTTTCAAGGACCACTGCTCCGAAACACCTTCCAGCTTTTCACGCAGCCGCTTTACATGGACATCCACCGTGCGGCTGTCACCGAAGTAGTCAAAGCCCCAGACCTCGTCCAGCAGCTGATTTCTCGTATAGACCCGGTTGGGGGAAGATGCCAGATGGTACAAAAGTTCCATTTCCTTGGGGGGCGTATCTACCTTTTTCCCGTCTACGATCAGCTCAAAGGCATCCAGATCAATGACCATTTTATCGAAGGTCAGACGGCGGTTTTTTGCTTCTTCGGTTTCACTGCCGCCGCGGCGGAGAACTGCTTCGATTCGGGCAAGAACTTCTCTCATTTCAAAGGGCTTGGTGATGTAGTCGTCTGCTCCCATTTTGAGACCGGCAACTTTGTCATTCAGCTCGCCCTTGGCGGTGAGCATAATCACAGGCACCATGGATTCCTGACGAATGCGCTGCAGAACGCCCCAGCCATCCATGACCGGCAGCATCACATCCAGCAGCACCAGCTCCGGCTGCAGCTTGCGGAACAGCTCCACCGCCTCGCCGCCATCAGCGGCAATGGTGGGGGCATAGCCTTCCTTTTCCAAATATAAACGGAGCAGATCGGCAATATTCAGATCATCTTCCACGATGAGCACAGATTTGGCCATGGTTCTCCCTCCTGTTTTCTTTTGTTTTCTTCATTATACTCTATAAATGCGGATTTCGGTGAATTTTTTGTAAAAACTCCCGGAGCTCTGAAATATTCAATGTTTGTTCATAATCTTTTTTTCCTTCGTTCACAAATTATTCTTCCGGTTCCTGTATGATAAAACCGTGGTTACCCCCCCACTCATATTTTCTCTCTCTTTTCTTTCACAAGACCCCCACAGCCAAAAGCTGTGGGGGTCTTGTGGTTATAATTTCTAACGAAATAGCGGATTGCCACGCACCTTCGGTGCTCGCAATGACCAAAATCAAGGTGTCATTGCGAGGCCTGAAAGGCCGTGGCAATCCGTTTCCTTGTATAGGCACAGAAATGCTGCTTGCGCCCATCTCTTATCTGTCTTCGACTGAAAATTTTATAGAGTTTATAACTCTAAAATCCACTATTTTTATAATTTTATGCTTTAATATCTGTAAACAAAACCATGAACCGGAGGAACTGCCATGTCAGAACCAACCTGCAAAACCTGTACCCATTTTTATCAGCATTTTGTCCTCACAGAAACGAAAGGGGTTGCGACATACTGCGGTCACTGTGTTTATCCAAGGATGAAACACACCCGTCCCGATAAAAAAGCCTGTCCCCACTATGAGGAACAGGAGAAAGAGAAACCATTTCCCTGCCGACAGGAGACCTACCGCTATCTGACCACAACAGTGTTGGAGAAGATTCTGGCATTGGAGCTTCCGCCGGAGATCAAGGAAGAATAAAAGCCGGTCATTCCGTCTCAGAATAACCGACTTTCTTTCATTTCATACTTTCCTTTGCTGTGTTGATGGAAGAGATCAAAATTCTGCGCACAGTTCCACACTGCGCATAGAGATCAGCAGCAATTTCTCTGCTTAGAATTTCAGACTTAACAAACAGTTCCAGCCAGTACTCTGTTTCATAGCATTCCTTTAATGCAATTTGGAGCTTTGCGATGAAATCTGATTTTCCATGGGCATAATTCGCTTCCCGAATATTTGCACCAATGCTTGTTGCAGAACGCTCCAACTGATTGACTAAAGAATAGTGTCCTTTTATCGTTTCGCACAGTTTTATAACTTTAACGGCAAAATCTGTGGACAGCTCACGAAGTTTTGATTCAGCCATAGCTCCACCACCTTTGTAAAACAATTATACAAAGAAACAGCTGATAAGTGAAGTGAAATATTTGGCTTTGCCAAATGTGAAATAAAGACTTCGTCTTTGTGAAATTTGATGTTTCACATCAAGTGAAATGAAATATGCTAACATTTGCGAAGCAAATATTTCACAGCGAAGCTATTTCACATTGCGCAGCAATATTTCACATGCCGCAAGGCATATTTCACTGAAAAAGACCGCCACCCAAAAGGATGGCGGTCTTTTTCCTGGCAGGGGATGAGGGATTCGAACCCCCGCAAACGGAGTCAGAGTCCGGTGTGCTACCGTTACACAAATCCCCTATTTGCCTGCGTTCTCTCAAAACGCATTTATCATTATACTCATTTTTTCGCCATTGTCAAGCGGTAATTTTTAGAAACTCCTATATTCTGGTGTATTGTGTTTCCGATGATTTTGCGGTATACTGAACACAAGTATAATAGGAGGTATTGTTATGAATCTGAAGAATACCGTTCTGGGTCTGGAACTTGGCTCCACCCGGATCAAAGCCGTCCTTCTGGACGAAAACCATCTGCCCATCGCCTCCGGCAGTTTTGACTGGGAAAACCGTCTGGAAAACGGCGTTTGGACCTACGATCTTTCTCTGGTACACACCGGTGTGCAGACCTGTTTTGCCAATCTGATGCACGAAGTGGAAGAAAAATTCGGTCAGAAGCTGACCACCGTCGGTGCCATGGGCATCTCCGGTATGATGCACGGCTATCTGCCCTTTGACAAGGATGGCAACCAGCTGGCTCCTTTCCGTACCTGGCGCAACACCATCACCGGTCAGGCATCCAGAGAGCTGACGGAACTGTTTAACTTCACCATTCCCCAGCGTTGGAGTATTTCCCACCTGTATCATTCCATTCTGCAGGGCGAAGATCACCTGCCGAAGCTCGATTATCTGACCACCCTCTGCGGTTATGTTCATTGGAAGCTCACCGGCAGCCGTGTTCTCGGCGTCTGCGAAGCCTCCGGCATGTTCCCCATCGACAAAACTACCATGGACTATGACGCAGTCATGATGGAGAAGTTTGAAAATAAAATCGCAGGAAAGTTCCCTTGGAAAGCCAAGGACATCCTGCCCAAGCCTCTGAACGCAGGCGAGCCTGCCGGTATCCTTTCCGAAGCAGGCGCAAAGTTCCTGGACCCCACCGGCACCTTCCAGCCCGGTGTACCCTTCTTCCCGCCGGAAGGCGATGTGGGCACCGGCATGGTCGCCACCAACTCCGTCCGTGTGGGCATCGGCAGCGTATCTCTGGGTACTTCCGCCGTCGCCATGGTGGTGGTGGACAAGTTCCCGCCCATGCGCAAAGGTATCGACATGTTCTTCTCTCCCTCCGGTCAGCCCTCCGCCATGGTCACCTGCCACAACTGCACCTCTGACATCAATGCATGGGTCGACCTTTTCGCCCAGTTTGCAGAAACCATGGGTATGAATGCCGACAAGGGCAAGATCTTCCCTCTGCTGTTCAAAAAAGCACTGGAAGGCGATGCCGACTGCGGCGGTCTCATGAGCTATAACTATATTTCCGGTGAATCCATCACGGATATGACCGAAGGTCGGCCTCTGTTCCTGCGCAAGCCCGATGCATCCTTCAGCCTTGCCAATTTCATGCGCACCCACCTATTGTCTCCTCTGGCCTCTTTGAAGATCGGTCTGGAGCTGCTGACCACCGATGGCAATGTAAAAATCGACCGTGTCTACGGTCACGGCGGCTACCTGAAAACTCCCGGCGTGGGACAGCGGTTCCTGTCTGCCGCCGTGGGCGCACCGGTCTCTGTCATGGAAACTGCCGGTGAAGGCGGTCCCTACGGCATGGCACTGCTGGCTGCTTACGGTCTCTGGAAAAAGCCCGGTCAGACCCTGGAAGACTATCTGGACGGTGTCTTCGCCTCTGCCACTTCCAGCACCATCATGGCAGATGAGACCGACATTTCCGGTTTCAATGCCTTCTATGCCGATTACTGCAGAGCCTTCCCCACGGAGCGCACTGCAAAGGAAACTTATTGATTAGGAGCAACTGTATGTATATGACCGAATATCAGCGGTGGCTGTCCGCCTCTCTGGACGATGCCGCCCTCACCGAAGAACTGAAAGCCATTGAAAATAACGACAACGAGATCAAAGAGCGTTTTGCCGTCTCTCTGAAGTTCGGCACTGCCGGTCTCCGCGGCATTCTTGGTGCCGGTACCAACCGCATGAATATCTATGTGGTTCGGCAGGCAACCCAAGGTCTCGCCAACTGGGTCAAGACCCAGGGCGGCAATCAGCTGGTGGCCATTTCCTACGACAGCCGCATCAACTCCGATGTATTCGCCAAGACTGCCGCCTGCGTGCTGGCAGCCAACGGCATCCGTGTCCGCATCTACGATGCCCTTATGCCCGTTCCGGCTCTGAGCTTTGCCACCCGTTATTACAAGGCCAATGCAGGCATCATGGTCACCGCCTCCCACAACCCCGCCAAATCCAACGGCTACAAGGCCTCCGGTCCCGACGGCTGTCAGATGACGGACGAAGCCGCCGATGCGGTCTATGCAGAGATTCAGAACACCGATGTCCTCACCGGTGCCAAGCTCATGTCCTTTGAAGATGGCATTGCCGCCGGATTCATCGAATATGTGGGCGAAGACTGCAAGGAAGCTCTCTATGATGCCATCAAGGCCTGTGCCATCCGTCCCGACCTGTGCAAGACCGCCGGTCTGAAGCTGGTCTACTCCCCCCTCAACGGCTCCGGTCTCGTTCCCGTCACCCGGATTTTGAGCGATATGGGCATTGACGATGTGACCATCGTCCCCGAGCAGAAGTACCCTGATGGCAACTTCCCCACCTGTCCCTATCCCAACCCCGAAATTTTCGAAGCCCTCCGTCTGGGTCTGGAACTGGCAAAAAAGACCGATGCCGACCTGATGCTGGCCACCGACCCCGATGCCGACCGTGTGGGCATCGCCATCCGCTGCCCCGACGGTTCCTATGAACTGGTCTCCGGCAACGAGGTGGGTGTCCTGCTGCTGGACTATGTCTGCGCCGGTCGTCTGGAAAAGGGCACCATGCCCGAGAACCCCGTGGCAGTCAAGTCTCTGGTCTCCACCCCTCTGGCAGATGCTGTGGCAGAGAGCTACGGTGTGGAGCTGCGAAATGTCCTCACCGGTTTCAAGTGGATCGGCGATCAGATCGCCAAACTGGAAGCCGCCGGTGAAGTAGAGCGTTTCATTCTGGGCTTTGAAGAATCCTACGGCTATCTGGCAGGCCCCTATGTTCGGGACAAGGATGCCGTGGTGGCCTCCATGCTCATCTGCGAAATGGCAGCTTACTACCGCTCCATCGGTTCTTCCATCAAGGCCCGTCTGGAAGAAATTTATGCCAAATTCGGTCGCTATCTGAACAAGGTGGACTCCTTCGAGTTCCCCGGCCTCAGCGGTATGGATAAGATGAATTCCATCATGGCCTCTCTGCGTCAGAATCCCCCTGCAGAACTGGGCGGCTACGCCGTCAAGTCCGTGGTGGACTACAAGGACACTGCCGCCACCGGTCTGCCCGCTGCCAATGTGCTGCTCTACCGTCTGGAAGGCGGCGCAACGGTCATCGTTCGCCCCTCCGGCACCGAACCCAAGATCAAAACCTACTTCACCACCCTGGGCAAAGATCTGGCTGAAGCACAGGCACAGAAGGATGTCCTGGCCGCCGCTCTGAAGCCCATTCTGGCATAAAGGAAACCATCATGTACGAAGCATTAAAAGAACATCAAGTCTCTTCCGAACTGGTCTTTGACGGGCAGATTCTCCATGTCCACTTCGATCAGATCAAGCTCCCCAACGGCAATCCCGCCACCCGGGAGGTCATCCGTCATGTGGGCGCTGTCTGCGTGATTCCCATCACCGATGACGGTATGGCAGTCATGGAGCGGCAGTACCGCTACCCCATCGATCAGGTGATTTTGGAGATCCCTGCCGGCAAGCTGGACAGCAAAGAGGAAGACCCGGAGGCAGCCGCCCGCCGGGAACTGGAAGAAGAAACCGGCTATCACGCCAAGGAACTGATCCCTCTGGGTGTGTTCTACCCTGCCTGTGCCTACTCCGATGAGACCATCTGGATGTATCTGGCGAAGGGTCTGACCAAGGGCGACCGCCATCTGGACGAGGATGAATTTCTGGATGTAGAGCTGATCCCTCTGAAAGATCTGGCGAAGCAGGTTCTGGCAGGAGAGATCCCCGATGCCAAGACCCAGATCGCAGTTCTGAAAGCTGCCCATCACGAAGGACTGCTGTAAATACATAAAAGGAGCAAATCATGCGTACCGTCATCAAAGTCGGCACCTCCACCCTCGCCCATGCAGGGGGACGGCTGAATATCCGCCGTGTGGAGCTGCTTTGTAAAGTTTTGAGCGACCTGAAAAATGCAGGTCATCAGTTGATTCTTGTGTCCTCCGGTGCCATCGGCATGGGTGTGGGCAAGCTTGGCCTCCCCGGCAGACCTTCCGACATGCCCGGTAAACAGGCCGCTGCCGCCGTAGGCCAGTGCGAGCTGATGTACACCTACGACAAACTGTTTTCCGAATACAATCATACGGTGGCCCAGCTGCTGCTGACTGCCGATGATATCCATGACCCTCGCCGCAGCATCCATGTCCACGATACCATCGAGCGGCTGCTGGAATTCGGTGCCATGCCCATTATCAATGAAAACGATGCCGTTGCCACCGATGAGATCGGCATTGAGACCACCATCGGCGAAAACGACACCCTTGCCGCCATCGTGGCAAGACTGGTCAGCGCCGACCGGCTGATCCTCCTTTCGGATATCGATGGCTTGTACACCGCCGACCCTCACAAGGATACCCATGCCGCCCTGATCCCCACCGTCACAGAGCTGACGGAGGAGATCTTCGCTCTGGCAGGCTCTGCCGGCACTTCTCTGGGCTCCGGCGGCATGGCAACCAAGCTGAAAGCCGCCTCCATCACCATGGATGCCGGTATTGATATGTTCATCGCCAACGGCAAAGCCCCGGAGATTCTCTACGACCTCTTTGATGGCAAGCCCGTAGGCACCCACTTCCTCGGAAAGAAGGTGCAGCCGTGACTACTTTGGAACTGCTGCAGAAAGCCAAAGCCGCCGCACCTGCCCTCCGTGTGACGGACACCCAGCAGAAAAACCGGGCACTGCTCGCCATGGCAGAAGCTCTGGAAGCTGATACCGCCGCCATTCTGGAGGCCAATACTTTGGACATGGAGGCTGCCAAGGATCACATTTCTCCTGTCATGCTGGATCGTCTGGCTCTGACTCCCCAGCGGATTGGGTCCATGGCAGAGGGCATTCGTCAGGTGGCTGCTCTCCCCGATCCCGTGGGCAATGTCCGCTACCGGGTGGAGCGACCCAACGGTATCATCATTGAGCGTGTCGGTGTCCCCATGGGTGTCATCGCCATCATCTATGAAAGCCGACCCAATGTCACCTCCGATGCCGCCGCTCTGGCATTGAAGGCAGGCTCCGCCTGCGTCCTTCGGGGCGGCAAGGAGGCTTTCCGCTCCGCCAATGCCATCGTCACCGCCATGCAGGCAGGCTTGGAAGCTGCCGACCTGCCTGCGGAACTGGTGCAGCTGGTGCAGGATACCTCCCGTGCCAGTGCCCAGGAGCTGATGACCGCCGTGGGCTATGTGGATCTGCTGATCCCCAGAGGCGGTGCCGGTCTCATCAAAGCCGTGACGGAAAATGCCAAAGTTCCCTGCATCCAGACCGGCACAGGCATCTGCCATGTCTATGTGGATGTGGATGCCGATGCAGAAATGGCGTTGAATATCGTAGAAAATGCAAAAACCAGCCGTCCCTCCGTCTGCAATGCAGAGGAAGTCCTGCTGGTTCATAAGGATATTGCACCCCTGTTCCTGCCCAAGCTCCGGCAGCGACTGGTGGAAGACCGAAAAGCAACCGGTCAGCAACCGGTGGAGCTGCGTCTCGATGCCGCTGCTGCCGCCATCATTGACGGCACGCCTGCCGGTGAGGCCGATTTTGACACAGAATTTCTGGATTACATCCTCGCCGTTGCGGTGGTGGAGGATGCAGATCAGGCCATGGGTCATATCGCCATGCACTCCACCGGTCACAGTGAAGCCATCGTCACCCGCAATGTAAAAACCGCCGAGCGCTTCGCCCAGGTGGTAGACAGTGCCGCCGTGTATCTCAACTGCTCCACCCGTTTCACCGATGGCGGTGAGTTCGGACTGGGCTGTGAGATGGGCATCTCCACCCAGAAGCTCCACGCCAGAGGCCCCATGGGTCTGGAAGAACTGACGGCCTATAAATATGTCATCCGCGGAAACGGACAGGTGAGATAAATGAGAAAGACATACGGATTTATCG
The DNA here is from genome assembly GCA_045579045.1 of Candidatus Avilachnospira sp. Lineage (GTDB taxonomy): Bacteria > Bacillota > Clostridia > Oscillospirales > Oscillospiraceae > Avoscillospira. Next base: position 26,018 of record JAZNLL010000046.1, read on the forward strand.
GTACCGGCAATATGGGCGGTGCCCTTGCCAAGGCAGTTGCAAAAACCGTGGACCCGGTTTCCATCGTTCTGAATAACCGAACCTTGGATAAAGCCAAAGCTCTGGCTGAAGAACTGGAATGCCGATACGTACAGGCTGAGTTTATCGCAAAAACTTCTTATTTCATCTTCCTCGGTGTCAAGCCCCAGACCATGGGCAGCCTGTTGGAGGAGCTCGCCCCCATTCTGGCAGAAAGAACCAGCCGTTTCGTATTGGTCTCCATGGCAGCCGGCCTGACCATGTCGGATATCCGCACCATGGCAGAGGGCGATTACCCTGTCATCCGCATCATGCCCAACACGCCCGTCTCTACGGGCGAAGGCATCATCCTCTATGATTCCGTAGATGTGACAGAGGAAGAACTGGATGCATTCTGCCATGCCCTTTCTGCCGCAGGTCTGCTGGACAGACTGGAAGAAGAACTTTTTGATGCAGGCACTGCCGTGGCAGGCTGCGGACCTGCCTATGCCGACCTCTTTGCCGAAGCCCTGGCAGACGGCGGTGTGGCAAACGGTCTGCCCTGCGACAAGGCGCTGATCTATGCCGCCCAGATGCTCAAGGGCGCAGCGGCACTGATTTTGGAAAGCGGTGAACACCCTGCCAAGCTGAAGGATGCCGTGTGCAGCCCCGGCGGCGCCACCATTGAAGGTGTCTATGCCTTGGAGGAACGGAATTTCCACGATGCAGTCATGGCAGCCATCGATGCTGCCGTCAAACGCAGCAAAGAATTAAGAGGATAAACAAAAAGAAGCATCCTTCCAGGATGCTTCTTTTATCGTTTCTGGTCGGTTCTTCCGCAGAGATAATCCAAACTGACCTTATACAAGTCTGCCAATTTTAGCATCACTTCCAAAGGAACAGGTCTTTCCCCTCTCTCGTACTTTGAGTACAGGGATTGGTCACAAATCAAGTATTCTGAAATAAATTTCTGCGTATAATCGTTATCTTCCCGCAAATCACGAATGCGCAAACTCATAATTATCACCTAATGGCACTATACAATAGGACGATGTGTCCTATTGACATTTAGGACAATAAGTCCTAAAATTATACTTAAGGTGATAATTATGCCAACATACAGAGATCTCTACGATGCAATTTCCGAAGCTTTGGACAAAATTCAAGCAGTCTTAGACGATGTCCGTCAAGAATGCGAAGAACTGCGCTATTGGGGCATCAAGGGTGCCGACGGAGAAAAAGATATTCCTCCTCTCTTTCTTAGCGAAGAACATGAAAATTCCGAACAAACCAAAGGCTCCCCTTGAGGGGAGCTGGCAAAAATCGTAGATTTTTGACTGAGAGGTGTGTGAAATCCACCAAAGGTGGATTTCAGCCTCCGGCGGCCAATACTTTTGTTATGCCACAAAAGTATTGGATGAAAAAGGCACATGGGGGGAGCGCGTTGACAGATTTTGTGATCGTTTTTGCCTATGTTGTCGCTCTCTTCTACATCACAAAATAGCCACTCTCCCCCCATGTCCCCCCTCCCGGCACTGGTCGTTCCTCCGGGTGGTGGTCGATAAGAATCTAAAATGCACTACCAATTTCAGTTTGGTAGTGCATTTTAAATTTGTCATTGCGAGCAGCGAAGCTGACACAATCATTCTGCATTCTGATAACAAAAAACTCCCGAAAGGCAAGCTTTCGGGAGTTTTTGTTATCAGATCTTACTTCTTCAGGCTGATAGCCTTCTTGGCGCACTCGGCGATCTTCTCGTCGGTGATGCCATAGGCTTCCAGAACCAGAGGAGCCTTGCCGGAACGGCCGAACTCATCGTTGACACCGTGACGGACAACGGGAACGGGGCAAGCCTCGGACAGGTACTCGCAGACAGCAGCACCCAGACCACCCTTGACGTTGGCTTCTTCAGTGGTGACGATGGCACCGGTTTCCTTGGCAGCCTTCAGAACCAGCTCGGTATCCAGAGGCTTGATGGTGTGCATATCGATGACACGGGCGGAGATGCCTTCGGCCTTCAGCAGTTCAGCGGCCTTCATGGACATCTGCACGTTCATGCCCACAGCGATGATGGTCACATCGGTGCCGTCCATGACGGTGACACCCTTGCCCAGCTCGAACTTGTAGCCGGGGATGGCATCGGTAACAGTTTCAACAGCCAGACGGCCCAGACGCATGTAAGCGGGGCCTTCGTAGTTCAGCAGAGCCTCGGTGGCAAGACGCATTTCGTTGCCATCGCAGGGGCACAGAACCATCATGCCGGGGATGGCACGCATGATTGCGTAGTCCTCGATCATCTGATGGGTAGCGCCGTCTTCGCCGACGGACAGACCGCCATGAGAACCGACGACCTTGACATTCAGACCGGGATAGCAGATGGAGTTACGAACCTGCTCCCAGGAGCGGCCGGCTGCGAACATAGCGAAGGTGTTGATGAAGGGCTTGAAGCCGCAGGTAGCCATACCGGCAGCGACACCGGTCATGTTGCCTTCAGCGATACCCATATCGAAGAAGCGGTCGGGATAGGCCTTCATAAAGCCATTGGTCATGGTAGCACCTGCCAGGTCGGCATCGAAGACGACCAGATCGGGATACTTTTCAGCCAGTTCTACCAGAGCTTTGCCGTAAGCGGCACGAGTTGCAATATTTTCACCCATGATTTAACCCTCCAGTTCCTTGATCTTGGCTTCCAGCTC
>JAZNLL010000047.1:0-3066 GCA_045579045.1 Candidatus Avilachnospira sp.
AGCGTCATTGGTGGTCGGCATATTGGCAACTTCAATGTAGTACTTTACGCCGGAAGCGGCAATCTTTTCCGCAGACTCCATACGCACATCATTCTGTGTAGCGGCAGGCATATAGATATCAACATCCTTAACGCCCCAGCACTTTTCACCGGGTACAAATTCCACGCCGTACTTATCCGCATAAGGCTTGCAGTGCATGGGATCCTTAGCGCGCATTTCCAGAATGAAGTCCAGCTTTTCACCGGTCACGCCATCGGGATCGTGAATGTAACCGTCGGGACCTGCAAAATATGTAACCTTTGCGCCCAGCTCCGCAGCCTTCTTCATGATGCCCCAACCGACATTACCATAACCGGAAATCGCAATGCGCTTACCTTCGATACTGTCGTTTTCATGCTTCAGTACTTCCTGCAGGTAGTAAACAGCGCCGTAACCGGTTGCTTCGGGACGGGTCAGAGAGCCGCCGTAGCTAAAGCCCTTACCGGTGAGGACACCGTTTTCCCAGACGCCCTTCAGACGGCGGTACTGGCCGAACAGGTAGCCGATCTCACGGCCGCCAACACCCATATCACCGGCAGGAACGTCGATGTCGGGTCCGATGTAACGGTACAGAGCGGTCATGTAGCTCTGGCAGAAACGCATGATCTCTGCATCAGACTTACCGGAGGGGTCAAAGTCAGAACCGCCCTTGCCGCCGCCCATGGGAAGACCTGTCAGGCTGTTCTTGAAGGTCTGCTCAAAACCCAGGAACTTGATGATGGACTCATTTACATTGGGCTGGAAACGCAGACCGCCCTTATAGGGGCCGATTGCGCCGTTGAACTGGCAGCGGTAACCGATGTTGGTATGTGCCTGACCATTGTCGTCAGTCCATACTACACGGAAAGTAAACATACGCTCGGGCTCCACCATACCAGTCAGGAGGTCAGCCTTCTCGTACTCAGGGTGCTTGTCGATCATGGGAGCAATAGAGGAGAAAACCTCTTCCACAGTCTGGCAAAACTCGGGCTCATTGCCGTGACGCTTCTTTACGTACTCAATTACGCGTTCTACATAAGCATTCATTTTCTTTTCCTCCTTAAGTTATAATGTTTCTTAGGAACATCATAATTTAACATAGTTATACGGGAAAAATATCCAATTGTCAATATCGCAATTTTGACATGAATTTGACAAGCATTGTCCATTTTCCTCTCCATTTTTGCAAACTTAATTGATTAATCCACTTTAGCAGGTTAAATTTTCACTGTAAAAATATTGAATTTTCCCTTTTCTTTTCTCACGGAAATTTCATTGATTATTGACAGGAAACATGGTATTATGAAAAAAGAAATATATTAGCGTAAAAAACTAAGGAGGAAATATATATGGATTACAGCAAGCTTCAAAACGGCAGCGATATCCGCGGTGTTGCGTTGGAAGGTATTGAAGGTCAGCACATCAATTTGACTGAGCAAGCCTGTAAGGACATCGGCAGAGGTTTCGCCCTGTGGCTAAAGAACAAAGCCGGCAAGGATGATCTGCGTGTTGCTGTCGGTCGGGACTCCCGTCTGTCCGGCGAGGCTCTGTGCGGCTGGATCTGCCAGGCAATGGTAGAGCAGGGTCTGAATGTTGTCAACTTCGGCATGGCAAGTACCCCCGCAATGTTCATGTCCACCGTCACTGAAGGTTATGCTTACGACGGCTCCGTTATGATCACCGCTTCTCACCTGCCCTTCAACCGCAACGGCTTCAAGTTCTTTACCGCAGAAGGCGGTCTGGAAAAGGGCGATATCAAGCAGATCCTGCAGTATGCCGGTTCTGGTGCCGCAACCGGTCTGCCTGTCGGCAGCCTGGCAGATGGCGAGTTTATGGATGCCTACTCCAAGATCCTGGCTGACAAAGTCCGCGCTGCTACCGGCGAGGAGAAGCCCCTGGAAGGCTTCCGCATTGTTGTGGATGCCGGCAACGGCGCAGGCGGTTTCTATGTGGATAAGGTTCTGAAGCCTCTGGGCGCTGACACTGAGGGCAGCCGCTATCTGGATCCTGACGGCAGCTTCCCCAACCATATCCCCAACCCTGAGGACAAGAAGGCTATGGAAGCCATCACCGAGTCTGTGAACCTTGCTAAGGCCGACCTGGGTATTATCTTCGATACCGACGTTGACCGCGCTGGCGCAGTGCTTGCTGACGGCAGCGAACTGAACCGCAACCGGATCATCGCTATGTTGGCTGCCATCCTGCTGCGTGAGCATCCCGGCACCACCATCGTCACTGACTCCATCACCTCCACCGGCCTTGCCAAGTTCATCGAGGAAAAGGGCGGTGTGCATCATCGCTTTAAGAGAGGCTACCGTAACGTTATCAACGAGTCTATTCGTCTGAACAGCCTGGGTCAGGACAGCCAGCTGGCTATCGAGACCTCCGGTCACGGCGCATTCAAGGAGAACTATTTCCTGGACGACGGTGCTTACATTGTCACGAAGCTTCTGATCGAGCTGGCTCGCGGTAAGAAGGAAGGCTATACCCTGGAATCCATGATTGCATCTTTGGAGGAACCTGCTGAGAGCGTTGAGTTCCGTATGAACATCAAGCTGGAGGACTTCAAGCCCTACGGTCAGCAGGTCATTGATGAACTGACTGCCTATGCTGCTACCAAGGAAGGCTGGAGTTTGGCTCCCAGCAACTTCGAAGGTGTCCGTGTAAATCTGGACGAAGCTCACGGCAACGGCTGGTTCCTGCTGCGTCTTAGCCTCCACGATCCCCTGCTCCCCCTGAACATCGAATCCAACTCTCAGGGCGGTGCCAAGAAGATCGCAGAGGAGCTGGCAGGCTTCATCAAGGGCTATGACAAGCTGGATGCCGCCAAGTTCCTGGCTTACGCTGAATAACCCCATAACAATAAGAACCACATCCAATTGGATGTGGTTCTTTTATTTAGAGCTTTACAGCGCGGGTAGCGTAGTAACATTCGATGTTCATTTCGTGCAGGCGCCCGGCACCATTTGTATCGCCATAGATATGGGTGAGTATAAATCCCGCTTCTAACTGACCACCGATCTGCTCGTCCACGGTATGGGAAAACTG